>NZ_JBEPEH010000066.1:0-48168 GCF_040300725.1 Dactylosporangium sp. NPDC000244
CCACGATCGACCGGGCTCGGCCCGGTCAGATCGCCCCCTTTTCAGCGCGTACCTGGATCGAGTCGATCACCGCCCTCGACCAGTCCAGCACCTGCGTGGCCTGCAGTCGCTGCAGCACCTGAGCGGTGCTTTCCAGCGCATGGTCCATCGCCGGCGGCCGGGCCCAGTGGGGTCCAGACTCATCAACGCCATGTACACGCACTTGAGCGCGGCCTGCTCATTGGGGAAGTGCCCACGAGCCCGCACCGCCTTGCGGATACGCGCGTTGACGCTCTCGATCCCGTTGGTGCTGCAGATAACCTTGCGGATCTCCACGTCGAAGGCCAGGAACGGCACGAACTCAGCCCACGCGTCCGACCACAGCTTCACGATCGCCGGGTACTTCTTGCCCCACGCCTCGGCGAACTCCATGAACCGCTCGGTCCCGGCGTCCTCGGTCGCCGCGGTGTAGACGGGCTTGAGCGCCTTGGCGATCTTGTCCCAGTCCTGCCGGGCCGCGTACCGGAACGAGTTGCGCAGGAGGTGGACCACGCATGTCTGCACGATGGTTCACGGCCACACGGTCGCGACCGCGTCCGGCAGGCCCTTCAACCCGTCACACACGAGCATGAGCACGTCCGCCACACCGCGGTTCTTGAGCTCGGTGAGGACGTGCAGCCAGTGCTTGGCGCCTTCACCACCGTCACCGGCCCAGATGCCGAGGATGTCGCGGTGGCCGTCGACGCCGACACGGCAGCCGACTCCTGCTCGACGGTGGTCTCCGTCGTCAGCTGGCGTCTCTCCCTTGATCAGCAGATCCGCCGTTATTTGTACAGTCCCGCCCGGGCCGCCGATCGAAAGATTGGGCCATGATGAGCAGAAGAACGATGCCTCCGCGGTGCCGCGGTCGGCGCTCTCGGCGGTCGGTAGGCAGAGGCCAACTCCGCCGCGGTCACCGGAGTTCACAAAATGGAGCGTGGCTGTGTCCCGGCTGATCAGGCGGTCGCCGAGATCGGCGGGGTATCCGCCGGGCGCGGTTTCGGCCCAGGCAGCGCCAGACGGAAAATGTTCTTCCAGACGTTAGCGGTCTGACGAACCAAAGAGCCGGTGTTGTACCGCAGCCCGTAGCGCTGGCACAGGTCACGGACCTTGGGAGCGATCTCGGTGTACCGATTGCTGGGCAGATCTGGAAACAGATGGTGTTCGATCTGATGGCTGAGGTTGCCGGTCATGATGTGCAGCAGTGGGCCGCCGTCGATGTTGGACGAACCAAGCAGTTGGCGGATGTACCACTCGCCGCGGCTTTCGTCCTCGAGTTGGTCTTCGGTGAAGACCTCCGAGCCGTCCGGGAAGTGGCCGCAGAAGATGACCGCGTGCGACCAGACATTGCGGGTGACGTTCGCGGTGAGGTTGCCGAGCAGGGTGGGCAGGAAGGCCGGACCCGCGAGCAGCGGGAACGCGACGTAGTCTTTGACGACCTGGCGGGTGGCCTTTCGCAGGACGCTGCCGAGCTGGGACAGCGCCTCGGCCCAGCTCTTCTCGCCGCGCCAGGCCCGTTCGAGCTCGACGTCGTAGATGGCGATGCCCCATTCGAAGCCGGCCGCCAGGATCGCGTTGGAGACGGGTTGGGCCAGGTCGACCGGGTGCCACGGCTGATCGGGGCTGACTCGTAGGAATGCGTAGCCGATATCGCGGTCCTTGCCGAGGATGTTGGTGTAGGTGTGGTGCACGAAGTTGTGCGAGTGCTTCCACATGTCGGCCGGCGACGCGAAGTCCCATTCCCAGGTGCTGGAGTGGATCTGAGGGTCTCGCATCCAGTCCCACTGCCCGTGCAGGACGTTGTGGCCGATCTCCATGTTCTCCAGGATCTTCGCGACGGTCAGACACGTGGTGCCGGCCAGCCAGGCCGGCGGCAACAGCGAGGCCATCAGCAGTGCCCGGCCGCCGACTTCCAGGCCCCGCTGGAGCGTGATGACCTGGCGGATGTATCGGGCGTCGTCGTCGCCGAGGTCAGCGATCACCTTGTCGCGGATCTGGTCCAGTTCGCGGCCGATCTCCTTGATGTCGCCTTCGGACAGATGGGCAGCGGGGCCGGCTGACGCGGGTGCGGTACCTGTCATCTGAGAGCTCTCCCAACTGGTCGCTACAGGTCGATCTCGACGGGGCCTGCGGCCGCCGACACACAGGTTTGAATCAGCTCTCCTTCGTCGCCGTGCTCCCGACCGGTGCGCAGGTCACGTATCCGGCCGGCCCGCAGCAGGGCCACGCAGGTGTAGCAGATGCCCATGCGGCAGCCGCTGGGCATCAGCACACCGACGTTCTCACCGGCGACCAGCAGCGAAGTGGCGCCGTCGGCGTCGGCGTGCCGCCGGCTGACGGTGAACGTGACCCGGCCCCCGCAGCCGCCCGACGTCATGTCGGGCCGGAATCGCTCCACGTGCAGCCGGTCGCCGAGCCCGGCGCGTCGCCAGTGCCGCTCGGCCCGCTCGAGCAGACCGGCCGGGCCGCAGGCCCAGACGTCGCGCAGGCGCCAGTCCCGGCAGATCCCGCGCAGTTGCGCCATCGTCAGCCGGCCGCCGTCACGGGTGTACCGCTCGTGCAACCGCAGACGCGGAAACCGGGCGGCCAGGGCGCGCAGCTCCGCGCCGAAGATGACGTCCTGCGCGGTCGGCGCCGAGTGCACCAGCACCGCGTCCGGCATCTCGCCCTGCGCGGCCAGGCTGCGCAGCATCGCCGCCACCGGCGTGATCCCGCTGCCGGCCGTCAGGAACAGCAGCCGGGCCGGCAAAGGCTCCGGCAGTACGAACTCACCCTGTGCCGGCGTGAGGTGGACGATGGTTCCCGGCGCCGTCCGACGCGCCAGGTAGGGTGAGACCAGCCCGCCCGGGGCCGCCTTCACCGTGATCGTGATACACCCGTCGGCCCGCTCCGGCGGCGAGGACACCGAGTAGCTGCGCGCATGCCGCACCCCTCCGATGTCCACACCGACCCGGACGAACTGCCCGGCCCGGTGCCGCCCCCAGCCACGCCCGGGACGGATCACCAGGCTGGCCGCGTCCGCAGTCTCCGGCACAACCGCCTCGACCCGCCCACGCACCTCCCGGGACGACCACAGCGGATTGAGCAACTCAAGATAGTCGTCCGGCAGGAGCGGCGTGGTCAACCACGCGGCGGCCCCGAGCAGGCGGTCGCGAACGCTGAGCCGGCTTTCCCCCCTGACCGCCTCCACCGTGGCCTCGGTCTTGGCTTCGGACCCAAGAGCCAACCCGTGCACCCCCTTCACGTGGACTGTCACCTGCCCTACCACGACCGGCACCTAACCTCGCCCCACGGCTGAGAGACCGGATGACGCCCAGTTGGCCGAGCAACCGGTACGCCGAGATCACCCCCGAAGTCCGCGCCCTCTGCGAACGGTTCGGCTTCCGGTACAGCACCGGCTCCCTCGCCCACCTGACCGCCGGCGTCTGCAAGACCACAGCCCGCCTCGCCCTGCCGGGCCGGAAATCAGCCAGCGGGACGGCAGTACCCATGGCACCCCGTTACGGACCCGGACCGGCCACCGAGCGACCCGCGCCCCATAGGCGCGGGTCGGCGTTGTTCCCTCCAGCGGCCGGGTAACCCGTCCTCAACGATCGAGACCGGCCTTGTCGACGTTGCGGTGGAATCGCATGCCGGCCACGCCACCGAGCATTGCGCCGACCAGAGCCGCGACGATGGCCACGACCAGGGCGATGATGCCGCCGGTCGTCAGGTCGCCCTCGTTGATCGGGATCCGGGGAAAGCCGTTGAGTTTGCTGAGGATGTCGTACTTACTGCCCAGCAGCGCCCCGATGACGGCAACGATCACGGCGATCGCGATCGACCACACCCAGACGGCGATGCCCTGCTTGATACCGTTGAAGCGCGCCATCCGGCCGGCGACGTAGCCGCCGCAGAAGTAGGCGACCAACAGGACCACCAGCAGCGCGATACCCCCGACGATACCGATCGTGGTTGTCTGCTGGCCAGCCCTGCCGGCGGCGTTCGTGGCGTTGGTGCCGGTGGCCACGCCAACAGCGGCGCCGACGGCGGCGAGCAACGCAGTGAGGATGACGGCGGTGCCGATGGCGGTGAGCCAGCCGAAGAATGCCGAACCCCATTTGATCCCGCCGTAGCGCTGCTCGCTGTCGAGGACCGTGTGCCGGTCCGCGGGCACCGAGCGGGCACCGTCGTCCGGCTCTGCACCATCGAAGCGCGGATCGCGGTCACGGGCGCGACCTGTGTCACGCCGGGCCGGCATGGGCTCGTCGCTCCGCCCTTCACCGGCTCCGTATGCGTCCCGTTCGTAGCTCATCAGCCCTCCAACAGATGGTGGATGATCGCTTGGTCCGGCGGCTGCCCCTGTACCAACGTCCACCTCGACTGTTGGACAGAACGATCGGCAGGGACGCCGCATCCCGCACACCACAACGGCATCCATGGTCCCGCGGTGCCTTCACTGTTGCGGGTATGCGGACCAGATCCGTCGGTGTACGCGCCAAGGCCCGAACCAGCTCATGCCCGGCCGAGGAGGTATAGGGGCCGCGGACGCCAGGTTCGCCACGACGGACCGCATGGCGCCGATGTGCACCTCCTGCACCTTCCCGCGTGTGCGGAGGTAAACACCAAATGCCGGCTACACGCAGACACACTCGTCCGCACGCTGCACGACGTCGGTGCCGCAGTCTGGCCCGGCGGAGACGCGGGCTTGTTGGTGACCTCGCGGTTGAACAGCCAGCCGCAGTGTGCGTACACAGCCCTTGGCCATGCGAACACGCCGGTGCCGTAACGCAGGTCGCCTTCGCGGTGAACGCGTGATTATCGGCCGGTGGCCCGTCGTGCTTGGGCTGTGTGCTACTGGTGCGCGAACCGGTAGTGTGCCCTCGCCGGCCGGTGTACGGGTAACGCCAGGGTCGGCGCCCGGGTTGCGGCGTTCGGGGAGCCGAACCATGCGGCACCGGTACGGACCGCCGCGGTCGCAACGGTTATCGCAAGCGCGCGAGGGTAGTCCGGCTCCTAGTCGAAATTCGTTCTGGGAGCTCAAATGTTCATACTCGGCGTCATCCTGCTGTTACTCGGCTTGTTCTTGCACCTCCCGATCCTGACGATTATCGGCGCGGTCCTGCTCGTGGTCGGGGCGGTGCTGTTTATCCTGGGCTCAGTTGGAAAGCCGGTCGCCGGCCGGCGGCACTACTGGTAGCTCATGGGCTATCGCGCTGGATCCTGTGGGTCCGCGGCAGGCGGCGCGCGTCGCGGTGAAGCATGGCCCCAGGCACGACCACGCCCCGCCGCAGCGGGGATGACCGCAATCACTGCCACAAAACAGCGGGCGGCGCGCCTCGGCCGGCAGGCCGGCGCGCCGGACGGTCTCGCGCGTCGACGTCACCGCGGCGCCGATCCTGTCCGCCATGAGGCCCATCGCGGTACGACTCTTGTCCGCCACTGTCGACGGCGCCGTATCGCTCACCGTCCGGCGTGTCCACTCCGCCGCGGCGCCGAGGCGCTGCTTGGCGTCGTCGACCGCCTCACCAGTACCCGCGAGCCACAGCGGCCAGACCAGGTTCAGCGCAGCCACAAGCAGGATGAGCAGCAGCCCGACCCCGAACCAGGCCAGCATCGTCCCTGCCCCGCCCAGCCCGCCGCCGAGCCCGGGCCCGGTTACCCTTCTCGACCAGCTCCACCTTCGCGAGGGCCAGTTGGTCGGCACGAGCGTCGGAGATCTGCTGGGCGGTGGGTTGCTGCTGGTCGCCGCGATGACACCGTCTCTCGGCCTCCGCGCTGCAGCGCCGTGAGTGGTGGTGGTATCCCGGGCAGCGTGCCGTCCGGGATACCACCTTCCCCCTCCGAATAAAGCATCGATGCGGACAGGCGTGGTCACGACGGCGCCACCGCAGCCCGGGGAGCGGCCGGACAGGCCACCAACAACGAATGCAGAAACCCGGTCGTGTGAACCCCAAGGTGGTCGGTGAGCCGCGATCTCAGCAGGACTCAGCCACCGGGGACCGGGGTGACACAGTTACCGTACGCGCCCGCGCCGCCGACGGCTACCGGGCGAACGCCGCGGAGTAGCTCACCGACCGCCCATGAGTCGCCGATCAGCCGCCTCCACCACCTCGCCGCGGACCGGCTCGCTACTGGTTCGCCGACCGGCAAGGGACAGGCCCAGTCCGAAAGTGAGCGCGGCACGCCGACGGCTGCGGCGCGGTCGCCGGGAGAGACGAAGGCGCCGGTGACGGGGTGAGCGAGCCAGGCGTCGTTCGCGTGACGAGATCCGGGCGCCATCGCACGGCCAGGTGGCGCTCTGGACATTGTGGTCCACCATCGGGTCGCGCATGACGTCGTGCGTGTTTTGCACCCTCGTCGCGGCGATGGCACCGACTCAAACGCCCGCCGCGACCTGGCCCCCGACAGGCAGGTCGCGCCTGTCGCATGAGGCAACGACCTGCGGTTGAGCGCGACACATTGCCGGAGCGAGAGCGCCGAGGATTACAGCGCGATACCGCGCTGCGCGCCCCGCACGTGCCGCTCCGCGTCTGACCGCCGTGCCGTTCAGGCGCAGTCGCGGCAGACCTGAACGCGGTGATCGTCGGCGAGCCGGCTGCGGTGGTGGATCAGGAAGCATCGTCCGCACCTGAACTCGTCACCCCGCATGGGCACGACGGGGACGGACATCTCTTCGTCGATGGATTCGAGATCGGATGCCGAGACCGGCCCGGCCATGTCGTCAACGTCGGCGTTGTCGGCCCGGCCCTTGGCGTACGAGCTCGTGAGCGCGTCGAGCCCGTCGTCGGCGGCCTCGGCCTGGCTCGGGCGGGCCGCGTCGTGGTCGACGTTCATTCGCCGCCGAGTCTCTGGGTGTGCTGCACGCATGTCCGCTCCGAAGGGTGATCGATCGTCTTGGGCGGGCGCCAGGCGGTGCCGCCGACGGGACGCGCTGTGCCTGAAGGCCGCAGCCGAGGTCGGAATCCCGGCGCGGCTGGAGTGGGTGCTCGGGCGTGCCCTCGTGGTGCTGACCGCGGCCGCCGAGAGGAGCTGCGGAGCATCCAGCGATGCTCGCGACTGCTCGATGACGGGTTGCGGTGGAATCGTTTGATGGGCGCCGCCCCACACTAGCAGGACCGTCGGGTTTGCCCGGGGTGTAATCCGCGGTCCAGGTGGGTCCAGGTGCCTGAAACGACGGCGCCGGCTCCGACGTCGGCACGACCGGGATGCGGCTCTACCGAAGTGGCCTCGGCGGGTGGCGCGTCGGGGGCCGCCTCCTCGACCGCGGCTGCGTGCTGCGCCGCGGCCTCGTCGGGGTCGGTCGGTTCACTGCCAGGAGGTTCCCCGTCCGGGGTCGGCTCCCCGGCGGGCTGGTCGGCGAGATAGCGCACGGCGGTATTGCCGACGGCCAGCAGCGGCACGGCGACGAGGCCGCCGACGAGGCCGGCGGTGACGACGCCGGTGGCGATGGCCAGGATGACCGCGAGCGGATGCAGGGCGACCGCCCTGCCCATGATGAGCGGCTGCAGGACGTGGCCTTCCAACTGTTGGACGGCGACCACAATCCCCAGCACGATGAGCGCGGTCACCGGGCCGTGGGTGACGAGCGCGACGAGCACGGCGATACCCCCGGACAGGGTGGCGCCGACGACCGGGATGAACGCGCCCAGGAACACCAGGGCCGCCAGCGGCAGCGCCAGCGGGACCCGCAGGATCGCCAAGCCGATACCGATGCCGACCGCATCGACGAACGCCACCAGGACCGTCGCGCGGACGTAGGAGACCAGGGTGTGCCACGAGTAGTGACCGGCGCGCGCGACCGGCACCCGGGCCGGCCGGGGCAGCAGACGGCACAGGAATTGCCAGATCTGACCGCCGTCGCGCAGGAAGAAGAACAGGGTGAACAACACGACGAAGAAGCCGGCGAGGAGCTCGGTGAGAGTCGTCGCGGTGTTCAGCGCGCCGGACGTCAACGCGCCCTGGTGCGCGGTGACGGTCTGCCGCAGCTTGTCGACTGCACTGCTGAGCTGGGCGTCGGACAGGTGCAACGGGCCCTGGCCGAGCCAGGTCTGCACCTGGTCGACGCCCTGACCGACCTGGGCGGCCAGGGCGTCGAACTGGCTGATGAACGTCTGCACGATCAGGGTGAGGCCACCACCGACCACGAGCAGACCGGTGACCAGCACCGTCCCGGCGGCGAGGGAGCGGTTGACGCCGCGGCTGCGCAGCGCGGCCGCGGCCGGTTCGAGCAGTGCCGCCAGGAGCAGCGCCACCGCCACCGGGATCACCACGACGCTGAGCACACCGAGCAGCCGCAGCAGCAGGTAGGCGGCGACCACGAACAGAATCACCCGCCACGACCAGGCGCTGGCAACGCGGACGCTCCGCGGGATGCCGTCATCGACGGTGGGCGCCGCCTCGACGACCAGCGCCGGTGCGGTCCGATCGGCGGGCTCCCCGCCGATGAACGGCGGCGGGGTGCCGCGACGTGTGGCGATCAGGCGCAGCTGCACCCGGTCACGGGTATGCCTCAGCCAGCTCACGGCGGCAGCTCTCTTCTGTGGGAGTCAGGGGTCACGCCCGGCCATGCACTGTGCGCATCGCCCGAGCGTTGCTGCCCGGCGGGGTGGCGGGGCGATCGTCGGCAGCCCGCCGCGCCGTTGACGCAGCCGCGACAGCCGAGCGGAGAGACTGATCGTGTGCCGCGGCGTCCAGACGGCCCACATACTGATACCCACCGATGAGCGCGAGAAAACGCGGACATAAGCGCTTGGCCGGTGCCTGCCTGGAGACTCCGCGGTCACGCCGCCCGGCGTGACCAGACGCAACCCGCGGCCGGACGTAGTGTGGACATACGTCCATCTTCCATAACCGGTGGCGCTTCGCCCGACACCGGTGAGCACGCCGCCCGGCGGCATCCAGCGGCATTCGACGGCCACTCCCCCACTTGGACACACACCGACAGAAAGGCCAGCCATGCTTGCCGGCGCTCAAACCCCTGAATCGCCCGTCCAGGCCCGCCTCACGCTGGCGGGGGGCCGGATGCCCAACGCCACCCTCAACGGCGGCTGGTGGCCACGTTCGTGGGAGCCCGCTGCCGAGCTGCCGGGTCTGGTCGCTGCGCTCACCGAGCACTACGGACCGATCCGCCGACTGATCCTCAACAGCCGGGTCTGGCGGACCGGCCTGGAGTCCACCGCGGTCAACTCCGGCCCGGTTCCGGTCCGCTGGTTCAGCACGACTGAGCCGGGTCTGCTGATCGCGATCACCGAGCCCGGGAATCAGATCAACCTGCTGGTCGTACCGCCCGGCGTCAAGGCCGCCACCGCACGGGCCGCCATGGACAAGGCGGCGGATCCGGCCAATCGGTTGCAGGCTCCGGCCATCCTCGCCGTGCTGTCCGTCCCGGCCGGATGATGGCTGCGGCTTGACCTGGCACGAGCGCCCGGCATGCAAAAGGCACGCGGACGGCGCTCACCCGGTAGGCGTCGAGGAACGGGCGCGGCGCCGCGCCGGTCCGATCTCCGTTTCGGCCTCGGCCCGGTCAGTCAAGGTCCGGCGCTCGACGTCGATCCTCACGCCCGGATCGAGGTCGACGTAGATCCGGAAGCAGTGCTCGATTTCGAGCCGGAAGAAGTGTTCCAGATCCTCGATGTCGGGCAGGTGGCCCAGACGCGGATCGGCGGTGGGAGTCCCGTCCCGCGCTGAGCTCGATCAGCTCTTGAATACGTCCTGGAAGCGCCCTGGGCGGACCGGCTTGACGGCACGGTGATCAATGGGTATGTCGCAGGGCCCAAGCGATCGTCCGGCGCCCGTGCTGTTGGCGATTGCTTGAAACCCGGCGTGGTCGTGGGGTGTGACGAGGTCGTCCACACCGGTGAGACACAAAATCCGATGAATCATCGGTGTACAGCCCGAAAGCACCACAAGGGCGGCAGGAGCGATGTTACGGAGGCGAACGATGAAATTCGCCAGCGTCGAGCACGCGAATGTTACATTCGCTACGTTGATCGCGATGCTCGACGGCAGGGCATTGCTCACATGATCGAGCACGTTATCAAGTTCATTTTCGATGGCCACGTCTATGGCGCCGAACAACGAGATCTCGACCGACCGCGGGCTGTGCGGCCGATCAACTACGACACACGGCCGGACGGATTCTTCCCCCATCGCAACCACCTCGGCAAGAGGATAGTCATGGCTGCCGAGGTCCAGAGCAGATAAAGTTGGACTGCGAATGGTATACCCGCCGGTCAGGCTTCGGCGGGAGTCGCGGGTGAACGTCCCACGGTGTCGAGGTGCCGGAGTGCCTGAATGTAGGAGGCGATCAGTCCGGTTTCGAGGTACGAGACTCCGTGAGCGCCGCAGAATTCCCGGATGATGCGTTGTGCGTCGCGCAGATTTCCTCGGGGCATCGAGGGGAACAAGTGGTGTTCGATCTGATAGTTCAGCCCGCCCAGCGCGAGGTCGGTGAGCCAGTGGGCGCGCACGTTGCGGGAGGTCAGGACCTGCCGGCGCAGGTAGTCGGCGCTGTCGCGCGCGTCGAGCTGCGGCATGCCCTTGTGGTTCGGGGCGAAGGAGCAGCCCAGGTACAGCCCGAACAGGCCCTGATGGATCGCGATGAACACGAGCGCCTTCACCGGCGGCAGGACCAGGAACACGCCGGCCAGGTAGACCCCGACGTGCAGCCCCATCATGAGTCCTTCACGGAGCCGGGACCGGGTGCGGTTCTTGAGAAGGTATCGCACGCTGGCGACCCTCAGGTTCAGCGCTTCCAGCAGTAGTAGCGGGAAGAATCCCCATGCCTGGTAACGGTGGAAGAAGTGGCCGACGGGTCCGCTCGCTCCGGCCTGTCCAGTGGTGAACACCAGGACGCCCGCGCCGACGTCGGGGTCGCGCTCCTCGTCGTTGGGGTGGGCGTGGTGGCGGTTGTGTTTGTCGACCCACCAGCCGTAGCTGAACCCGACGCCGATGTTCGCCAGGACCACGCCGAGGATGTAGTTGGCGCGGCCGGACCGGAAGATCTGCCGGTGCCCCGCATCGTGGCCGAGGAAACCCAACTGCGTGGAGATTACCGCGAAGTAGACGGCGACTGCCGTCTGCCACCACGAATCGCCGACGAGCAGGAAACCGGCCACGCCAGCGGCGCATGCCACGATGGTGGCGGCGATCCGGCCCGTGTAGTCACCGGGACGCCGGTCGAGCAGGCCGGCTTGCTTGATGCGGCGGGACAGTTCGGAATAGGCGGTTCCCTGAGGCACGACCGCCTCTGGGATACGGCGGCCAGCAGCACTGCGCATACGGACTCCCACGGACACGATCTACAACGAACCGAGCCGTCGCCGGGGTCCTGAGCGACTTGACCCTCAGTCTCATTACCCCGGATGGGAAGTGGGTAACGCGCTTTCCGATGAGGATCTGTGCCATTCCATGGCTGTGGCCAGGGAACCCCCGCCTACGGGTGATTTGGCTCTGGTCCGGTGTCGCCGAGTACGCTCGGACGAATGGGACGCCGGTCCGGCGTCCGGCTGCCCCGGCCCATGGCAGCGCCTGCGGAGGAAGGTGCGGCCATGCCGGGGTGCGGGCGGTGTTCGCGTTCCCGTCGCAGGTCGGCGCGGCTCCGCTCGGGTCCTGGATGTGTTCCGCGATCGCCCTGGGGCGCTGTCCCGGGCGGAACTCGGTCAGGAGTTCACATTCGCGGATCGGCCCGTGACGGTCCTGCTCGACGGCCAGGAACGCACCGCCGACGGGACGGACGGCCTCGACGAAGCATTCGACCGTACCGCTGGGCCGTTCCAAGCCCTGGGCATGGCGATGGTCCAACTCGGTGTCCCGCTCGCCGAGGCCCTATGCGACGGGCCATCCATCGTACGACGCGACCACGGACATCGTGACCCGTCGCCTGCGCCTGGACCAGCACAGCGCGGAGGGCTCTTCGTGAACACCAGACTCGGGAAGGTCGGGAGGCCGTCATGAGCATCGTGTCCGCTCACCGTCGACACCGCATTCACCCGGCTGCGTGCCTACGCCCGCGGCAACAACCGCCGGTTCAGCGACGTCGCTCAACTCGCCGTCACGGACCTGGGCAGCCTGCAGCCCTGGCGGGCTTTTGACCGGTCCTCGCTGCCGCTGGGATCACCGAGCCGTTACCGATCCAGGCGGCGACGCTGCCGGACACGCTCGCCGGGCGTGACGTGCTCGTCCGAGGCCGGACGGGGTCGGGCAAGACTTATACGCGTTCGTGCTGGCGGTGCTGACCCGGCGGGCTGCCCGCAGCCCGCCGAGACGGCCCGGGCGGCCGCGGGCGCTGATCCTGGCGCCCACCCGCGAGCTCGCCGCGCAGATCGAGGCCTCGATGGCACCACTGGCCAGGGCGCTGTCGCTGCGGACGCTGGCCGTCTTCGGCGGGGTCGGGCGGCCGCTCAGATCGCCGACCTGCGGCCGGCGTGGGCGTCCTTGTGACCTGCCCGGGCCGCCTCGCCGACCACGTGGCGTCCGGGCGCGTGCTTGGGCGCGATGGAGATCACCGTCCTTGACGAGGCCGATCATATGGCCGGCCTGGGCCTTCTTCCTGCGGTACGGCGGCTGCTCGATCTGACCCGCCGTCCGGCCAGCGGTCGCTGTTCTCGGCAACACTCAACGCCGGCGTCGACGTGCTCGTCCGGCGCTACCTGACCGATCCGGTCACCCACAGCGTCGACTCGGCGCAGTCGCCTGCCGCCAGCGGCAACGCGCCGGACGGCGTCGACGAACCCGCCGATGTGCGACGCGCCGTCCTCGAGCAGGTAGCCGACTCCGCCGCGCGGGTGGCGAACAGCTCGCGCGCGCAGAGCGGCTCCACGTGTTGGGAGAGCATCAGCGTCGGCGGGCCGGGGATGCGGGTGCGGGCCGCGATCGCCGCCTGCAGCCCCTCGTCGGTGACGGTCGGCGGCGGGCGGACGTCGATGACCGCGACATCCGGCCGGTGTTCGAGCAGGGCCGGCAGCAGGGCCGGTCCATTGTCGACCGCCTCGCGCCGTGCCAGGCTCCGCGCCGGAGGTGTAGGTTTGGGCGCGTGCCGCCCATCGGCGGCTCGAGCCGGCACCGCAGTGGTCATTGTCCATTGTGGACGATGGACGTTGTCGCAACCCGTCGATGGGACACACGCCATGACCGTCGAGCATCCGACCTGCCTGCTGTACCTGCTCACCGTCGGCCGCGACAAGGAACTCGTGCTGCGTGTGCACGGCACCGAACTCTCCATCGAGCAGCTCACCGCGTGGATGGCGGAAGAGTCCGTCCACGCGCTGACGGTCTCGCGGTTCGGCGACGAACAGACCTCCACGCTCCTGCTGAACTTCCGGCACGTGGTCGGCGCACGGCTCGCTCCCTACAGCGAGACGCGCACCGGCTCGTTCTGAACGGCTCGACCGCGGGCGGCAGGTCGTCGATGGCGAGGTTGACGCGGACCCGAGAGCAGCTATTGCGGCGCGGCCAGAGCCGTGGAGTCGGTCGCTGGGGCCACGCGCAGCGGGTACGGTGACGGTGTCCGTTACGGCGGCGGCCGGCAACGAGCGGCTTCTCCTTCGCCGGCGACACTCCGCGGGCCACGAACGGTACGGCTGAAGGAGACCCTGACATGACCTACGACGACTTACCGCCGTCATCCGACAGATCAACCAGTTTCCGGCCCGACACCGTCCGCCTCCCCGCATGACACCGCCCACCGCCACCCATCAGCACGTCCACCGGCGCACCCCGCACCCGCCGCAGGCGGCGCCGGCGACCATCAAGCGGCCCGGATGACAGCAGCGCCGACCCTTGAAGTCGCCACCAACGACGACATGGTCACCATCACCGCCCACGGCGACCTCGACCTCACCACTTGCCACAACCTGCTCGCCGCCACCACGGACGCCACCGCCACCAATACCGTCGCCACCATCGTGCTCGATCTCACCGACCTCGGCTTCTGCGACTCAGCCGGCCTCGCCGCCCTCGTCCGCATCCACAAAGCCGGCCAGCGCTACAACAGACGGCTCATCCTCCACGCACCGGCACCCGACCTCCGGCGAATGCTTGAGATCACCGGCCTGACCGAGGTCTTCGTCATCGAACCCTGATCGCCGGCGGCCAGGGACGGATGCGCATCAATGTTGGTCCGGCCGGGGCATCACTGTCAGGCGCAGGGCGTCGCCCAGTTCCTCGACGCGGAAGCGTTCGACCTGGCCGCTGTCGGGCAGCACAGCGTCGTAGAACCTAGCGTTGCTGATCTCGATCGTGCCGCCCGCCCGGCCGATCAGCACTTTGAGTACGACGCGTTAGGTTGACATCGCTGAGATACCCCACGCGGGCCGCCTTGCCTCTGACGCAACGTCACGGGTGCCGGGCGGTACACGACGTGTGGCGTCCGCCGTGAATCGTCTCGCGTCACCTGCGAGATCGAGTCGTCGCCTCGGCTCAGCCACCTCGGGCGTGCTCGTCGAGGCACTGGCCGCGCACAAACCCGTCATCGCCACCACCTTCCCACACGCCGTAGAAGTCCTCAGCGACGGCGCCGGCCTACTCGTACCACACCACGACGCACAGGCGATCGGCACCGCCCTCAAACGAGTCCTCACCGAACCCGACCTGGTCGGCGGCATGCACCACCAGGCCACACGCATCTCCCAGAACAGCCGCTGGATCGTCGTCGCCGAGCGGTATCGCACCCTCGCGGTCACGCTGCTGAGCCGGGCACCGGTGCCGCTGTGACGGCGCGGTACCCGGAGCCCTCATACGAGCACCTGCTGCGGCTCAGCGCCGACACCGGATTGTTGGAGCACGCCGACCACGCTGTGCCTCTCCGGCGGCACGGCTACTGCGTCGACGACGTGGCGCGCGGCCTCGTGGTGCTCTGCCGGGAGCCGGACCCGCCGGAGGCGCTGCTGCGGCAGGCGGAGGTGTACCTCGCGTTCCCCGTCCACGCGCAGTCGCCCGACGGGACGTTCCACAACCGGCTCGGATACGACCGGCACTGGCTGGACGAGCCCGGCACCGGCGACTGGTGGGGCCGAGCGGTGTGGGCCGCCGGAACCGCCGCCGTGCGCAGCCCACTGAGCTCCGCACGGCAGAGCGCCCTGACATGTTTCGAGCTCGCCGCGCGGTGCCGGTCGCGCTGGCCGCGGTCGATGGCCTACGCCGCGCTCGGCGCCGCCGAGATCCTGTCGGTGCGCCCGGACCACTCCGGCGCGCACTGGCTGCTCAGCGACGCGGCGACGACCATCGGCCCGGCCCACGACGACCCTGGCCGGCCGTGGCCCGAGCCCCGGCTGACGTACGCCAACGCGCTGCTCGCGGACGCCGTGATCGCGGCCGGGCACCATCTCGGGCGCCCAGCCGTGCTGACCGACGGGCTGAACATGCTGCGCTGGCTGCTGGACGAGGAGACGTACCACGGGCATCTGTCCTGCACGCCGGTCGGCGGCGGGCAGCCGGGCGACCGGAAGCCGGGCTTCGACCAGCAGCCGATCGAAGCGGCCACGATCGCCGAGGCGTGCGTGCGTGCCCTCGACACCACTGGGGACGAGCGGTGGGAGGCCGGGCTCGTCTCGGCGGTGGACTGGTTCATCGGGAAAAACGACACCGGCGTCAGCCTTCGCGATCCGGACACCGGCGGCGGCTACGACGGACTCACCGCCGACGGGCACAACGCCAACCAGGGCGCGGAGTCCACGCTCGCCCTGCTCTCCACCCTCCAGCACGCCCGCCGACTTCACACGAATGGTTCGTGGGCTGGGCTGGAACGGCCGGCCGGCCGTGGAGGATGGCGAACGCCGCCGCCTTGTCGTGTGGCGCTGACGGCCAGGTCGCCGTGGTGGCGAAGTCGCGGCCGGGCCCAGTGGTCCGGGGGCCCGGCCGGGGATGGCTATGCCAGGGATGCCGGTGCCGCCCCTTCGGGTGCCGCCGGTCCAGCCGGCGAATCTCGGGCAGGCTGTACGTCAACGGTGTGCATACGGTGGCCCTTCCACCGGTGATGCGTCGGTCTCGGCGAGGAAACCGGCCCGGAGCTGGACTATGGCTTCGCGCAGCAGGCGGGAGACGTGCATCTGTGAGATGCCGAGCTCGGCACCGATGCGGACCTGGGTCATCTCATCGGAGAACCGCATGGTGAGGATGCGCCGTTGCCGAGACGGCAACGCGGCGACGAGCGGCCCGAGCGTGAGGTGGTCGTCGATGGTGCCGTAGTGGGGATCGACGGCGCCGGCGAGGTCGATGAGCTCGGCGCTGTCGTGGCCGGTGACGGACTCGTTGAGCGACGGCAGCCGGTACGCCTGACCTGCGCTGACCGCCGCCCGCAGGAGGGCGATGGTGACGTGGAGGTGGTCTGCGAGCTCGACCGACGTCGGTGAACGGCCACGCAGCTGCGTGAGCTGCTCGGTGGCGGCCGGTATCTCGAGGAGGATTTCCTGGGCAGCCCGGGGCACGCGCATGGCCCAGGCGGTGTCCCGGAAGTGCCGTTTGAGTGCGCCGACAATGGTCGGAGCGGCGTAGCTGACGAACGGGGTGGTCCGGTTCGGGTCGTAGCCGTCGACGGCCTTGACCAGCGCCAGCGCGGCGACCTGTCGCAGGTCGTCGTAGTGTTCCCCACGACCGGCATAACGCCGCGCGAGCCGGTTGGCCAGCGCGAGGTTGTCCTCGACGGCTCGGGTCCGCAGGACATCACGGTCAGGGTGATCCAGCGGCAGGCGTCCGCGTGCGCGAAGTAGGTGTTCCGTCGGGAACGGAGTATCCCTGCGCAGGTGCAGCCTGCTGAGGGCAGGAGCATCGAAGCCGGTTGCCGGCGGCCCGGAAGGGATTGGCGCGGGCCGCGGTGTGCGTTCGGTATCCGGAGGTGGTTCGGTGATCGGGGTCGGCACGGCGAGCATAGTCATGGTCCACGCCCCATCAGGGGACAGCCGCAGCAATCGGCAGGGACGGCGCCTCTGCTAAAAGCGCCGGGCTCACTGGTCGTCACCGCGAGGTCCGGGCGGCGGAAGAGGCGCCCGACACGAAGGCTGACGGGCGCGGGGATGCAGACCGCATCCTGCACGTAACAGTACGCTGATTCGTGCGGTCCTCAAAGCGTGCCCGGACTTCACCGGTCGCGTCGCCGTCATTGTCGGGCCGAACGCATGAGGGTAGCCTTACCAGGAGTGATGTTCGTTCGGCGTTCGATCGACACGAGCCGCCTTCAGAAACCGCCAGCCGACAGGGCTTGCGGGTGAGATACCACCAGCACGTTTGCGGCGCCGGGTCGCGGCTGCGGGCCATCGGCGTCTCGGCGTGATCGGCGCGGGCCATGGTCGCGCGCGGGCCGTCACTGGTCGGACTCATCACCGGACACCCTCCTAAGGTGGGCGGCACAGTGGAGCTGATGCAAAGGACTTGCGTCGACGCTGCGCGGGCATTGTCGGCCTCGGGGGTTGGGGTGAGTCTGATGACCTCCGACGGCGCTCACGGCATGGCCGCGGCGTCGGACCCGAACACCGCGCGGATCGAGGAGCTGCAGTTCACCTTCGGGGAGGGCCCGTGCATCGACGCGGCCGCGGCCGGCCGCCCCGTGCTGGTGCCGGACCTGACCGACGGGGCGATGCGCCGATGGCCGATGTACACGACCGCGATCCTGGACGCGGGGGTCCGGGCGGTGTTCGCGTTTCCGTTGCAGATCGGGGCGGCTCGCCTCGGCGTCCTCGATGTGTTCCGGGCCAGTTCCGGGGCGATGTCCAGACCGGAGCTGGGCCGGGCGCTGACGCTCGCCGACCAGGTCGTCACGACCTTGTTGGACGGTCAGGAACGGACCACCGGCGTGGACGAGTTGGACGAGGCGTTCGAGCACCGTGCCGCACTGTTCCAGGCCCAGGGCATGGTGATGGTCCAGTTGGGCATCTCCCTCGCGGAGGCGCTGGCGCGGATCCGGGCCTACGCCTACGCCACCGACCGGCCGTTGAGCGAGGTGGCCGCCGACATCCTCGCCCACCGGATCCGCCTCGACACCGACCACGCATGAACAGTGGCACGAACTCCACAAGAAAGGCCGGAAGCTGTCATGACCACCGTATCCGAACAACGTCTGGCGACGATCTTCGTCGAGGTGGCCGACACCCTGGTCGGCGGGTTCGACCTGATCGAGTTCATGCAGATGCTTGCCGACCGCGTCGCCGGGCTGGTCGAGAACGCCACCGTGGGCCTACTGCTGGCCGACGAGCAGAACCGGTTGCAGTTCATGGCCGCCTCGGACGAGACGACCTCTCTGCTGGAGCTGCTGCAGCTGCAGTGGCGGGACGGGCCGTGCCTGGACGCGTTTCGCACTGCCGAGCCGGTCGTCAACGCCGACCTGTCCACCGCAAGCCCCCGCTGGCCGCGGTTCGCACCCTACGCCACGGCCGCCGGGTTCCGCTCGGTGCACGCGTTCCCGCTGCGGCTGCGCAACGACGTCATCGGCGCGATGGGCGTATTCGGCACCGGCAGCGCCGCCCTCGACGCCACCGACGTGCAGATCGTGCAGGCCCTGGCCGACGTCGCCGCGATCGGCCTGCTGCAGGAACGGGCGATCCACCACAGCGAGATGCTCACCGAGCAGCTGCAGGGCGCGCTGAACAACCGCATCATCATCGAGCAGGCCAAAGGGGCTGTTGCGCAGGCGCACAACATCTCCGTCGACGCGGCCTTCGAACTGATCCGGGACCACGCCCGGCGCACCCACCGGCGGCTCAGCGACGTCGCTCTTCGCGTGCTCACCGACGTCACAAGCCTGCCCGATCTCACCGCTGACTGACCGGCGCGCAGGCGCGACGACCTGAATGCCGGCCAGCTCGCCGATGGACCGGCCGCGCCGAGCTTGCCGGCGTGCCGCACGCCGGCAAGCGGTGACGGACCTGGACTGGTAACCGCGACCCGGCCGCCTCCGTGGCGGACCGCAGGTCAATGGTGGAACCCGGCGGCGACGCCGACCTCGCGCAGCGAGCCGGGTTGGCCTCCAGCCCCAGCCGGAAGGCGAACACGAACGTGGCCAGGTTGAGCCGGGCGATCAACGCCGGCGGCCGCCGGGCCGCACCTACGTGGATCCAGCCGCGTCCACGTGCCCCACGTGTGGGCGCCCGGCCGCGGCACTCCCGAGGCTCAGCCGAGGGCGATCAGCCCGTCGTGGTCGTCCCCGGGAAGATCGCCGGCGGACACCGCCCTGACCTCCAGGCTGCGCAGCACGGCACGACCGGCCGTCACCGTGGTGAACGCGATGTCGGCGGCGTCCCGGCCAGTGGCGACCCGGACCAGCGTCGGGCGGGGCGCCAGCCGTGTCGCGTCCCACACCTGCCAGCGGCTGTCCAACGCGACCTCCACCACCGAGTGGAAGTCCATCAGGGCCAGGCCGGGGGGCATACACGGCAGCGACGCGTGCGGGGACGTCGACCGCCCGGCAGAGCGCGGCGACGAGATGCGCGAAGTCGCGGCAGACGCCGCGGGCGGACAACAGCGTGTCCACCGCATCAGTGGCGGGCCCGCTCGACTCGGACATATACATCACGTGCCGCCATACGTAGTCGCAGATCGCCCGCACCCGCTCCAGCGCGGTGGGGAGCTCACCGAAGTGGCTCAGCGCCATGCCGGTGAGTCGGTCCGACGGGCAGTACCGGCTGGGACGCAATGCCGCCACCCGCTCCTCATCGGTCACCTGAACGGGCGTGCCAGGCCCGGCGGTGATCGTCGCGTCGTACTCGATGGTCACGCTGCCGGGCCGGACATGGAGCAGATGCTGCCGCCCGCCGGCCGCCCCGGCCAGTTCCTGCGCGGGCAACGCGACCATGTTGTTGACGATCTCCAGACGCTCGCTGATCGTCACCCCTGGCCGGCGGGCAGCGACTATCTGGATCACGATGCTGCCCGGCGCGGCCACGTCGAGGGTGAGCGAGCAACCGACGTGCCCCGACTGACGGTCCGGGCCGGGCAAGCTCATCGGGCAGGCCCGGACGCATCGCCGGACCCGATGTCGAACGGTGCTCGCAGCCGGCTCAGGGCGGCCTCGCTCGTCGGGCGCGGGCAGGGGCGCCTGCCGTGTTTCAGTCTCCGGTACTGCGAGAAAGCGAACAGTGCGGCCCGGGCGGCCCGCAGGCATGAGGGAACGCCGCCTCACCGGTCATTATCGGCTCCAATGCGTGCGAGCAAAAGCGAATGGCGCTGCCTGCCTGCAGGTGGCGGCATCACGACGGCCTGGTGCCTGATACCGACTACCGTGGGAGCAAGGCATCGATGCGAGTGGCGGCGAACCCGCTGACGTGACATCGCAACATTTACACCCTACGCCGCCACACCGTCGACGCCGACCGCACGGACACCGCAGCACCGCAGCCCCGCAGCACCGACGGACCTCGCACGTGCCGCGGGGCTCGGAGACAGTGGGGATGCCCCGCGGTGATGGTGTGATCCGTCCGGAGCGCCGCCGGCGTGACCAGCGTACGGAACGAGCTGCATGTCGCATCCTGACCCAGCTGTTGTCGCCGCTCGCCCTGGGTGATTCGAGCCGTTGCCGGGGTGATGTTCGGGCGCTCCTGGTCGAACGGGCCGCGGGAGGCCCGACATTGGTGCAGCGTGGGTCGTGCAGGCGGAGGCGCCGCATTCGGCCAACATCGCCAGGAGAGAGGCTGTCGGTGGACGACGAGCGGTTGAGCTCCCTCGATACTGCTTTCCTGCGGTTGGAGTCTCCCGAGGCACCGATGCAGCTGGGCGCACTGGCGATCTTCGACCCGCGGGAACCGATTCCGCCCGCGCAACTCGCCGCGGTCCTCGCCGAGCGCGTCACGCGGATACCGTCGCTGCGCCAGCGCCTCCGTGCCGCCTGGCTGCCGCCCGGCGGCGCGGCGTGGACCGCGGACACGACGTTCGACCTGGCCCGGCATCTGCACCTCCACGAGCTGAGCCCGGACGCGGAGGAGACGGCGGCGCTTGCAAGCGAACTGATGGCCGAACCCCTTGATCTGTGCCGGCCGCTGTGGCAACTGCACCTGATGACCAGCCTGCCCGAGGGTCCCTTCGCGGTGCTGATCAAGCTGCACCATGCCATGGCCGATGGACTGCGTACGGTCGAGCTCGGTCTTCGCCTTCTGGATGGGTTCGCCGACCGTCGGCCCGGTCGGCCGGACCATGGCGAACCGGAGCCGGCCGCTGCGGCGCCGTCCACCGTACCGGCCGCGCAGACATCTGCCGAACGTGCGTTCCGAACGGCACAGACCGTCACCGGCGTCGCCATCCGGGGCATCCTGCAGCTTCCCCGCGCGTTCGATCTGGCAACCAGTACCGTGAGCATCGCCGCGTCGGTGCTGTCGCACGTGCGCCTCGCCGCGTTGCTGCCGTCAGCGCTCGGCAACCCTGACCACGGCAGTGCTGTGTCGCCGGCGGACCGGCCGGCCACGGTACGCAGGCTCGCGCTCGTCCGACTCGACACCCGTGACGTCAGGCAGGTGCGCCGGCGGCACGGCGGCACCGAACACGACGTCCTGCTGGCCGTCATCACCGGCGCCCTGCAGCGTTGGCTCATCGCCAACGACCGGTGCTCGCAGGGCCTCGGTGTCCGGACGTTCATCCCCGTCAGCCGACGCAGCCGCACCGACGGGCCGCAACGGCACAATGTGCTGTCGGGGTACCTGTGTGATCTGCCGATCCACCAGGACGGCCCGGTTGGTGTGTTGCGCGAGATCCGTGCCGCGATGGATCGCAACAAGGCCGCCGGATTCGCCCGTGGCCCTGGGGCGTTCCCGGTGCTCGCCGACCGGATGCCGGCCCCGGTGCAGCTCATCACCATCCCGCTGTTGCGTCGTGCCGGCCCGTTGCTGTTCGACACGACGATCACCAGCGTCCCGATCCCCTCGCGACCGATGGCGCTTGCGGGGGCCCCGCTCCAGCATGTGTACCCCATCGCTCCGCTGGCCCATGGCCAGGCGCTGGCCATCGCAGTGTCGACCTACCGTGACTCGGTCCACATCGGCCTGCACGCCGACCATCGTGCCGTGCCAGACCTCGACTGCGTCGCCGACGCCATCCCGACCGTGCTGGCCGCCTTGAACGACTCGGCCCCTCCGGCACCCTGAACCGGCAAACCACCCCGGTCGGTCCCAGACGTGGACTGCACGCTGGGTTGACGCGACCGTTCGGGAAGCTGCGTCACACCCTCCGGACGGGTCAGTTCGTGGCCGGGTTTCGGGTGATGACGGTCGTGCCGTATGCCGAAGTGGGGCCCGGCCGGTTTGCGGGGCGTATGCGGGGAACCGGCTGTCTACAGGAACAGCCAATGCGGAACCGATCCGGAACCGAACCAGAACCGATCTCACCACCATTTCGCCGATTCCCAAGGAGTAAACGACATGGCGACTGTCCGAGAGAAGGTCGTTCAGTATCTGCAAGACGCACGTGCGGCGGAGTACGCCTTGACCACCATGCTCGCCGTCAACATCGCCGTCACCCCGGAGGGGGATTACCGACGGCGGCTGGAGTCGCAGCGGCAACGGTCCCGCGAGCGGGTGTCCCGGGTGTCGGACCGGCTGGGTGAGCTGGGAGTCCGCCGCAGCATCCGGCACCTGGGCATGGACATCGCCCGGGTGACGGGCGGGCAGGCCGTGGCATTGGCAACGGTACCGGTGCAGCTGTTGCGCGGCCCAGGTGGTGAGGAGCGGGTGTTGAAGAACGCCCGTGACCTGTGCGCGGCCACGGGCGTGCTGGACGCCAACTATCGGGCGCTGGCGCAGATCGCCCACACCTGCAGGGATGAGCGCACCGCCAAGCTCGCTGTCGACCTACAGGCGCAGAGCGAAGAGATGCTGTCAGAGTGCTACGCGTCCTTGGACCGGCTCGCGGAGGCGGTGGTCTTCGCGGAGGTAGAGGGTGAGCCGGTCTACCAGATCGGACGTATCGGCGCAGTGCAGATGCTGGGACTGCCGCAGTTGCGGGAGAGCATGCATCGATTGCGGGACGGAGCCGCTGACGTACTGCAGTTCGCCCGGCGTGAGGCCGTGCGGCAGGGAGCCCGGTCTGTCATCCCGGACTACGACAATCTGTCGGTGGAGCAGATCCGTGACTGGCTGACACGGCTGTCCCAGTTGGAACTGGCCACCGTCGAGGCCTACGAGCGGGTGACGCTCAACCGGATACCGATCCTGGAGACCATCCAGAAGCTGCACGGCGCGGAGCCGTGGCCGGAGTACGACCGGATGAACGTGGGCGAGATCCGTGCCCGGCTGCGGGAGGTTGACGAGGACCAGATCCGCGCGGTGCTGGACTACGAGCGCGGTCACAAGGACCGGTCCTCGATCCTCAACGCCCCTGAAGTCCAGGTCGCCGTTGCCGCCTGACACACGCCGCGCGGGGCTTTGGTAGCCGAGGCTGGAGTGCCGTCGGCGGGTGTTGTGCCAGCCCTCGATGTACTCGAATATCGCCTGCCGGCGGCCGCACGAGTGGGCCAGGCCTGCCGCTGGATGAGTTCGGACGTTGTGGACGTGCGTTCCTCCTCGGGGCGGGCGTTACGCCGACGCCGCCGCGGGCCGACCGTCTGGGGACGGCGGGCACGCGGCCGGCGGTAGGTTCAGATGGCGCGGACGTTCGCGGCCTGCGGGCCCTTGGCGCCCTGCGTGATGTCGAACTCGACCCGCTGGTTCTCCTCAAGGCTGCGGAAGCCGTTCGAGACGATCGCCGAGAAGTGCGCGAACACGTCCGCGCCATCGCCGTCCGGGGTGATGAACCCGAAGCCCTTGTCCGCGTTGAACCACTTCACAGTGCCGATAGCCATGTCTTCTCCTTGGAAGGCTGGATCTGGGCCCACACCGTGCGGGTCCCAGCGTCGCGGTGTTGATCGCCCACATCCGGAGATGACCGGAAACACAGAGCGCCCGGGGGATCAGATACCCACCAGGCGCTGGCCAAGTATTCGGAAATCACAACTGCAACGCGCCCACGGGACCACGCCCGGGTGGGTACGAGCCGCCGTGCCACACATGCGACGGAAGGACCACGGCGAACGCCGTCAACGTTGGGCGGAGCACCGGTGGTGCCTGGACGGGTAGTGTCGACGACCGGACGGCACACTGCGTACCACCCGGTGCGAGGGACGTCGTCTCACGGGTGGAGGCGGTCCACGTGCAGTACCTCAGTGACGTTAATCTACGCGCCGTTCTCAGCGTCCTGATCGGCATAGCGGGCGGCACGATCGAGATCAGCAACGCTGAGCTCTACGACGCCATGCTGCCCGAGAACGGCCAAGCGGAACGTTTCCGCGTCGAGGAACTGCGGGAGGGCGTCCGACTGACGCTGGTACCCGGTCGAGACCTCAACGGATCTCACGAATAACAGCGTCTCTGAGCCGAATTGGCATCATCTGTAGCCCCGCCTGGAGTGTCGCCCTGGCGCCGCGCCGTCTCGGTGCTGGCCTACAGTGCCGCAAGTGCCGGGGGCACCACGACGAATATCTGTTCGACATCTGGCCCGCCGACCTGTGTTCCCTGTCCAGATTGATCCTTGAGCCACCGCGCCCGGAATCTTGCCGAACGCGGCATCCCATTCACCGTCGTGGAGGCCGGTGGCGGCTGCCGCGGTACGCCGCCGCCGAGACCGTCGAGACGGTGCCTGCGGGACCAGGCTCACATCTTCGGGAAAGCGGAACGGGGCAGCGACGCGCTTCCGTCCCGGCCCCCACGTCCCCTGCGCGGACGGATATGTGTGCCGCCTCGCAGCGAGATCGCGAGGCGTGCGGGGAGGAGTAGGCATCGATGGTGCCTCTCCGGGCCGTCAGCGGGTGTGTCGCGGCGCCTCGGCGGTCACCGTGGTAAGGCCGCCATCTCGCCTCTTCGCAGGTCAGGTCCGGGAGAATGGACGCCATGAGCGTCGAGTCGACGTTGCTTTTCGTGCTTGCCGCCGTCACTGTGGTCGTATTGGTGCGGTGGGTCGCAAACCGGACCGGCTTGCCGGCTGCGGCGCTTCTGTCGATCATCGGCATCGGCTACGCCATATTGCCAGGACCCGGTGTCGTCCTGGCCCCCGACATGATCATGGCGTTCGTCCTGCCACCGCTGCTGTACAGCGCCGCCTTGGACTCGTCGCTGCTCGCGATCCGCCGCAACCTACATACCGTCGTGAGCCTGTCGGTGCTGTTGGTCTTCCTCAACGCGGTGATGATCGGCACCGGCTTCCAATGGTTCGTCCCGGGAGCGACCCTGGCCACCGGTATTGCGGTCGGCGCGGCGGTCGCACCGCCCGATCCGGTGGCCGCGCTCGCGGTCGGGCGCAAGGTTGGCCTACCACCCAGAGTCCTCACGCTCATCCAGGGCGAGGGGTTGCTCAACGACGCCACGGCGCTCACGATCCTCAATGTGGCCGTCGCCGCGGCCACCGGTGGCGGTTTCTCGGCACCGTCCGCGCTCGGTCAGTTCTTGATCGCTGCGGCGGGTGGCGTCGTGGCCGGAGCGTTGGTCGCCTACGGTGTCCGGCTGTTGACGCGACCTCTGGGCAGCGACCCGTTGATGGCGAACGCCGTCTCCCTGGCCACCCCGTTCGGGGCCTACCTGCTCGGCGAAACGGCTCATGTCTCGGGTGTGCTCGCGGTGGTCGTCGCGGGGCTGATTGTCGGGCACCACCGGCCACGGTCGGCCTCGGGCGCGAGCCGGCTGCAGACGAGCGCGGTCTGGCGGCTGGTCGACTTCCTGCTCGAAGGCTTCGTGTTCCTGCTGATAGGGCAGCAGCTGCCCGGGGCCGTGCGCGGACTTGTGGGGTACGACCCGGCCACGATTGTCATCGCGGTTACGATCACTGTCGGTGTGGTGTTGGTGCTGCGCCCGGTGTGGCTGGTGCTGACCCAGTCGCTGCCCCGATCGCTGCGTGTCTGGCTGGGTGGCCAGACTCACGACCACGACCGTGCTGGGGCTGACAAGACGCGGGCGGCTCCGTCACACGATCGCGTATCCCAGCGGCTCGCGGGTCGCGACGTCATAGTCCTCAGTTGGTCCGGCACCCGAGGCGTGATCAGCCTCGCGGCGATCTCCACCCTGCCGTTGGTCACCGCCAACGGCGCTCCGTTCCCGAACCGCGATCTGCTGCTGTTCTGCACGTTCGTCGTCGTACTGGTCACACTGGTGGGTCAAGGTCTCACCTTCGCACCGCTTGTCCGGGCGCTCGGCGTGCGCGCCGACGAGGTCGACCAGGCGCGGCTACGCAACGAGGCACGCTCGGCCGCTGTCGAGGCCGCCCTGGCCAGGCTCGACGAACTGGCGGCGCAACCGCACGACGACGTCGAGACCCACTCGATCGAGACGATGCGCGGGCAACTCCGCGGCCAGTTGACCCATTATCAGGATCGACGAGATCAGCTCAGCAGCACCGACCTGGTGCACGTGCCGGCGTCGCCGCGACACGAGGCCGCGTTGTACGTCCGCCGGGAGGTCATCGATGCCCAACGGGAGGAACTACTGCAGTGGCGTGACGCCGGCAGACTGCCGGATGAGGGCCTCCGCGCGCTGGAACGGGAACTCGATCACGAGGAAGGGCAGCTGCCCACGAGGCCATCGCGCTGAGTCCGGCGCGCAGGTCCAGCGGCCATGACGTTGACCCACAGGACCACGGATCGCTTGAGGACATCACGCTCGGCTCGGCCGTCGCCGCGGCGGCCGGCCCCGACGAGGACGACGACCTCGCCGACCTGCTCGGCGAGGTCGACCTGCCCACCGGCCCGTCCGTCGACGGGACCGTGATCACCCTGCATCCCCGGCGGCCCGTGCTGCCGGAGGACACCAGACCGCTGCCGTCCGTGGCGATCTATGACCAGCTGCTCAAACGCACCAGGAAAGGCACCGCATGAGCCCCGCAGCCACGGCCGCACCCGCCCAGAACCGCGCCCAGCCCGCCGGGCCGCAGCCGTCCAGATCGAGAAGCCAGCGGCCGTCGGCCACCGGCGACGCCGGATCGAACCGCTGCCGGGCCTGCTCGACGCTGACCCCCGCAGCCGCGCGACGTCGTCCCACGAGCAGTCGCCCTCGGCCAGCAACTCACCGACCAGCTCCGGCAGACAACGCCGCGCCTGATCGATCAAGCTCGCGACCATATGCACCATCACCCGGTCATCGCCCGTCCACAGGCCACGGCGCGCCGCCAACGCCGTTAACGCGGCATCCACCACGCCACACGTGACCTCATCGCCGCTGACCGGCCCCACCGGCTCGAACCGCTCCACACCCAACCAACGAGCCAACCCGAAGCGCCGACACCCCACCATCACCTGCCAGACAGCGCCGGGCCGGTCCGCGCTTCAACTGTCGGAAAGGAGCCCGGACCGGCCCGCCCTGCGCTGATGCTACGACCCCAACCGACCACACCACCGCCGCCGCGCCCGAACCAGCTGGAGCCAAACAACTTCGCATCGCCGAACTCTCCCACGACCGGCGCTGGACCGACGAGCCCGGGCTCGGCGACTGGTGGGGGCGCGCGCTGTGGGGCCTGGGCACGGCAGCGGCCCGCAGCCCGGCACCCTGGATCCGCATCGAGGCGTTGACGGCGTTCACCGTCGCCGCGAGCCGCCGGTCCACCGCACTGCGCGCCATGACCTTCGCGGGCCTCGGCGCGATGTGGGATCCCAGCACCGGCGGCGGATACGACAGCCTGGCCCCACACGGACCCAACCTCAACCAGGGCGCCGAATCCACCCTGGCCTTCATCAGTACCCTGCAACACGCCCGGTTGCCGAACCCGCCGGCGGTGTGACGCAACACTCTCGACACGCCAAGGTCTGCCGTCCGATGACGGGCGGGCCTGGCCAGGTGCCGTACTTCGACGAACATCGGCCGCATCCTGCTCACCCGGCAGGCAGCGATGGGCGGGCGCGTTCCTGCGAGCGTTTGATTTCCGCCTCGGCTTCCGCCCGGTCGGCCCAGGTCCGGCGTTCGACGTCGATGCTCTTGCCCGGCTCAAGGTCCTTGTAGATCTGGAAGAAGTGTTCGATCTCCAGCTTGTAGAAGTGTTCCAGATCCGTGATGTCGCCCAGGTGCCCGAGGCGAGGGTCAGCCGTGGGCACGCACAGCACCTTCGGGTCGGGTCCCTTCTCGTCGCGCATACGGAACATGCCAATGGCCCGGCAACGGATGAGGCAGCCGGGAAAGGTCGGTTCCTGCACCATGACCAGTGCGTCGAGCGGGTCGGTGTCCTCGCCGAGCGTGTGTTCGATGAAACCGTAGTCGGCCGGGTACTGGGTCGCGGTGAAGAGGGTACGGTCCAGCCGGATCCGACCGGTCCGGCGATCCATCTCGTACTTGTTGCGCGTTCCCTTGGGGATCTCGATAGTGACGTCGAACTCCATGGCCGATGCTCCGCCCTTCGGACGACATCACGGGGATTTCACTTGCGCTGACTCAAGCCGACCGAACTCCCACCGCACGGGAGACCTCTGGTGCAAAGCTACACGGCTGAAGTGGCACGTGGGCTCGTCCGCAAACCGCTCTTCGCGTCGATCTATCGCAAGACGGCAGTGCGGCGCGACGCCGTACCCGCTGCACAAGCCCTCGGGATTCTCTCGGCCGGCGAGGTTCCACCGGACCCGCCGCCGATCGGCGCCCAACGCGGCTCGTGACTTCGGTCTGGCAGCCAGAGCCGCGACGTCGGCATCAGATTCCAGGACCTGGCGACAGTTGGCCAACCACGCCGGAGATCGGCCTGTTCAAGCCGGACAAGATGCGCACCACACGCTACCGCTACCGGGGAACAGCCATCCCCACGCCGTGGGCTGCCATGGGGTCGGGCCGGTCGACCGGCGGGATGGTCACCCGGTGTCTCACCCCGGTGGTCACCGGTGACCGGCATAGTGTGGGCGCCGATGCGTCTGGTCGGCGAAGGGGCCGCTGATGGAGGCATACCAGGAGGCGGACTTCCTTGCCGTGCTGAGCCGTCTCATCATGTGCGCGGACGATGTGCGCTCGGTGCTGCCGGAGGTTTCGCGCCGCCTGGCGCTGCAACTGCGGGTGCCGTTCGCTGCGATCGAGTTCGACAGCGTCCCAGGCGACGAGCGCCGGGTTGCGTTGCCACTGCGGTATCGCTCGCAGCCCGGCACCCTCCTCGTCCCCGCCGATCTGCCCGAGGCGACCCTGCAGCGCCTCCGCGAACGCGTGGTGCCCCAGCTGGAGACGCTGCTGGCAGTCGCGACCGAATACAAGGCGATGGCCGAGTCCCTGCGGACGAGCCGGGACCAAGTGCACGACCTCGCGACGGAACAGGCGGGTCTGCGGCGGGTGGCGGTGCTCGTCGCGTCCGGTGCTCCCCCGGCCGATGTGCTCGCCGGGATCGTCGCCGAGGCCGCCACGCTGCTGGACGCGGACGCCACCAGGCTGATGCGCTATACGTCCGCCGGCACCGTCACCGTCTTCGCCGGGTACGGCACGCCCGGCACCGAGACTTGGCTGGGTCGGCGATTCCACATGGACGGCGACGTCACGGAGCCGGTGCTGCGAGCCTCCCGCCCGGCCAGGGTGGACAGCTACGACGGTTGTCCCGGTGCCTTCGCCGACCTCGCGCGCCGCGAAGGCTTCACCTCGTCGGTCGCCGCACCGATCACGGTGGGTGGCCGCCCGTGGGGCTCCCTCGTGGTGCTGTGGTCCCGCCGGGAGCCACCGCCACCCGGCGCCGAGGAGCGGCTGGCACAGTTCGCCAAGGGCGTGGCCACCGCGATGGCGAACGTCGAGAGCAACGCGTCACGTGCCCGGATCGTCCGTGGCGTCGAGGAGGACCGCCGTCGCTTCGAACACGACGTCCACGACGTCGTCCAGCAGCGTCTGGTGTCGCTCGGCCTGGAACTTCGTGCGGCGGAGGCGATCGTGCCGGACGAACTCGACGAGCTCAAGGCGCGGCTCTCCCGCACGATCGACGGCCTGACAAACCTCTTCACGGTCCTGGAAGAGATCACACGCGGCATCCACCCGGCCCTCCTCACCCAGGCCGGGCTCATGCCTGCGCTCAAGGCGCTCGCGCGACGCTCGGCCGTCCCAGTCACGATCAGCCCTGGTCCCGAGCGCCAGCTGCCCCGCAGCGTCGAGGTGGCCGCGTACGACGCCGTATGCGAGGTGCTCACGAACGCGGCCAAGGACGCGCACTCTCTCTCGATCAATGTCGATGTCGACACCACCGTCAACCGGGCGACCGGGCGCGAGTTCCTCGTGGTCTCGGTCCGCGACGATGGTGTCGGGGAAGCCGATTTGTCCCTCGGCACGGAGCTCGTCGGCCTCACCGACTGGGTGGAGGCACACGGCGGACGCCTGGAGATCTCACGTCCGGCAGGTCGGGCGACGTCACTGTGCATCATCTTCCCGACCGACATCGACTCCGGGCGGTTTGACGCTTCGCCGCCAGATGTCGATTGAGTGAGTGGTCGCAGCGATGCACCAAGGGCGATGCGCTGGAGCAGCGGACGACGGCCTCGTCTGGAGCCGCCCGCCGATGCCATTTCAGCAGCAGCACCCGGTGATCGTTATGTGCAAGACCAGCGCCGCAGCCGCGGGAACCGTTGTCAGGCGTACCGGGTCGGTTTCCGATGATGAACCCCGAAAGAGGGCTGGTGCATCGCTCATGCGCTGTCGAACCCCTCAGTGGCCTACCATTGGCGCGTCTCGACCGCTCCGGACCCCGGCGGTGCCCTCGCTGCTGGCATCGTTGGGAGCTCCGATGACAACACCGCAGGTGGACCCGTCCATCGTTTCGACGTCATACAACAGTCTCGTCCGGGAGATCGCAGGCGGGGACCCGGCTGCCCTTGCCCATCTCCACCGTCTCCTGGTCCGCCGGATCTTCGTCCACGTTCGCGCCGGCCTGGGCGACACTGCCGCCGCTGTGTCGATCGTCCGTGCGGTCTTCGTCGAAGTGTGGCGACTCGCACCGGCGTCGAGGTTGTGGCACGACGATGCACACGCATGGCTGCTCACGATCGCCAATCGGCGGGTTGCCGATCATCTGCGGGCACAAGGACTTCCGTTCCCGCCGGCGATGGGCTACGACGAGCACATCAGCCAGGAGTTGAACGCCCTGCTCCGGCACGGGCGGGCCGCGTACCGCGAGGGACACCGGCGATCGGGCAGCTGATGATCCTGGCCCGCCGTCATGTCACCTGCCTGCGCTGCCCGCATTGTCTTGACGCACAGCTGGGGAGTAGCGTCAGCGCACGACGCCGATCCCGGCGCTTGACTGCCCTGGCCGGCAGTGCCGGTCTGCGGAGGGGTGCGGTCATGAGCTGGCGCCAAGACCAACGTGTTGCCGGCAGTTGTGACCCGTTGCCCTGGGCTGTCGTAATCGGCACGGCCGATGCTCATCCGTCAAGTGCCCCGCCGTGTCTTCGACGCCTGGCTGTCACGCAAGATGGCCGGCGTGGTTGAGCTGTTGGAGCGTGTTTGCGTCGACGTCGTGCAGGCGCTGTCTGCCTCGGGAGCCGGGGTGAGCGTGATGGCCAGCGACGGCGTGCACGGCATGGCCGCAGCGTCGGACTCGAGCACCGCACGGATCGAGGAGCTGCAGTTCACCCTCGGCGAAGGCCCTTGCATCGATGCCTTTGCGTCCGGTCGGCCCGTTCTGGTGAGCGATCTGGCAGATGGAGCGACGAGTCGATGGCCGCTGTACACCCCCGCGGTCCGCGACGCCGGGGTCCGGGCAGTGTTCGCGTTTCCGTTGCAGATCGGTGCGGCCCGCCTCGGCGTCCTGGACGTTTTCCGCACTCGCCCTGGCTCGTTGTCCCGAGCGGAACTGGGTCAGGCGTTCGCGTTCGCCGACCTGATGGTCATGACGCTGCTGGACGGTCAGGAACGGGCCGGCGTCGGCGAGTTCGACGAGGTGTTCGAGCACGGCGCCGAGCTGTTCCAGGCCCAGGGAATGGTCATGGTCCAGTTGGGCATACCCCTCACCGATGCCCTGGTGTGGATCCGGGCCCACGCCTATGCCAGCAACCGGCCGTTGAGCGAGGTGGCCGCGGACATCGTCGCCCGCCGGCTGCGGTTCGACAGCGACCACGCATGACCACCGCAAGGACCACCGCGACGACGATTGTAGGAAGGCCGGGAAGCCGTCATGACTACCGTATCCGAGCAACGCCTGGCGCGGATCTTCGTCGAGGTCGCCGACACCCTCGTCGACGAGTTCGACCTGATCGAGTTCCTGCAGATGCTCGCCGACCGCGCCGCCGGGCTTATCGACACCGCCACCGTAGGGCTGCTGCTGGCCGACGAGCAGAACCGGCTGCGGTTCATGGCCGCCTCGGACGAGACCACCAAGCTGTTGGAGCTGTTCCAGCTGCAGTGGCAGGACGGCCCCTGCCTGGACGCGTTCCGCACCGCCGAGCCGGTCGTCAATGCCGATCTGCGCACCGCAAGCGCCCGCTGGCCGCGGTTCGCGCCCTACGCCACGGCCGCCGGGTTCCGCTCAGTGCATGCGTTCCCGCTGCGGCTGCGCAACGAGGTGATCGGCGCGATGGGCGTCTTCGGCACCGGCAGCACCGCCTTCGATGATGCCGACGTGCAGATCGTGCAGGCCCTGGCCGACGTCGCCGCGATCGGCCTGCTGCAGGAACGGACGATCCGCCGCGGTGAGGTCCTCACCGAACAACTCCAAGGGGCGTTGAACAGCCGGATCGTCATCGAGCAGGCCAAGGGTGCCATCGCCCAGTCGTATCACATCTCCGTCGATGCGGCCTTCGAACTGATCCGGGCCTACGCCCGGCGGACCAACCGGCGGCTCAGCGAGGTCGCCCGCCTCGTGGTCACCGACCTGAGCAGCCTGCCGGACCTCACCACTGCCTGACGCACTGCCACAGCATCTCCTCAGTACAGCCTGTCCGCCGGCCGGTCCTCGCATCGGACTCCAGGGAGCATCGCACGCTGCAATGCCTGCTTCACCACGGGCGGGAGCTCACATGGCCATGGATCGAACCTCATGACCGTTGGACGAACCGGACGCCATCCAGTACCTGGAGCAGGGCCGCATCCGAGGGACCTAATAGAAGCTGCGCGGCTGGTTTGTCTGCTGGGCTGGAAACGGCCGACCGGATTGCGATATCGTCGGGCGTCACCTCGGACCCCGGTGGCGAATTCTGTAGGTCAAGGATTCGACGTCACCCAGAGGGTAATGATGGTCGGCTATGTATCCTCACCTGAGATCGTCGGTGGTCGGGCCGTCGCGTCACGGCATCTGCGCCGGACCCGGCTGCACGCGGCATTCGCCGCGGCTGACCGGCAGTCGATCACGACGGTCTATGCTCCGGCCGGTGCGGGCAAGACGGATCTCGTCGTGGACTGGATCGAGGCGGTCGGCGCGTTGTCCCGGTCAGTGTTCGTGGACCTCGCCGCGTGCGCTACCGTCCGATGGTGGCAGGCGCCGCTGCGCTCCCCTTCGTGGTGGCCGTCGTGGGCGGTCAACGCGGCCGAGCTGGCCCAGGCGCTGCATGAGGGCATTCCGGCGCACATCGGCGGCCAGGTGATCGTGGTGTTGGACGGCACCGAGGCGGTTGCCGGCACCGGCTTCCTGCCACAGGTCCATCAGTTTGCCACCAGTGAGGATCGCCTGCACGTCGTGCTGCTGGGCAGGCACGCCCCGCCGGACGGATCCCCGCAACGCCTGGCTCAATCCCAGATCAACGCGCTCCGCGGGCGTGACCTGGCCTTCACCGCCGCCGAAACGGCTACCCTCTGCGTTCAGCGAGGGCTTGACCTGACCACGGCCGTCAGCAGGCGCCTGTACGCCGCCACCGAGGGATGGGCTGCGGGGCTCGCGGTCGCGACCGCGATGCTGAACGGGGAACCGCATGAGCCGGAAAGCGTCCTGGAACAGCTGCTGCGCACCGGCGCGGGGCTGTCGGAGTACGTGATGCGGGACGTGTTGGGCAGGCACCCGGCCGACCTCCGCCAAGCCGTACGCGACTCCAGCGTGGTCGAATCCGTCTGCCCGGACCTGTTCGCCGCGCTCACCGGCCGCACCGACGCCGCAGACGTCCTGGCCGACCTCGCCCGCGACGATATGTTCGCCACCCGCCTTGACAACACGTCCGCCTGGTACCGCTACCACCGGCTCTGGCGCACCGCCCTCTACACCACACTCACCGAGGACGACCCCGCCCGCACGCACCGACTGCATGCCACCGCCGCCGACTGGTACACCGCACACCTCCAGCCCGCCGAAGGACTGCGTCACGCACTGGCCGCGGCCGACCGGTCATCGGCCATCAGGATCATGCAGCAGCACGGCGAGCAGATCCGCGAGGCCACCCCACAGGCGGCTGTCACCGCCGCAACTCCGGGCCTCTGGGCATCACTCACCAACGATGCACCACTCGCCCGCGCCTTCGCCGCGCACCGCAGCGTCAGCAACGACACCGCAGGCCCGCCATCCACGGTCCGGCACTCGACGACCGCCGTCCGGCGGAAGGCAGCAGGACCGGCTGACCTGATCCAGCACTCGGCGCAACCCATCTGGCATGCATTGCGCCGAGGGGACTACGAAGCTGCGCGGGCAGCGCTTGATTCCGACGGGTCGGCCACCGGACGCAGCCCGTTGCGACGAAGCACGATGCTGCGCCTGCACGCCGTCACCGCCCGGATGACCGGCCGGCTACGCGACGCGGTCCGCCACGCCGACGCCCTCGGCGAGGACGTTCGCGCGAACGGCCTCGTGGGCTCCCACGACGGCGGCTGGGCGCGGCTGATCCTTGCCGAAGTGGCCGTCCAACGTGGCACACCCGAAGCGGCCGTGCAGCACCTCGACGCGCTCGCAGTCCAACTGTGGCAGTCGGTACCCACGCTCGTCGCCGCCCAGCAGTTCCAGGCCGCGCTGCTCTGCCAGCAACGCCACGACTACGCCGCCGCGTTGGATGTCGTCCAACGACTCATCGTTGACGGCGACGACGCCTTGCTGGTCCCGCAATGGGCCGCACGAGTGCTACGGATCGAGCTCCTCGTCGCCACCGGCCAGCTCTACGACGCCCACCGGCATTGGCGTGCCGACGCAGCCGCCGTCCCCGCGTCGACCGCAGCGATCACCACCGCGAAACTCGTGCTCGCCCGCCAACCGCAGGCCCGCCTCGACCAACTGCTGCGGCCCCTGCTCCACGACCCACGCCTCTCGCTGTTCCACCAGGTCGAGCACCGCCTGCTCATGGCGCACCAGGCGACCACCACCGGCGACCCGCAGCACGGCACGCACCTGCTGCGCCAGGCCATGGTCCTCGCCGACCTGGAACAGCTACGGCACCCGTTCCATGCCAACCACCACGTACTCGCCCCGACCCTCAACCATCTCCCCTCGACGGCCATCACCCCACCGGCGGGCGGTCCGTTGAGCCCAAGTGAGTTCTCGGTCATGCGACACCTGGCCGGACACCGAACCGTCCACGAGATCGCCGCCGAGCTGCACCTCTCCCCGAACACGGTGAAGACCCACGTCGCGTCGATATACCGCAAGCTGGCGGTCCACACCCGGCGCGACGCCATACACGCCGCGCTCGCCCTCGACATCCTCCCCACCGGCCACATTCCACCGAATCCCATGCCGACCGGCACCTGACGAGGCTGCCGATGAACACGGCCGCCTTGAGCGGGAGCGGTCTTCGTCGTAGGTGACGTCGCGAACCCAGTGGGTCTTGTTCTCGATGGACCAGTGTCCGCGGATCCAGTCGGCCAGGTGCATCGGTTTCGCCTGGTGCGCTTGGAGATCGGTGATCGCGTAGACGGTCTGGGTGGTGAAGCGCTTCGGCTCGTCGAGACGGCGCCGGCGGCGCCGGATCTGCATCGCCTGCGCGGCGTGGGGAAGTCGATGCCGGTGGAGACGGACAGGATCTTCAGGGTGCGGATCTCGCGGCGGCCGTGTCGGCGGGCGGAGTCGCGGTCGGCGTCGGGCACGAGCCGCCAGGGCAGGCCGGCCAGTTGCTGGTACAGGCTGGGCTGGTCGCCTTTGACGGTCAGGATTCAGTGGGCGCCGCGCCCGGCGAGGTAGGCGACGTGGTCACGCTGGCAGTGCAGCGCGTCGGCGGTCACCACGATGCCGCGCAGGTCGTTGACGTGGTCCAGCAGGGCGGCGAAGCGGGTGATCTCGTTGGCCTTGGTGTCGACGTCGATGCTGGCCAGCACGATGCCCGTGTGCTGGTCGGCGGCGGCCAGAACGTGCCGGGCAGGGCTGTCACGGCTGCGTGAGCCACGCAGGGTCTTGTTGTCCACGGCGATCGCTCGCCGGGATCCGGGCGCTGGTGCGGGAGTCCGTGTGGCGAGCCATTTCCCGACCGCGGCGGCGAGCAGATCGGGGGTCGAGGGCCTGCAACCGTCTGCGGATCATCGCCTCGGACGGTCGCCGGTCCGCGTCGATGCCCAGCAGCACCGCCGTGTCGGCGGGCAGGTCCGCGACCCATTCTCCGATCGCGGTGTACGAGCGGTTGCCGGCCACCACCGCGCAGACCGCTGCGGTGACCACGACCGCAAGTTTGATGACGGATGCCCCGGCGAGCACGCGGATCGGGCACCCGCGCCAGGGCCGTGGGCAGCCCGGAAGCCAGTTCCTGCGCGGAGAGTCCGGCCCGTGCGGCCGACAGCGAGACGATCAGCGATGATGCGATGCGGGCATGACTCACTTCGGAAGCGATCAACAAGGCGTAGAGAACCTCGATGATCTTTCGAATCGGTCATGCCCGTCCTACTACCGCCAGCAAAGGCGCGTCTACACCAAGCACCTCAAGTCGGACACCCATCACGACTCTGGCGGGACCCTGCCCCTTCGGGCACGGCTTGGGGTGGTGGCATCACACGTGGAGGACGTCAGCCAGGAGGAGATGGGGCGTCGACCGGCCGCCATGTTCCAGCAGACCGAGGGGGAGGAATCACCGATGAAGTACGTGCTGATGTTCGTCAACGCCCAAGAGTTCACCGCCGACCTGGCTGCCATGGACGAACCGCAGTCGAACCGTTGTGGGCTCATTTGCCAAAACGGCCGGGCAAATAGACAGAAAACCACGTTTGAGGTCGTAGCTCGCGATAGCTAAGATTCTCGTATGGACACCTGCATTGTGCAGGCTGCCACAAAACGAGGGCCGGGATCCCCCCTTCGACACCAACCATTTCCCAATGGCGCATGCCCAGATCGATGTGGGCATGCGCCGCTTGCTTGTCTGGGTAGTAGACCAGACGCAGCCCAAGCTGCTGGTATACGGCGGCCTTGTCCTCAGGTGAGGCCTCCCCCGGCTGCGGTCGCGAGGTCACCCAGTTCGTCGACCAGTCGAGTGACCTGTTCGACGGTCAGCGCGCGGTCCGGCCGCGTGGTTCGGCTACTCAGATCCCGTTCGGCAATGACACGAGCCGCTTGGGCGGTTCTGATCCATCCGGCGACGATCGCCGGATCCGCGCCGCTTCCAGCGCGGCGCGGTACCGTTCCAGCTTCGTGTCGCACTCTTCGATCGCGGCTCGCGCCGCCGCTGCGATCGGGTCCGGCCGGTCGTCGTCGAGTGATGCGGTGGCGAGCGCTCGAATCGTCTGCTCGCGGCCCACCGGGTCAAACGCGGTGGCGAGCCAGGCGTCGAGCGGACCGATCATCACGTCCTCCCGCATGATCACGTTGCGGGGATGGTCGATGATGTTCGCCAGCGCGTACTCCTGAGGGAATCGACACCGGTAGTACGCGACGTCGTGTGAGTGCTGGGCTTGCATCTTGCGCTGGCAGAGCCCGCATGCCGCGGTCGAGGACGCGCTCCAGGATGTCGCCGAGGTTCGCCGGCTGGTGCCCGGGCGCCGCCGCGCGGCTGCCGCCGGAGGCGAGCGCGGAGCCGGAGTACGGGCTATGGCTCATGTCGGGCCACCTCCGAATCGCCCTTGCCCCGGGGGTACCGCCGGATCCGGCGCAGTCCGCTCAGCTCGCCGTCAATCCCTCCTGTCGCGGCCGGAACGGTCTGCGGTGCGCCGCACGGGCTGCTCCTGGCGCCGCCGGGGCCGCTCCCCTGATGCCGGCTCCTCCGCCTCTTCGCCTTCGTCCTGCGGCTCTTCGGCCTCTTCCGCTTCCTTCTCCTCAGGCTCTTCTTCCTCGTCTTCTTCCTCAGGCTTCTCTTCCTCAGGCTTCTCGGGCGCTTCTGGTTCGCGGCCGCCCTGCTCCTTCTCCTGTTCTTCTTCCTCCCGTACTGCGGTCTCGTGGTCCTTCACGACCTCGCCGTCGCGGATCTCACCGCGCCAGCCCTCGATCTCGTCCGGTTTAAGGATCGACTGGGTCATGACGTGCCGCCGGTAGTGCTTGAACTCCAGCCGGGCCCGGCGGCCCTGCGCCCGCCACAGGTTTCCGGTGTGTTCGAACAGTCCCTGCGGGTGGTACTCCATGGCGAGCATGACCCGGGTGAGGTTCGGCCCGATCTCGTGGAAGGTGACCGCGCCGTCGACGTGGCCCTTCGCCCCCTTGGATCGCCAGACGATGTTGTAGTCGGGGATCTGCTGGACGATCGTGGCTTCCCAGGTGCGGTGGGACCAGAAGACCTGGGCCTTCCAGTTGGTCTTCTCGTCCGACTCCTTCTCGACGTTCTCGACTTTCTTCATGAAGCTCGGGAACTGGGAGTACTCCGTCCACTGGTTGTACGCGACCCGCACCGGGACGCCGACGTCCAGCGTCTCCTCGATGTTGGTGAGCTTCAGCTTCTTGGGCTTGCCCTTGCCGCCGCCGCCGAACACGCCCTTGACCTTCTCCTTGAGCCCGGCCCAGCCGCCGGAGATCGCCGCCCGGGCCGGCGACTTGCCCTCGGAGATCTGCTTGGCGCCGGCCGCGGCCGCGCTGAGACCTGGGTTGCCCGAGCCGCTGGCGTACTCGGTCAGGTGCTCCGTCAACGAACCGACCTTCCGGCCGGCCGTCTCGATCGCGCTGCGCCCGGCGGCCTTGGCCAGCTCCTGCAGCTCGTCCTTCACCAGCTGGCCGATCTTCTCGCCGATGCCGCCGACGACCTTGCCGCTCGATTGTCCAGTCATGATGGGCTATCCCTCTCTGCGCCGCCGTACCGGAGGCCGGCCACCGCGCCGCCTGCCCGCCCTCACCAGGTCCTCGCTCTCGTCCTCCTCCTCGCGCTCGTCCTCGTCGGCTCCCTCGTCCTCGTCCTCTTCCTCGTATTCGTCCTCCTCCGGCTCCTCCTCGCGCTCGGCGCGCGGCCGCGCACGACGGGCGCCGCCGGCGCGCCGCCTCCCACGCTCCGGTGCCTCCTCGGCCTCCTCCTCGGGCTCGGGCACGGCCCGTCCCTTCAGCGTCTCGGTGCGCTCACGCAGCCGGTCGCTGATCGAGCCGATCCGGTCGGTCACCGCGGCCCGCGCGGCGTCCTTCGTGGCCGCGACCAGGGGGCCACCCATCTCACCGAGCTTGCCCAGCTCCGGCGTCGCCTTGAGTGCGCGCGCGCCGTGGTCCAGCAGGGAACCGGGCCGGAGCCGGCCGGACGCGGCCGCCGCGGCAAGCAGCAGGCCCCAGCGCAGCTTGCGTTGTCTCCCGAGCAGGTAGCCGATGCCGGCCGCCAGAGCAACCTGAGTCTTGCAGTTCATGGCCTCTCCCTCGGCGTGATGGCCGACCGGCACCTGGCCCGTGCGACGCCCCGACGGCAGTGCGGTCGGCGCGGAGCTGAACTGACCTATGAGGCTCGCAGTACCGGGGAGTACCCCCACCCCCCTGGGCGAAACAGCCATTCACCCGCGACGGGCCGCGCGGCCCGCGGGACGGTGCAACGCCTTCAGGACGAGGCGCTTCGGCAAGGACACCCAGTACCGCACGGCCCCGGCCCGCCGCTCGTGGCCGACGTGGCGCGGCCTGACCCAGGTGCGTTCATCGCCGTGGACATGCCGGCCAGGACCGAGACGGGGAACGCGGATGCCCTGCAGGACCGGCACGAACTGCGGGCTGTCACCACGGTGCCCGGCGGTCAGCAGCAGCAACAACGCCTTACGGCCCTGCTCGCACGCGAGGTGGACCTTCGTGGTCCGCCCGCCCCGTGACCGGCCCAACGCATGATCGTCCGGTTCGGTGTCCACCCCACCAGGCGGCTCCCTCTGCAAGCCACTGTCACGGCGCGCGCCAGCGGCGTGCTGGTGCGCGCGGACGCTCGTGGAATCGACGCTGACGTCCCACCGAATCCGCCCCGCGGCGTCGGCGTGCGCCTGCAACCCGGTCAGCACCATCTGCCAGGTGCCGTCACGCTGCCACCGGCGGAACAACCAGTACAACGTCTGCCACGGCCCATAGTCCGCCGGCACATCACGCCACGGCGCACCAACCCGGATCCGCCACCGGATCCCATCGATCAGCTGCCGCCTACTCCACTTCAGCGGCCTGCCCAGCACCGACACCGCAGGCAGCAACGGCGCAAGCGCCGCCCACTGCGCGTCGGTCAAGTCATGCCGCCTCGTCACCGCTAAGGTGTCCACGAGGCTTGACCCGATTCGACGGACAGGGCCGATGTGTTGATCCTTAAGCTACCTTGAGTGCGGGTAGCGGCGGGACGTTGGTGGCGTCTTCGTAGGCGGTCGGGCTGTGGTAGCCGAGGCTGGAGTCCCGGCGGCGGGTGTTGTACCAGCCTTCGACGTATTCGAAGATGGCCTGGCGGGCGGCGGTGCGGGTGGGCCAGGCCTGCCGGTGGATGAGTTCGGTTTTGATCGTGGCGAAGAACGATTCTGCGACGGCGTTGTCCCAGCATTGGCCGCGCCGGCCAACGGAGAGCCGCACGCCGTGCTGGCGGGCGAGGCGGGCGTGCTGGGCGCTGGTGTACTGACCGGTTTCAACCGATCGTTGCAACACCACTGTCCTGAGTGGACGGTACCAGGTCGTTGATGGCTTCGCCAGGCGTCCTCCACCCGAGTACCTTGCGCGGCCGGCTGTTCAACGTTGCGGCGACCGCCTCGAGTTCACCGGTGTTCCAGCGGGCGAGGTCCGTGCCCTTGGGAAAGTACTGCCGAAGCAGCCCGTTGGTGTTTTCGTTCGTGCCGCGCTGCCACGGACTGTGCGGGTCGGCGAAGTAGACCTGCACGCCGGTGTCGATCGTCAGCTTCGCGTGCTGGGCGAGTTCTTTGCCGCGATCCCAGGTCAGCGTGCGGCGAAACTGCTCGGGCAGGGCGGTGATCGTCGCGGCGATCGCCCCGACCAGGCGTTCTTCCAACTCTGCTACTTGGCTCGTTCACCGGTGGGCAGGCCTACTCTTCCGACCGGGACGCTCTGAACGTCGCCGAACTGCCCGGCTGGACCCAGCTCGATGCGGACCAGCGCGCCTTTGCCGCCGAAGCCGCCGCCTCCTACCTGCGCAAAGGGCCGGCGAACGGTGAGAACCTGCTGGGCACCGGCGAGTTCAACACGAGCGCGTTCGCAGGCGCGAGGGCGCTCGTGCTATTCGCGAAGCTGGGCACGAGGCCCGATTTGAGCGGGCCTTCGCGACCAAGCCGCAGCAGGCCCGGGTGATGCTGGAACGGGCGATCGCGGCGGGGGTGCCGTTCGCCTGATTCCCCGCCGCCGAGCTCTACGGACAGAACCCGGAGCTGCGTGGCTGGCTGGAGGAGCAGGACATCTCGTACGTGATGGCCACCCGATGCGACGCCGAGGTCGCCTCCGGGCTGCACACCATTGTTCGGCGCTCTTCTCAGTACCACCATCGCTGGTGTACTTTGATGCACCCTACGTTCGACGGCATCCGGGCCATCGCCCGCACCGGCAGCTCGACCGCGATCGTGCACTCAAGAGCCGGACACGACATCAGCACCTCGTTACCCGAGACACGGGAAGTGGCCACGCTCCTGCACGGGCGCAGTGCCGTCCTCGACCGCGAGTTCGTCACCCTCGACCCGGCCACCGCAGCGCCTGTTTCGCCCGGCTGCAACGGCGTCTGCACGTCCCGGGTTCCACCACCGATGCTGCTGGCATCGGTCCGGTGCACTACCAGGTGACGTCGGGGCTGGTGGCCGGTACGGCGGCTGGCCGTGACGTCCGCAATGGTGGAAGTCCGATGCGCGGCCGAAGCCGTGGGGCGCACCATGATCGCGGTGGCGGCCGACCCGACCGACACCGTCCGGGCACCGGATGTGCTCGGCGCGCGTCCGCGGTACCGGGTCCCGGGCCGAACGCGATGCCGACCGACTTCGGTGTGAGACAACGAGGGTCACTTCGTTGACACATCGGCAGGCGCCGTCGCGGCCTGATCGGATCCGAGCTCGCGGCGGTGGCCGATGCTGAAGTAGGCGGCACGGCGACGCAGGTGACGGCGCCCGACAGGGAGTGCCGGCAGGCCGGGCGGCGCGGGTGCAACGCCGTAGAACAGCCGCTTGCCAACCTCGACGAGACCGAGGTAGCAGACAACCATGATCGCGAGTGCGGCGAAGAAGCCGCTGGGTAGGGGATGGAAGCCCAGCACATTGGCGAGGGGGGTGGCGGGCAGCAGCGCGCCGACGGTGACCACGCCGAGGGCGGCAAGGGTTAACGGGAGGCTGGGGTGGCTGCGGAAGAACGGGATTTGGCGGGTGCGGATGGCGAAGATGACCAGGGTCTGGGTGGCGAGGGACTCGACGAACCAGCCGGTGCGGAACTGGGCCGGTCCGGAGTGGAACACCCACAGCATGACGGCGAAGGTGGCGAAGTCGAATACGGAGCTGAACGGCCCGAAGTAGAGCATGAAGCGGCGGATGAACCGGATGTCCCAGTGCGACGGGCGGCGTAGCTGTTCTTCGTCGACGTGGTCGGTGGGGATGGCGAGTTGGCTGGTGTCGTAGAGCAGGTTGTTGAGCAGGATCTGGGAGGGCAGCATCGGTAGGAACTTCAGGAACATCGACGCGCCCGCGGCGCTGAACATGTTGCCGAAGTTGCTGGACGTGCCCATCAGGACGTACTTGATGGTGTTGGCGAAGATCCGTCGGCCCTCGGCGACGCCGTCGGCCAAGACGTTGAGGTCTTTCTCCAGCAAGATGACGTCGGCGGCGTCCTTGGCCACGTCGGTGGCGGAGTCGACCGAGATGCCGACATCCGCGGCATGCAGAGCGAGGGCGTCGTTGACCCCGTCGCCGAGGAATGCCACGGCCCGCCCGGTCATGCGTTGGATGCGCACGATGCGAGCCTTGTGCTCGGGGCTCACCCGGGCGAACACCGTCGTGGTCGTGATCGCTGCCGCGAGGTGCGGGTCGTCGAGGCTGTCGATGTCCGTGCCGGTCAGCGCTGTGCCGACGGGCAGGCCGACGTCCTGGCAGACCTTGACGGCCACCGCCGGGTTGTCCCCGGTGACGATCTTCACCGTGATGCCGAGCGCGGCGAGGCGGCCCAGCGCGGCCGCCGCGTCGGGCTTGGGCGGGTCCAGGAAGACCAGCAGGCCGGCCAGCCGCAGGTTGCCTTCGTCGGCCGTGGTGAGTTGGGTGAGGTCGGAAGCGGGGCGGGTGGCGACGGCGACGACCCGGTTGCCGGCCGTGAACTCGGCGGCCAGGGCCGTCGCGGCGGTGTCCGGCACGTTGCCGCAACGCTCCAGGACGGCCTCCGGCGCACCCTTGGTGACCATCGTCTGGGCGCCGTGCTGGTCACGGACGAGGATGGACACCATGCGCCGTTCGTGGTCGAACGGCAGGATCGACAGCCGGGTGTCCCCGGCCACGGCAACGTGCTGGCCCAGCGCGGCCGGCGAGTCCCACAACGCCATGTCGAGGGGATTGCCACCGATCGCGTGGCCGTCCTCGACGACGGATTCGGTGCAGGTCAGGCCCCACCGCAACGGTGCGTCGGGTGAATCCGGGTCGGTGGCGACCGCGCGCATGAAGCTGATCCGCCCCTGGGTCAGGGTGCCGGTCTTGTCGGTGAACAGGGTATCGATGTCGCCGAGGTCCTCGATGCAGACCAGGCGTTTGACCAGGACCTTGCGCCGGGCCATCTGCCGGGACCCGGCGGCCAGGCTCATCGACACCACCGCGGGCAGCAGCTGTGGAGTGATCCCCACCGCGATGGCCAGGGAGAACAGCAGCGCTTCGAGGATCGGCCGGTGCAGCACCACGTTGATGACGAAGATCGAGGTGGTGAGACCGGCGGCGACGTAGACCAGCAGCATCGAGAACCGTCGCAACCCAGCCTGGAACTGCGTCTCGATCGGGTGGCCGCCCAGACCCCCCGCGATGCTCCCGAACCGGGTGCGCGTCCCCGTTGCCGTCACCACCCCACGCCCGCTCCCGGCGTGCACCACGGTGCCCATCAGCGCGCAGCCGGACAGCCCAGCCAGCGGTGTACCGGCCGGCACCGGTGCGGGGTTCTTGTCGACCGGCAGTGACTCGCCGGTCAGCACCGACTCGTCGCACTCCAGCCCGGATGCCTGCAGCAGCCTGATGTCAGCTGGCACCACGTCCCCCAGCTGCAGGTCGACGACATCCCCCGGGACTAGCGTGGTCACTTCCACCGCGACCGGGTGTCCGCCGCGTACGGCCAGCGCCCGATGGCTGATCTTCGAGTGCAGCGCCTCGGCCGCCTTCTCCGCCCGGTACTCGTTGACCAGTCCCAGGCCGACGGACAGCGCCAGGATCACCGCGATGATGATCGCGTCGCTGCGCTCACCGACGAAGTACGACGCCACCGCGGCGACCAGCAACAGCACCAACAGCGGGGAGCGCACCTGGTGCCACAGCACCGGCAGCAGCCGAGCCCGGTGCGTAGAGACCGCATTGCGTCCGTACCGGGCGAGCCGGCGCGTCACCTCCCCGGCCGACAGCCCGTCGTGGTCCACGCCGAGGCCGTGCAGCACCTGCTCGCCGGGCAGCTCCGCGGCCCTGGACACGTCCAACCCGGACTCGAAAAGGTCCGGCGACGGCCCGCCGGCGACCGTCACAATCGCCGACCGTTCAACCCCGGTACGCCCCGCACGCCTTGCTGTCATAACAATCCGAGCCTGCCACGCACGCCCCCGTGCGGATCAGGGCCGGTCGCCCGGCCGGTCGGGACCAACGGGCTGGCAGCGTCCGATGCCAGCTGGCCGAATGAGGCGTTGCACCCCGGGCACCTGATTCGGATCGAACTGGTGACCTTCGACCCCTGTCATCGGTGCTGAGGTCGAGCAACGGTTGACCTTGACAAGGAGCGAAGTCCCCGCTCCTCGGCTTCGAACCGGAACGGAGCAAGTCGATGAGAACGTTGATCATCGTCGTCGTCGTCATCCTGGCCCTGGTCACGTTGGCGTTGGCGGTGCGCATTGTCAAGCAGTACGAACGCGGCGTGCTGTTCCGCCTCGGCCGGGTCATCGGCGCCCGCGAACCCGGACTGCGGCTGCTCATCCCGATCGTCGACCAGCTGCACCGCGTCTCGCTGCGCATCATCACCATGCCGATCCAGTCCCAGGGCATCATCACCCGCGACAATGTCAGCGTCGACGTCTCAGCCGTCGCCTACTTCCGCGTCGTCGACGCGGTCAAGTCGGTCGTCGCCATCGAGAACGTCCAAGCGGCGATCAACCAGATCGCCCAGACCACCCTGCGCAAGGTCGTCGGACAACACACCCTCGACGAGACCCTGTCCGAAACCGACCGCATCAACATCGACATCCGCGAGATCCTTGACGTCACGACCACCGAATGGGGCATCGAGGTGACCCTGGTCGAGCTTAAAGACATCCAACTGCCCGAAACCATGAAACGCGCGATGGCCCGCCAGGCCGAAGCCGAACGCGAGAAGCGCGCGAAGATCATCAACGCCGAAGGGGAATCCCTCGCCGCCGCCGCACTCGGCGACGCCTCCGACACCATGATGGCCCACCCCCTCGCCCTGCAACTGCGCAACCTGCAGAGCCTCGTCGAGATCGGCGTCGACAAGAACACCACCGTCGTGTTCCCCGCACCGCTGATGAGCACCATCGGAGAGCTCGGCTCCTTCCTGACCCGCGAGGCCACCGCCGCCGCGTCACGGACCGTACCGTCCGACATCACCAAACTGACCCCGGTGGTCGCCGCCCCGACCGGAACATCCGAGGCGACGCGGAAGTAGGCGACGGCTGAGACGTCGACGCCGACATTGTCGCGGGTGATGATGCCCTGGGACTGGATCGGCATGGTGATGATGCGCAGCGAGACGCGGTGCAGCTGGTCGACGATCGGGATGAAGCAGCCGCAGCCCGGGCTCGCGGGCGCCGATGACCCGGCCGAGCCGGATGCACGCCCCGCTCGTACTGCTTGACGATCCGGATCGCGAGGGCCAGGACATTCAGGGCTACGACCGCGACGATCACAAGGACGGTGATGAAGGTGTTCATTGACGCGCTCCACTTCGGGTGTTCGCGTCCGGTCCGCGAACTGCGGGCACGGGAGATACGCGGCGCGGTGACCGGCGAACGGGTCGTCCGCCAACGGCTGGCCTGCCGGTCAGCGCGCCGCCGCGACGTCCTGCACGACACGGTGATCGTTCGGTCGCCGCGCCGCGGGCGGACGTGAGGTCTGCCGGACGCGCAGCCGGGAGGATCGATGCTTGACGGTCCTTCCAGGTCTCAACCGTCCGTCGTGTCGGCCGTGCCGGACAGAGGCGAACGTCCCGAGGTCACTGCTCGTCGTGCACGTCGGCCTCCCCGCAGAGCACCACCGGATCAGCGGATCCAGCGTCCGCGCGACGACGTCACCATCGATCTCACCAACGCCATCAACGCCGTCACCGAAGGTCCGTGGGGCGTGCAGGCCCAACGGGTCGACCTCAATGACGTTGTGCTCCGCGAGTACGTCAAACGCGCCATGGCGTGGCAGACCGCTCACGAACGTCGGGACCCTGTCGTCTGCGCCAACCGGCAACGCGAGTGGACCCGACACCGGCTGCATCCACTGCAAGCCGCGAGCGCCGACACCTGCCGGTCGCGGTCGACGGCTCGCAGACTCGCCGCCGGGAGCCACTACAGCCCGTCGTGCGATCCCTGTGGGACTGCTGAACGTCCGATCACGACTGATGATTGCCCGCGGACTTGTCCAGTGCGAGTGGTCCGGCTGACCGGTCATCCCGGTCAACCGTGTGCAGGTGATGCAGCGCCTCCCGGTGCGAATCCACCAGGCTGGTCCCCCACGTACGGCACGCCGCGGCTGACGCAGCACGCGCGCAAACCACCGGTTGGGCACGGCGATCACGCTGCCGGGGTCTGGATCGACCGTTGCCGCCACAATACTCAGGGCCAAATACCTTGCCCGGATGAAGCATCTATATCGCTATGAACTGTGGCGTTTCTCGCGGATCAAAAAGATCTTGGCAATACGGACCAAATTGGCTGGCACCCACTCCGGATGTGGGACATCGTGGGGCTTGTGGCACCGACACCGCACAAGACCGACCAGGAACTGAAGACCGCCGTAATCGAGGAACTACAATACACCCCGAGCGTCGACGCATCCGGCGTTGACGTGCAGGTCAGCGACGGAACGGTGACGCTATCCGGCGAGGTCGCCAGCCTGCCGGAACGGCTCGCGGCGAAACACGCCGCCATCCGGGTCGGCGGCGTCAAGAGTGTCACCAACAAGACCAACGTCCGCGCCCCCACGGCCCAGGCCATCAACGACCAGGACATCGCCCAGGCCGCCCACCAGATCCTTGCATGGGCAGTCGACGTCCCGCCCGACGCGGTCACCGCCCATGTTCGCGACCGCAAGGTCACCCTCTCGGGTGAGGTGACATGGGAGTACCAGCGCAACGCCGCAGCGCGGGCAGTAATGTACCTCAAGGGCGTGACGCAGATCAGCAACGAGATCTCGCTCGAGTCGCAGCCGCCGACCGCCGACACCAAGGCAGCGGTCGAGGCCGCGATGCGACGCAACGCCATGCTGAACCCGCGGTGGATCACGATCGACCTCGACGGATCCGAACTGACGCTGCACGGCAGTGTCGGGTCGTGGTCGGAGGTACGCGAGGCGGAGCGATCCGCCTGGAGTGCCGCCGGCGTGACGAGCGTTCGGAACGAACTGCACATCGCATCCTGACCCGGCGGTGATCAACGGCTGCGAGCGCATCCGCGCCCGCACGCAGCTCTGTTCGCTGTCTCTACGCGATGGTCTCAGCGGCGCGCTGCGGTCCTCTCGGTTCGGGTCCCGTCTTCGGACCCGCCTGCGGCGCGGACGGCACGGTGGCGGGATCGGGTGATCTCCGCCTCGGCGCGGTCGGCCCACTAGTGTGCTGCGCCGGAAATTCGCCTACAAAATCGGGCGAGTGATTCGAGGATCTCTTCGGCGGTCTTGGTCCAGATGAACGGGCGTGGGTTGC
>NZ_JBEPEH010000067.1:0-47387 GCF_040300725.1 Dactylosporangium sp. NPDC000244
TTGAGGTCGGGCCGGGTGGTGCGCTCAGTGCGCTGGGGCCGGATTGTGTCGAGGATGCCGCGTTCATTCCGCTGCTGCGGTCCGGTCAGGCGGAGTCTCGGGCGCTGCTGAACGGGCTTGCGCAGGCGCATGTGCGGGGGGCCGGGATCGACTTCGCGGCCTACCATCGTGGCGCTGCCGTGCCGGTGCCGACGTATGCGTTCCAGCACCAGCACTACTGGCTCAGCAGCGCGCCCGGCGCCGACGCCGGTGGGCTCGGGCAGGAACCCGGCGGGCACCCGCTGCTCGGGGCGATGGTCCGGCTCGCGGGCGGCGACCAGTACGTGTTCACCGGCCGGCTCTCCCTCGCCGCGCTGCCGTGGCTCGGCGACCACCGGGTGCTGGGCACCGCGGTCGTGCCCGGGACGGCGCTGCTCGACATGGTCCTCGCGGCCGGCGCCAAGGCCGGCTGCCCCGGTGTCGAGGAACTCGTCCTCGACACCCCCCTCGCGCTGCCGGCCACGGGCGCGGTGACGCTGCAGCTGACCGTCGGCGCCGAGGACGAGCACGGTCGGCGCGCCATCGAGGTGTACTCGCACCCCGCCGACGGCCCCGAGGCCCCCTGGACCCGGCACGCCACCGGCTCCCTCGGCGTCGCCCGGCCGTCCGCGTCCGGCGCCGAGCTGGCCGTCTGGCCGCCCACCGGCGCCGAACCCGTCGACCGCGACGGCCTCTACGACGGCCTCGCCGACGCCGGCCTCGACTACGGGCCGGTCTTCCGCGGCGTGCGCGAGCTGTGGTGCCGCGGTGACGACGTGTACGTCGAGGCCGTCCTCCCCGACGGCGTGCCGACCGGCGGCTTCGGCCTGCACCCGGCCCTGCTCGACGCGACCCTCCACGGCCTCGGCCGGGTCGGCGGCGCAACCGACCCCGCGACCCTCCACGGCCTCGGCCGGGTCGGCGGCGCAACCGACCCCGCGACCCTCCACGACGTCGCCCGCGGGGTCGGCGGCGCAACCGACCCCGCGGGCCTGCCCTTCGTGTGGTCCGGCGTGGCGCTGCCGACCGGCGAGTCCGGGCTGTCGGTCCTGCGCGCCCGCCTGAGCCCGGCCGAGCACGGCGTCACCATCGTCGTCGCCGACACCACCGGCGCCACGATCGGCACGGTCGAGTCGCTGGTGACCCGCCCGATCGCGACCGACCAGCTCCCGGCCGCCGCGGCCGGCGACGCCCTGCTGCGCGTGGCCTGGCTCCCCGCCGCCCCTTCCTCCGGCTCCGCGCCTCTTGGTTCCGCGCCTCTTGGTTCCGCGCCTCTTGGTTCCGCGCCTCTTGGTTCCGCGCCTCTTGGTTCCGCGTCCACCGGCTTTGCGCCCCTCGGCTCCGCGTCCTCCGGTTCCGCGTCCTCCGGTTCCGCGTCCTCCGGTTCCGCGTCCTCCGGTTCCGCGTCCTCCGGTTCCGCGTCCTCCGGTTCCGCGTCCTCCGGCTCCGGGCCGGGGGCGGTCCCCGCCGACGTCGCCGTTCTGCGGATCGGCTCGGACGACGCCCGATCCGCCGTCGCGGCGGCGTTGAGCGCGATCCAGGAGCTCGTGCGCCGCCCGGACGCGACCGGCGCCGGCCTCGCCGTGGTCACCCGCGGCACCGGCCCGGCCGCCGCCGGGGTGTGGGGGCTGGTCCGTTCCGCGCAGTCCGAGCACCCCGGCCGCATCCGCCTGATCGCGCTCGAGGACGCCGCTGACCCCGAGGACCCCGAGGACGCGGCCCGCCTGTCCGAGGCCCTCGCGCTCGACGAACCCCAGCTGGCCCTGCGCGGCGGGGAGTTCCTGGTGCCGCGGCTCCAGCCCGCCGACGCGGAGCCGGTCGAGCCGCCGTCGCTCGGGGACGGGACCGTGCTCGTGACCGGCAACCCGGCGGGGCTGGCGGGGCACGTCGCCCGGCACCTGGCGGCCCGGTACGGGGTGCGCAGCCTCGTGCTGGCCAGCCGTCGTGGGCCCGCCGCCACCGGGGCCGGTGACCTCGCCGCCGAACTGGCCCGCGACGGCGTCGTGCTGCGGCCCGTCGCCTGCGACCTCACCGACCGCGCCCAGGTCGCGGCGCTCCTCGACGTCATCGCCGCCGACGGCCGCCTCGCCGGCGTCGTGCACACCGCCGCGGTCGTGGACGACGCCACGATCACCGCGCTGACGCCTGAGCGCGTCGGCGCCGTGTTCGGCCCGAAGGCGGACGCGGCCCGGCACCTGCACGAGCTGACCATCGACGCGCGGCCGGAGCTGTTCGTGCTGTTCTCCTCGATCTCGGGCGTCCTGGGCGGGGCCGGGCAAGGCAATTACGCGGCGGCGAACGCCTGCCTCGATGCCCTCGCCCACGAGCGTCGCCGCACCGGGCTGCCCGCGCACTCGATCGCCTGGGGCCTGTGGGCGGACGCCACCGGGATCACCGGCGGGCTGGGCGAGACCGACCGGCGCCGCCTGGCCCGGCACGGCCTGCTGCCCATGGCGGCGGGGGAGGCCCTGGAGCTGTTCGACCGGGCCGTGCGCGGCGCCGAACCCGCCCCGGTCGCGGCCCGCCTCGACCTCGCCGCGCTGCGCCGCGCCGCCCGCACCGAGCTGCCGCCGCCGCTGCTGCGCGCGCTGATCCGCACCCGGCCGCGGCCGCAGACGGAGAGCGAGTCCAAGACCGCCGGGACGCTCACCCAGCGGCTCGCGCTGCTGGCCGACACCGAGCGCCCGCGGCACGTGCTGCACCTGGTCCGCACGCACGTCGCGGCGGTGCTCGGGCACGCCCGGCCGGACGCGATCGGCGCCGACCAGGCCTTCTCCGAGCTCGGGTTCGACTCGCTCACCGCGGTCGAGCTGCGCAACCGGCTCAACGCGGCGACCGGGCTGCGGCTGGCGGCCACGCTCGTCTTCGACTACCCGAAGCCGGCGCTGCTGGCCGAGCACCTGCTGGACCTGGCCGCCCCGGCGCCGGCCGCCGGGGGCGGGCTGCTCGACGACCTCGCGCGGCTCGAGGGAGCCGTGGCCGGGCACGACGAGGAGACCCGCGGCGTCGTCGTGGCGCGGCTGCGGCGGCTGCTCGACACGCTCACGGCGTCCGAGGCCGGGCCGGCGGCGGCCGGGGAGATCGACGAGGCCACCGACGACGAACTGTTCGCGCTGCTGGACCGGCGCATGGGCGCGGCCTGAGCGCTCGGGAACGGCTGGACCGCCCCAAGCGGCCTTAGCGCTCGGGAACGGCGAACCGCCCCAGGGGAGTAGCACCGGGAGCGGTGGGCGCGGGAACGGCGAACCGCCCCAGGGAAGTACACCTGGGGCGGTTCGAAGGTTTTCAGACGGCGGAGCGCGCCTGGCGGGCCAGGTCCGAGATGCGGGTGATCGTCGGCTCCCGAATGATCTTGCTCAGGTCGGACATGAAGGCCGTCTCCCGGCCGCGGCCGACGATGTCGTTGCACACGGCCGCCAGCATGGCCAGGAGCTTCGCCGAGTCGCCGCCGAGGCGGTGGAAGTCGGCGTCGCCGCTGAGCCGCTGCACGTCCACGGCGAGGGTGCGGGCCCAGATCCCGGCGACCGCCGTCTCGACCTCGCCGCTCAGCGCGGTCACCGAGGCCGCGGAGGTGCCCTGGTCGGCGAACGGGTCCGGCAGGGCGGCCACGTCGACCTTGCCGTTGGCGGTGCGCGGCAGCTCCGCGACGAGCACGGTCGCGCTCGGCACCATGTACGGCGGCAGGAGCTTCCCGACATGCTCGTCGAGCGCCTCCACGGAGACCTCGGCGGCCGGCACCACGTACGCGCACAGGATCTTGTCCGGACTGCCGTCCCGCGTGCGGCCGACGGCGAACGCGCGGGCCACGGCCGGGTGCTCCTCCAGCGCGCGGGCGACCTCGGCGGGCTCGATGCGGTAGCCGCGGATCTTGATCTGCTCGTCGTTGCGCCCCACCGACTCGAGTTCGCCGCTGGGCAGCTGCCGGGCCAGGTCTCCGCTGCGGTACACGCGCTCGCCGCCGGCCATCACCGTGAAGCGCACGCGGTTGAGGTCGGGGCGGCCGCGGTACCCCCGGCAGAGCTGCGCGCCGCCCAGCAGCATCTCGCCGACCTCGCCCGGCTCCACGAGCCGGCCCTCGGTGTCGACGAGATAGATGGTGCTGTTGTCGGTCGGCACCCCGATCGGCACCGAGGCGAGACCGGCGTCGGCCTCCGCGTCGAACGTGCGGGTCATGTTGCCGATGGTCGTCTCGGTCGGCCCGTACTCGTTGAAGATGCGGCACTGCGGCCCGAACGCCTCCTGGGCGCGCGCCGTCACCGACGTGCGCAGCAGCTCCCCGCCGGCGATGACGGCCGTGAACCCCTCCGGGCGCAGGCCGAGCCGCCCGATGAGGTCGAGGTGGGTCGGGGTCAGCTTCAGCTTGTTCGCCCCGCGGTTGAACAGCATGTCCTGCAGCACCATGTGGTTCAGCTCGTCCGGTACCAGCGCGATCGAGCCGCCGGCCAGCACCGGCAGGAAGATGGCGGTGTTGGACAGGTCGAAGGCGAGCGAGCTGAACAGCGGGAACCGGGTGTGCTCGTCGACGCCGTAGACGCGGGTCGACCAGCTGACGAACGTGGCCAGGTTGCGGTGCTCGATCTCCACGCCCTTGGGCCGGCCCGTCGAGCCCGAGGTGTAGATGACGTAGGCGAGGTCCTCGGGGCGGATCTCCACCGGCTCGCGCGTGCCGTCGCCGGCCGCGAGCTCCTCGATGACGGCGAGCGTGCAGCCGGGCGGGGCGAACCCGCGGTGGCGGTGGCGCGCCTCGGTCAGGCAGACGGTGACCCCGGCGTCGGCGAGCAGGCCGGCGAGGCGGTGGTCGGGGTGCTGGGGGTCCAGCGGCAGGTAGGCGGCGCCGGCCTTGAGGATGCCCCAGATGGCGGCCATCGCGGCGACGGTGCGCCCGGCGAACAGGCCGACCACGTCGTCGCGGCCCAGGCCGCGGCGCTGCAGGTCGGCGGCGACGGCGCTGGAGTAGCGGTCCAGCTCGGCGTAGGTGGTGTTGCCCTCGGGGCTGGTGAGGGCGATCGCGTCCGGGGTCCGGGAGACCTGCGCGGCGAACTGCTCGACCACGGTGCCGGGCCGGGCGAGCGGCCGGGCGTTGTCGTTGCCGGCCCAGATCCGGCGGTGCCGCGGCGAGAGCGCCTCCTCGATCGCGTCGAGCAGCGCGACGGCCCGCTCGACCAGCTCCGGGCGGTCGTACCAGCCGAGGGTGATCTCCGTGCGCCCGCCGCACTCGACGGCGTTGATCTCCGGCGGGCCGACGGGCCCGGAGTTGGGCAGCGAGTAGATGGTCGTGGCGTGGAACTCCCGCCCGCGCAGGGTGTTCAGGTCGATGCGCCCGACGTGGGAGATGGTGGCCACGCTGCCGTATCGGCCGCGGCTCGCGGAGATGTCGTCCAGCGCCATCAGCTGCCGGCGGAGGTGGTCGCGGGGGATGTTCGCCAGCGCCGGATCGGTCCCGGCCGCGAGGTCCTGGCCCGAGCTGAGGATGGTCAGCAGCCGCTCGTGCGCGTCCTCCCACGCCGAGCCCGCGGTGACGTCCAGCAGCGGGTTGTGCGTGAGGTTGCCCGTCGAGCGGATCGCGGGGTCGTATCGGCGCAGGTCGACCGGGATCCGGAAGCGGCCGGTCGGCAGGTCGCACGCGGCGGTGACGGCAAGCGCGATCTTGGCCACGAGGGCCGGGTGGACGCCGTCGACGGTCTTGCGGCGCCAGAAGAAGCCCTGCGGCCCGGCCGGGCGGGAGCCCAGCGCGGACGGCCACTCGAGGTCGGCCTCGATCGCCGGGGTCCGCGGGGTCGTGATCCGCTCGAGCAGCTCGTGCTCGGTGATGCGCGACGGGGCGCCGATCGGCTCGTCGCCGCGCAGCGCCCGGAAGATCTCGTCGATCCAGATCAGCACGCCCTTGCCGTCCATGACCGCGTGGTTGGCGCGGAAGACGATGCTGGTCGGGCGGGCGGCGGTGCCGGGCAGCAGCAGCACCTCGCACGTGGGGGCGCCGGCCTCGCCGGTCAGCGGCTGGTGCAGCTCGGGCAGGCCGGTGAACGCGTCCGGGTCGAAGGCGTCCGCGTCGAGCACCCGGACCGCGGGGGCCACGGTGCTGTCGACCCAGCGGCGGCCCATGCGGGTCAGCCGGGCGCCGGGGCACGCCTGCGACGCGGCCGCGACGGCCGCGGTGAGCTCATCGGCCCCGAGCGGGCCGGTGCCCTCGACGACGACCTGGATCACGCCCGGCAGCCACGCCGGATAGACCAGGAACCAGGCCTCGGTCGCCGAGACCGGCCGGCTGTAGTTTCCGTCTCTTCCGACTGGCGTTCCGACTGGCATGGTGCCCTCTCAGGTGCGCTCGGGTCAGGCCGGCGTGCTGCTGAGGACCTGCCCGTTGGCGCCGCGCAGCGCGCGGGACCGGCGCAGGTCCAGGTGGACGAAGACCCGCTGCAGCCAGCGGTCCGCGCCGTCGTAGCGGGGCTGGAAGGAGTTGCGGCCGTGCAGCGTCACGCGGTTGTCCACGAACGCGAGGTCGCCGGGGCTCAGGATCAGCGTGTACGCCGCCTCGTCGATGGCGTCGCGCAGCCGCGCCAGGGCGCCGGCGGCCTCGTCGTCGATGGGCGTGGTACTGCTGAAATCCACCTTCAGGTCGGGGTCCTCGACGGCGCCGCTGAGCACCCCGTGCGGCTCCTCGAGCCGGTCGCCGAGGTCGAACGAGGCCGGCGCGGTCGTGACGAACCGCGGCTCGTGCAGGATTGCCCGGATCGGCTCGGACAGCAGCGGCAGCGCGTTGCGGATCGACGACGTGCGCAGCCCGGCGACGTTGTCGTGGTCGTTGCGCAGGCACATCAGCCCGACGAAGTCGGGCCGGAAGTCGTGGAACGCGTTCTCGGTGTGCATGTTCAGCCGCGTCGAGCCGGCGTTGCCCTGGTACTCCTCCATGCCCGGCACGGGCACGACGTTCTGCACCAGCGCGCCGTGCTTCTCCTTGTCGTAGGCGATCACCTCGCCCATGGCCATGGCGACGAGCATGAGGGCCGAGGCCGGCACGGTGCTCGCGCGCTGGACCGAGCCGAACACGATCGGGGTCGGCGGCGGGCCGTCCGGGTCCACCGGGAGGTTGCGCAGCAACAGCATCCCGTCGGGGCCGGAGTCGTGGGTGAACTCGCGCAGCGTGCGACTCAGCCGCGGGGGAAGCGCGCACGACAGCCGCCGCGCCGCCGCCACCCATTCGGCGGCGTCGATCAGGTGGGGAGCGGTGCCGCACAACTCGGCGGCCAGCGCGGCCAGCGCCGCGTTCTCCTCGTCGTCGAGCCGCAGCAGCGACCGGTCGCTCAGCGTACCTTGGGCGTCGACCGACATGGGAAACCATCCATGGTCGAAGGTGGGCGGCGCATCGCCGCGGAGAAGTCCGTGCGGCGCCGACGCTAACGGCCGCGCGAAACGGGCGACAACCCCTATGAACCGGGACCCCAGCGGGGTTCGCGGCCGCGCCCGGCGCCGGCTCGCGCACCGCTCGCGGCCGGGGAGGTCGCGAGCTGGAACCGTTCAAGATCTGGGGCCGCTAGGGGTGTGATCAAGTTCGGCGTGTTCCTACGCTCACGCCTAGTTCGATTTCTCTCTTTCGTCCGTTCTCCGGTCCAGCCGTGTGGCCAGGGAGGACTGCCTGTGCAGGAACACGATGGCGACGCCACCGGCTCCAGCTGGATCCGGCGCTTCCACCCACGCCCGGATTGCCTGGCCCGGCTCGTCTGCCTGCCGCCGGCCGGGCAGTCGGCCAGCTTCTACTTCTCCCTGTCCGACGAGATGACCGTCTCCATCGAGGTGCTCGCGGTGCAGTACCCGGGACGGCAGGATCGCTGGAGTGAGCCGCACGTGCTCACGATCCAGGACCTGGCCCGCAAGATCCACGCGGCCCTGGGCACGTGGATGGACCGGCCGCTGCTCCTCTTCGGCCACGGGATGGGCGCCCTGGTCGCCTTCGAGCTGGCCCGCCGCCTCGAGCGCGAGGGCACCGTGCCGATGGTGCTGTTCCCGTCCGCCCGGGCCGCGCCCTCGTGCGCCGCCGCCGGCTTCGTGCACCTGCGCCACGACGAGGGGATCGTCGCGCACCTGCAGGCGGTCAGCGGCACGCAGTCGCCGCTGCCCGACGACGCGCAGCTGCTGCAGCTCATGCTGCCGGCGATCCGCGACGACTACCGCGCCGACGAGACGTACGTCTACGAGCCCGGCAGCGCCCTGCGGTGCCCGATCATCGCGTTCGTGGGCGAGGACGACCCGACCGTGGTCGCCGAGGACGTCGTCGCGTGGTGGGAGCACACGGAGGGCCCGTTCGAGCTGCTGGTCGTCCCCGGTGGGCACTTCTTCGTGCTCACCAACCAGTCCGAGGTCGTCAACACCATCTCCGACTTCTTCCTCGCCCCCCGCTGAGGACCGGCTCGCGCCGGCCCTCCGGGTGGTGGCTCAGCAGGCCCGCATGCCGGGGTCGGACTGCACCGTGGCCGGTGGGGCGAGCCCGACGGGCAGGTCGGCCCGGCGCTTGACGTTGACTTTGCGGTACACCCGCGTCAAATGCTGCTCGACGGTGCTCACGGTGACGTAGAGCTTGCTCGCGATCTCGCGGTTGGTGTACCCCTGCACCGCCAGCGCCGCCACCCGCCGTTCGGCGTCGCTGAGCAGCTCCAGCGTCACCTCGCCCGCGCCCGGCTTCGGCGCCTCGACGACCAGACCGGCCTCGGGGTCGTCGTGGGAGAGGCTGTGGCTGAGCGGCTCGGCGCCGCACTCGACGCTGATGTGGTGCGCCCGCCGGATCAGCAGCCGCGCCCGGCCCGACTGGCCCAGTGCCTGCCACGTGCGGCCCAGGTCGGCCAGCGCGTGCGCGAGCTCGAGGCGGTCGCCGGTGCCGTGCAACAGGTCCACGGCCTCGTCCAGAGCGGTCGTGCGCTGCTCGGGCGCGTAGGTGGCCGCGATCGTGCGCAAGGTTGCGCCGCGGGTCCGCCCGTCGAGCGGGCCGAGCTGGCGCAGCTGCTCGCGGGCCAGCTCGACGGCGTGGTCGGCCCGGCCCAGCGCCAGGTACGTGCGGGCCGATTCGAGCCGCCACGCCACCACCGTCGGCAGGTCCAGCTGCCACGAGCTCATCAGCTCGCCGCAGGAGCGGAAGTCGGTCAGCGCGGCCTGCAGCCGGCCGGTGGCCCGGTAGTAGCGGCCCCGCGCCTGCAGGTAGTGCAGGCCCAGTGGCGTGCCGAACAGCGACTGTGGCACGGGCGTGGCCAGGTGCTCGCGGGCCCGGTCGAGGGCGCCCATCTCGGTGGTGGCGCTGATGAGCGTCGCCAGTACCCCGCCGATGATGAAGCCCCAGGCCGCGGGCGGCATGATGGCGAGGGCCTCGGTGGCCGCCCGCTCGGCCAGCGTCAGGTTGCCCAGGCGCAGCGCGCCCTCGGCCTGAATCGCCTTGAGCACGCCCTGCCAGGCCGGGGGCAGGCTCGGCGCGGGCCGGGCCAAGGCCAGCGATTCGCACCACGCCAGACATCGGTCGGGGCGGTCGGCGTAGATCAGGGCCAGCAGCGCCGCGGCCACCGGCTCGGGGGCCGTCTTCTGCGAGCTGCACCGCTGCAGCACGTGGTCGGCGGCCCCGATCGCGTCGGCGCGGGATCCGTTGCCCAGCACCGCGGTCAGCAGCGTCGTCGGCTGCAGGTGGGCGCTGATCGCCGTCTCCTCAGCGCAGGTGCTGCCCTCGGAGAAACCGCGGATCGGCGAGCGCCGCCGCGGTGCCGCACTCACGGTGGCGGCGTCGGGGTTCTGGCACGCCACCGAGGCGGCCCGGGCCGGGAACGCGGAGGCGAGCAACTGCCGGGCCCCGCGCAGCTCCGAGGCCAGCTCGACGTGGGCCGGGCCGGAGGCGTCGGCGGCCGCGGTGAGCAGCTCGACCGACTCGTCGACGCGGCCGTGCCACAGCAGGTAGGGCAGCGCGGCGAGCGCGTCGCCGGCGTGGGCCGGGTCGGCCCGCACCCCACTGAGCAGATCGCCGAGGTGGCGCGTCACCATGAGCGGGTTGGTCTGCCACTCCGCGCCGATCAGCGCCGTGCGGGCCGCGACCCGCTGCCGGTCGTCGCGGGCGGCCCGCAGCGCCAGCCGCAGCGGCGCGGAGGCGTGCTCGGGCCGGCTGTCGGCCAGGGCGTGACGGGCCGCGTCGCGCAGCACGGGCACCACCCAGGCAGCGTCGTCGTACGCGGCCTCCACCAGGTGGTCGGCCACGCTGCCCGGCGCCGCCCCGTTCTCCTGCAACAGCTCGGCCGCCTTGCGGTGCAGGGCCCGCCGCTCGGCCGCCGGGAGGTGGTTGAGCAGCGCGCGCCGGGCCCGCGGGTGGCGGAACCGGCCCGTGCTCAGCAGGCCCGAGCTCTCCAGGACCCGCAGGATCTGGGCCGCGTTCTCCGGCACGATGTCGACCATGCGGGCCAGCACCTGCGGCGAGCCGGGCTCGCCCAGCACCGCGACCGCCTGGGCCACGGCCAGCACCGACGGGTCGTGCCGGTAGAGGAAGCTCAGGACCGCCTGCTCGAAGGCGTCGTCGATGCGCAGCTCGGCCGTGGTCTGGCCGTCCGGCTCGCGAGCGGCCCGCACCTGGTCGTCGATGAGCGCGCGGGTCAGCATCGGGTTGCCGGCGCTCACGTCGAAGCAGGCCGTTGCCAGCTCGGGCGCCGTCGGCTGCTCCAGGCTGGCCTCGATGAGCTGGTTGACCCCGCGGCGCGACAGCGGCGCCAGCGACACCCGGGAAAAGTGTGGCTGGCTCAGGATGTCGGTGCGGAACAGCACGTGGGTCGGTTGCGCCCGGTTGGATTCGCTCAGCACGACCATGATGCGGGTCGAGCGCAGGCGCCGGATCAAGTACAGTAGGCAATGCAGTGAGGGAAGGTCCGCATAGTGCAGGTCGTCGACCGCAATCACCAGCGGTTGCTCTGACGCCATGGCCGCGAATGCGCCGCTGATTGTCTGTAAGTACGGCAGGTGGACCTGATCGTCGACGGAGCCGTCGGATCCCGGGTCGCCTAATGAGCCGGCGAGCGCGCACCGCGCCTTCAGCACCGCCGCGTAGGCGTCACTGTTCGGCGCCAATCCGGCGTCGTGCAGCAGTTGGCCGATGATGCCGAACGGGAACTTGTGCTCGGCCCGGGATCCCCCGGCGCCGATGACTCTTGCCCCGTCATTCACGGCCTGCCGCGCGAAGGCCAGCAGAAGTGCCGTCTTGCCGCTGCCCACCGGGCCGCTGACGAGAGTCACCTGGCCTCGCCCATCGGTGCAGGCGCGGAACGCCTCTCCTAAGCGTGTTAACTGTTCGTCCCGTTCGACCAGCAGCATTGACGCGTCGCCCTCCCTTTGCCACGCACCGATCGCGTGTGCGTCAGCGCGGCTGCGGTCAGACTCGCCTGTGATGCCAGGCCGGCCCGCCGTTCGACCGCCGGAAGGGGTGCCAATCCGGGGTCGAGAATCGCTGCGCGTCCGGACCCACGCGTGCTGGCGCCCACTGTGGACTGTTCCCCTCAGCGTGACGGCCGTTTGCCCGGAACGGACCGCCTCGCATGTAACCAAGTTGCTCGAACTGGCATCAGCCCGAACGATCTTCACCTTCGAAAGGGAAGTCTGCCATCGGGGTTCAATCCGGGGCAACGGATCGACGCCCCTAGTTGAGATGTCACCGCGCCGTAACGTCGGTTAGGGGTTGACACTCGACGATGGTTTGGTCTTGACCCCCGGCCCTTCAGTGCCTAAGTTAAGCAGGTCGAAAGGGGCGGTGAAGTCTGTCCGCATCGTCGTGGCGTCGCATGTCACGGCCGGTGCGGTGGTTATCATCGTTCGGATCCGAAAGGCGATTCTTCCCGGCGTCACGGATCGTTTTCCTTGCGGCAACCGTGAGGCCTCGGCCGGTGCGCGAAGCGGCCTATCCGGTGCGTTCGCCGTGCCCGTCAGCCGGCAATCTTCTCGATGACGTCGGCGGCGGCCGGAGCACCGCCCCCGGCCTGCACCTGGGCCCGCATCCGGCCGACCGCGGCCCGGACCTCGGCGCCGTCGGCCCGGCGCACGGCGTCGCGCAGGCCCTCGGCGGTGATCGCGTCGCGCCGCAGCGACACGCCCAGCCCGAGCCCGGTGAGTCGTTCGGTGTTCACCTCCTGCTCGAACACCTGCGGGATCGCGATCAGCGGCACGCCGTGGGCGAGACCCTCCATGATGGAGCCCATGCCGGCGTGGGTGATGAAGGCGCCGGCCCGGGCCAGCACCGCCAGTTGCGGGACGCGCGCGTGCACCTCGATGTTGTCCGGCACCGGCGGCAGCTGCTCCCGGCGGATGCGGTCGCCGACGGCCATCACCACGTGCCAGGGCTCGCCGGCGAACGCCTCCAGGCACATGGCGTAGAACTCCGGCCGGTCGTTGAAGGACGTGCCCAGCGAGATGAGCAGCGTCGGCCGGTCCGCCGCAGCCGGCGCGGCCTCGCCCTGGAAGCCGCGGGAGCCCAGGCACGGGCCGACGAACGAGAACTCCGGGCCGAACGTCTCGCCCCGGAACTGGAAGGCACGCGGCAGCAGCACCACGCCGCCGGTCGGGCGGCTCGCGAAGTACTGGGGCACCGACGTCCGCAGGCCCGCCGAGCGCAGCAGCGCCGTCAGGTCGGTGCCGTAGCGGAACATCGCCGCCGGCTTCGGCCGCTGGGCCGCCGGGGCGTGCTGGGGCAGCGACCAGTGCGCGTTGGCCGCGAAGAACGGCCAGATCTGCACCACGGGGACGCCCCACGCCGCGGCCAGGACCGCACCGGCCCCGGCGAGGTCGTCGACCGCGACGACGTCGGGCCGGTCCGCGGCGAACGCCTCGCGCAGCGCGGGCAGCGTCGCCGCGGCCTCGCTGAGGAACAGGGTCATCGACTCGGTGATGGTCTCGGGCCATCGGCGGCTCCGGTCACCGGGGGAGGGCATCGTCGAGGCGTAGAGGACCGGGTGCGCGCCCGCGGCACCGACCGCACCGGCGAAGTCGGTCGTGGTGGCGTAGCTGACCCGGTGGCCGCGACCGGCCAGCTCCTCGACGATGCCGAGCATCGGATAGACATGCCCGTGTGAGGGAGCGGTGAAGAAGGCGATGTGCTTGCCGCTGGTCACGACTCACGCTAGGACGCGGGTGACAAAGCGGACAACCCCTGCCGCGCGAACCCGATATTAGGGGATGCGCCGCACCCGTCCGTGTCGTCGCGCGACCGATAATCATGCACGTGTCAGTCAGCGTGGTGATCCCGAGTACGTTGCAGCGCAACACGGTCGCGGCGTGCGTCGACGCGGCACTCACCGCCGCGCGCGGCCTGGGCCCCGACGCCGAGGTCCTGCTCGTCGCCAACGGGCCCGGTGCCACCACGGGCTTCGACGGCCCGGCCGACCCGATGCTGCGTGTGCTCACCTCCGAGCCGGCCGGCGTCTCGGCGGCCCGCAACACCGGCGTCGCCGCGGCGCGCCACGACACCGTCCTCTTCGCCGACGACGACGTGCTGGTGCCGCCCGACTGGTGCCACCGGATGGCCGAGGCCCTGGGCTCGGGGGCGGCCGCGGTCGGCGGCCCGATCCGCGTGGCGGTCGGCGGGCCGGTCACCGCGTTCATGGACCACCTGCGGATGTTCGACGCCACCCCGCTGGACGGGGCACCGGGCGGGCTGCTCATCACCGCCAACGCGGGCCTGCGCCGGGACCTGGCCCCGGACGGGCCGCCGTTCGACCCGGGCCGGCACGCCGGCGAGGACTCCGATCTCGCTCTGCGCCTGCGGGCGGCGGGGCGGTCGATCGGCTGGCTCAGCGGCGGTACCCCGGCCGTGCACCACGTCGACGAGGACGTCCGCTCGCTCGTCAGCCGCTCGCTGCGGGACGCGCGCACGGCCGCCGGTCTCGTGCAGCAGTACGGGCATCGCGCGCTGAGCCAGTACCTGCCCTCGCCCTGGGCCACCTATCAGGCCGTCCGCGACGGCCGGCCGCAGTGGTTCCGCCGCTTCGGCGAGATCGGCGCGCCCGAGGTGCGCGCCGTCTTCACCACGCTGTCGCTGATCTGGGTCACCTGCGTGGCGACCGGCTACCTCGAGCAGACCGGCCGGCTCGTCGGCTGCCCGCTGCTCGACGTCGACGAGGAGCGCCTCGTCGACGAGCTCGCCGCGGTGGTCGCCGGGCTCGCCGCCGCCGCGGGGACGGTGGACTGGTCCGCCTCGCCGGTGACGTTCGCCGCCGGGCCGCGGGCCGGCGTGGACGAGCGGGTGCCGGTCGAGGCCGTCTGCGACGTGTTCCGGCGGCACACCGCGCCGCAGCAGGCCGTACCGTCGACGCTGCTGCGGGCCCTCGGGCGCCACGACCGCAGCTGGCACAGCGGCCGGGCCGACGAGGACGAGCGCGTGCGGCGGCTGTGGTCCGACCTGGCGCCGCGCCGCGCCGAGCTGACCCTCGCCGAGGTCGACGCCGCCGCCCGGGCCCTCGGGCTGCCCCTCAGCGCGGCCTGCTCCCACCTCGACGACGACTCGCTGCCCCTACCGGGTCCCCAGTTCTCGGGGTGACCCCCTCAATGTCGTCCGGGGCCGGAATGCGGGGCCGCACAACGGTTCCGATGCATATGCGGATCGGTAGTGTCAGGCCCCGTGGACGACGCGATGGTGGTTACGGATCTGGTAAAGACGTATCGACCGAAGACGCCCGCGGCCGTTGACGGGCTCAGCTTCCAGGTCAACGCGGGCGAGATCTTCGGCCTGCTCGGGCCGAACGGCGCCGGCAAGACGACGACGATCGGCGTGATGACGACGAGGGTCCGGCCGACGTCCGGCCGCGGCGTGATTCACGGCGTCGACGTCGTCAAGAACGCGACCGCGGCGCGGCAGCTGCTGGCGGTGGTGCCGCAGCGCAACAACCTCGACCGGTCGCTGACCGTGCGGCAGAACCTCATGTTCCACGCCGCCTACCACCGGATGCCGCGGGCGCAGCGCGCCAAGCGGGCCGACGACCTGCTCGAGCAGATGGAGCTGACCGCCCACGCCAAGGGCCGGGTCGACTACCTCTCCGGCGGCATGGCCCAGCGCGTGATGATCGCCCGGGCCCTCATGCACGAGCCGAAGGTCATGTTCCTCGACGAGCCCTCGGCCGGACTCGACCCCCAGGCGCGCCTCTTCGTCCACGACAAGGTGGCCGAACTGCGCTCCGCCGGGGTCACCATCATGCTCACGACGCACGACATGGACGAGGCGGCCAAGCTCTGCGACCGCATCGGCATCATCGACCACGGCAAGCTCCTCGCGCTGGACACGCCCGAGGCGCTGACCCGGATGCTGCCCGGCAACACCACCCTGACGCTGACCGTCAACCTCGGCTCGGCCACCACCGACGAGATCCGCACCCTGTTGGGCGACGTCCCGGAGGTCGAGCGGGTCGAGCGGGTCGGCCCGCCGGCGCCGCCGCCCGAGCTGGTCGCGCCCGACGCCGAGACGCTCGTGCAGTTCCGCGTCTTCACCGAGTCCAAGCCGGTCTCGGCGATGCCCGCGGTGCTGGGGGCGATGGCCGACGGCAACCACGAGGTGCGCGACCTCACCGTCGGCAAGCCGAGCCTCGAGGACGTCTTCATTCACCTGACCGGAAGGGACCTTCGGTGACCGTCGCCACCCCACCGCTGCGGCTGCGCTCGGTTTCGCTGCCGAGCCAGATCGAGACGTTCTTCTCGCTCCTGTGGCGGGACGTCTTCGTCACCGGCCGCGAGTTCCTGCCGTTCTTCGCCCAGGTCATCGTGCAGCCGCTGTTCTCGCTGCTGATCTTCGGCAAGGTGCTGTCCGACCTCGGCTACACCGACAACGTCTTCGGGCAGATCCTGCTGCCCGGCCTCGTCGCCCTCAACGCGTTCCTGGCCGGCCTGCAGAGCACCGCGCTGCCGCTCGTCCTCGACTTCTCCTACACCCGCGAGATCGAGGACCGCCTCCTGGCGCCGGTCTCGATGGGGCTGGTGGCGGTCGAGAAGATCGTGTTCGGCGCCATCCGGGGCCTCGTCGCCGGCCTGTTCATCGTGCCGCTCGGCTTCTGGCTGCTGCACATGAGCTGGCCCGCGCACACGTACCTGCCGGTGATCGGGGTCCTGATCCTGGGCGCGCTGGTCGCGTCCGCGCTCGGCATGGTGCTCGGCACGCTGGTGTCCTCGCGGCGCATCGAGATCATGCTGACCGTCGCGCTGACCCCGCTCATCTTCACCGGCTCGACCCAGTTCCCGTTCCTGGGCATCAAGGGCCTGCTCTGGTTCCAGATCGTGTGCGGGCTCAACCCGTGCACGTACATGAGCGAGGCCATGCGTGCCATCATCGCGCCGAGGGCCGTCGAGTCGTTGCCGCTGTGGGTCTCGATCTCCGTGCTCGGCGCGGCCTTAGTCGTCTTCACGTGGGTGGGCATCATCGGGTTCATGAGGCGGGCCCTGGACTGACCCATGCCTGAGGCCAATGTGTCCACGACTGCCCGCCGGCAGCGGAAGAACATCGGCAAACGATCCGGCCCGGCCTACGTCTGGTCCATCGTCGCAGTCTCGGCGGTCCTGCTCATCCTCGCCGGCCTCCTGATGGCCGAGGCCGGCACGAGCACCGCGTTCCTCGTCACCGCACTCGCGCTCGGCGTGCCGCTGGCCCTCCAGCTCGGCGGCACCGTCGTGCACCTCGTCCTGCGGGCCGCGCTGCCCCCGTCCGCGGCGCTGCCGCAGGTGCCGCTGGCCCCGCCCGGCCCCCTCGTCGGCTCGACGTGTGTGGTGTACCCCGCCATCGTCTACGACAGCGAAGACGTCGACGCGCTCGTCGACACCATGCGGGCCGCCGCCCGCGACAGCGGCCCCGGATTCGCCGGGCACATCGCGCTCGTCGACTTCGCCGACGGCCCCGCCGCCGAGCTCGCCACCGACGCCGCCCTGCGCGCCGAGGTGCTCGCCAAGCTCGCCGCCGCCTCCGGCACCGCCCCGCTCTCGGCACTGTTCCGCTCCCGCCGCTGGAACGAGGCCGACCGCGTCTGGATGGGCTGGGAACGCAAGCGCGGCAAGCTCGTCGAGTTCGCCGCCCTCGTCCAGGACCCCGCCGCCGAGACCAGCTTCGAGGGCCCGGCGCCGGCGCTGTCCGGCATCCGGTACGTCATCACCATCGACGTCGGCAACCGCCTGCCCAACGGCGGTGCCCGCCAGCTCGTCGCCGCGATGGCCCACCCGGACAACCGCGCCGAGGCCGACCCCGGCACCGGCCGGATCACGTCGGGCTTCGGCTACGTCCGCCCCTGCCACGTGCCGTCCCCGCCGCGCAGCTTCTTCGAGTGGTCGTGGCAGCCGTACTCCGCCCCGACCGGGCAGGCCTCCTTCGGCCAGCTCCTCTTCGGCCAGGACCTGTTCCTCGGGCAGGGCATCTTCGACGTGGCCGCCGTGCGGGCCGCGCTCGACGGGCGCATCCCCGACAACACCGTGCTCAGCCACGACAAGCTCGAGGGCATGTACGCCCGCACCGCCTGCATCGCCGGCGCCGTGGTCGTCGAGGGCAACGTCGAGGACTACCTCGCGTACCGCAAACGCTGCCACCGCTGGATCCGTGGCGACGTGCACCTGCTGCCGTGGATCGCCGCCCGGGGCCGCCGCGCGCTGCCGCTCATGGCCCGCTGGATGCTCACCAACGACCTGCTCGCGCACCTGCAGCCGGTCGCCATGGCCGGGCTGCTCGTCCTCGCCTGGCTCGCGGCCCCGGCCGCGCAGGTCGGCGTCTACACCGCCGTCGTCGCCGGGCTGCTCCTGCAGCCGCTGCTCGTGCTGCCGCTGATGGTCCTGCTGGGCCGCTCGCCCCGCCCGGCGCGGATGTCCCGGCGCGCCTGGCTGGCCGGGACGCTGCGGATGCGCGGCTCGCTGGCGTGGTGGCTGCTGCGGGTCGAGGCCCTGCGCGCGCCGATCTGGGTCGTGCTGCTGGCCGACCGGACGGTGTTCACGCTGGACGCCACGGCCCGGGCGATCTACCGCACCTTCGTCAGCCGCCGCCTGATCCTGCAGTGGACCAGCTCCGTGGCGGCCGTGCGGGCCGTCGGTCGCGGTGCGGCGGCCCGCTGGCGGACGATGGCGCCGGCCAGCGCGCTGTCGGTGGCCCTGGCCGTCGGCATCGAGCTGGAGAACCCGCCGGCGCTGGTGTGGTCGCTGCCGCTGCTGGCGTGCTGGTTCGTCGCGCCGCAGCTGGCCTACTGGGCGTCGCGGACCGACCGCCGGATCCCGTTCAGCTCCGGGCCGTGAGCAGGCCGGTGATGTCGTCCGCGGGCTGAGGGCGGCCCAGGTGGTAGCCCTGGCCGATGTCGCAGCCGAGGTCCAGGAGCCGCCGCGCCTGGACCTCGGTCTCGATGCCCTCGACGGTGACGGTCAGGCCCAGCTCGCGGCCGAGCTCGATCATGGCCGTGAGCACCGTGTGGTCGGCGCCGTCGGCCGCGTGCTGATTGTTCAGGAAGCCGATGAAGCACCCGGCGATCTTGATCGTGTGGGCGGGCAGGTTGCTGATCTCGGCCAGCCGGCAGTTGCCCGTGCCGAAATCGTCCAGGGAGATCCGCACACCCATGCGCGCCAGGTCGTCGAGGGTGCCGAGCCCCTCCGGGTCGAGCAGGACGTTCTCGGTGACCTCCAGCTGCAGCAGGCCCTCCGGCAGCCCGGTCTCGTCCAGGATCGTGCGGACCAGCGCGGGCAGGCCCGGCCGGCGCAGCTGGGCCTCGGCGACGTTGACGCTCACGAACACCGGGTGGTCCGGGTCGGCGTCGCGCCACGCGGCGGCCTGGACGCAGGCGCGGCGCAGCACGTCCTCGCCGAGCGGCACGATCAGGCCGGTGTGCTCGGCCAGGTCGATGAACCGCCCCGGCGTCAGCAGCCCGTGCACCGGATGCCGCCAGCGCACCAGCGCCTCGACGCCGACGATCCGCCCGGTGGCCAGGTCGGCCAGCGGCTGATAGTCCACGACGAACTCGCCGCGGGTGAGCGCGTCGGGCATCTCGGCGCTGAGCGCATGGCGGGCGGTCTCCGCGGCCGCGCGCTCGGTGTCGTACACCATCCAATGCCCGCGCCGCTCCTGCTTCGCCCAGCCGAGCGCCTGCTCGGCCGCCCCGAGCAGGGCCGCCGGATCGGTGTCGGCGGCGGCCCGCTCGACCACGCCGATGCTGGCCCGGATCGGCAGGGTGTAGCCGTTGTTGATCGGGAACGTGTGCGCGATCGCGGCGAGCGCCTCCTCCGCGGCCTTCGTCACCTCGTCGATCCCGCCGGTGTCCCCGACGAGCAGCACGAACGTATCGTTGTCGAGGTGCGCGGCGAAGTGTCCGGCCCGCTGGGCGAGCCGCTCGAGGCGGTGCGCGACGGTCCGCAGCACCTGGTCGCCGGCGCGGTAGCCGAGGCTCTCGTTGACGGTCCGGAACCGGTCCAGGTTGATCAGGCACAGCCCGAGCCGGCCCCGCGGGTCCCCGGCCAGCGCCTCGCCGAGCCGCCGCAGCAGCGCGGCCCGCTGATTGGGCAGGTCGTGCGTCCGCTCGATGCGGCACTGCCGGGCGAGCTCGTCCCGCCGCAGTTCCGCCCGCCGCAGCTCCTCCTGCGCGCCGACCGACTGGTCGACGAGGGCGCCCGTGTAGCCGGTCGCCACCGCGCCGAGCAGCTCGTCGAGGCGCGCCCGGCCGTCGGGGCGCCGCAGGCGGATGTCCTCGAGGAACCGCCGCCCGATGAGCGTCGTCGTCCGGCCGAGCAGTTCGGGCGTGGCGATGCCGGCCGCCACCAGGTCGGCGCCGAGACGCCGGCCCGGGCCGGCGGAGAACGGCTCCGCGAGCAGCGCCTCGGCGAGCCGCAGCGCGAACCGCTCGAGCAGCGAATACACCTCGTCGGGGCTGTGGCGCAGGACCGTGTGGCCGGTGACGACACGCGCCCAGGCCCGGGTGAACGCGTCGATGCCGGCCGTCCGGCCGTCAGACGGGATCACGCGGACGATTATGAGGCAAAGACCGCGCTGAATGCCAGCTTTACGGCTTACGTCCCACCGCGGCGAGCACCTCCGGCCGCGGCTCGACGCCGGTGTCGTCGGGGTGCCAGGCGGTCACCGGCACCACGCCCGGCTCGACGATCTCCAGGCCGTCGAGCAGCCGGCCGATCTCGGCGCTGCTGCGCAGGTGCAACGGCGTCGAGGTGCGCTGGTAGACCGTGCTGACCTTCGCGGCGTCCTCCTCGTGCTGCGGCGGCGGGGAGCCGTGCGACAGCGCGATGTAGCTGCCGGGCTTGACGGCCTCGCGGAACCGGCGCACGATCCCGGCCGGGTCGTCGGAGTCGGGCACGAAGTGCAGCACCGCGATGAGCATGACGGCGATCGGCTCGGTGAAGTCGAGCAGGCCGCTCACCGCCGGGTCACGCACGATGTCGTCCGGCCGCCGCACGTCACCGAGCATCACGTCGGCGTTGGGGTTGCCCGCGAGAATGGCGCGGCCGTGCGCGACGGCGACGGGGTCGATGTCGACGTACATCACCCGGGCCTCGGGATCGGCCTGCTGCGCCACCTCGTGCACGCTGGCGAGCGTCGGGATGCCCGAGCCCACGTCGAGGAACTGGCGCACGCCGCTCGCGACGAGCCGGCGCACGGCCCGGCCGAGGAAGGCCCGGTTGGCCAGGCCGATCTGCCTGGCGTTGGGCGACATCGACACGACTCGCTCGACCATCTCGCGGTCGACCGCGAAGTTGTGGAAGCCGCCGAGCGAGTAGTCGTACATCCGCGCCGCGTTCGGCACGCTGATGTCAATGTCTTCCGGTGCCCACTCCGGTCGCGTCATCCCCGCCCCTTCTCGTCGTTGCGCCGCCATAGTAGGGCCACATGGCCCCAGAAGCGAGGGCCCTTCGGCGTTGAATGCGGTCACGATACGCGACATCGTCGACGCCGGAGGACGGGTCAATCCCGGGCTTCGACGCGGAGTGCCCGCGCCGCGTAGCCGTCCTGGCCGGGGATCTCGAACCAGCAGCGCACCCGCTGGCCGGGCTCGAGCGAGCGGTACGCCCCGGGCTCGGCGACGACGGCGGAGTAGTGGGTCCACACGAGGAGCCCGTCGCGGTCCAGGGCGACCACGCCCCACCCGGCCTCGGCGTCCCACCGCCGCACGACGCCGTCGCCGCGCAACGGCGCGGACGGGCGAGTACGCATCATGCGACCGTACTCGACCGTCCGCGGCCGCACTGGCGGTCCCGGCGGGCCGGGCTCAGGCGCTCGTGCAGGTCACCGCCGGTGTCGTGGCCGTGCCCGTGGCGAGGAAGCCGAACGTGGTCGAGGCGCCCGCGGCCAGGGCGCCGTTGTACGACTCGTTCGCCACGCTCGCCGTCGAGCCGCTCGTGGTGAGCCGGCCGTTCCAGACCTGGCTGACGGACTGCCCGCTCGCGAGGGTCCACCTCGCGGTCCAGCCGGTGATGGCCGCGCCGCCCGCCTTCACCGTCACCTCGCCCTGGAAGCCGCCCTCCCACGTGTTCGTGGTCGCGTACGCCGCGGTGCACCCGCCGGTGCCGCCGCCCGTCGGGGAGATGCTCGGGGTCGGGCCGGGAGACGACGTGGACGGGCTGGGAGAGGTGGACGGGGTGGTCTGGCCGCCCTGGGCCGCGTAGTCGAGGTACTCCTCGAGGTTGCGGTAGCCGTCGCCGTCCGCGTCGCCGTTGTGGTCGTCGGCGTTCGGGTTGAGGCCGTTGGCGATCTCCCAGGCGTTGGGCATGCCGTCGCGGTCGGTGTCCCAGCCGCTCGGGGCGTTGACCGGCGCGGCGTTCCAGAGGCTGTTCCACTCGGTCGCGTTCGGGTAGTCGATCAGCGTGCCCGTGGTCGTGCGGGTCTCGCTCACCACGCGCGTGTCGACGGCGTCGCGGGACCACCAGAAGGCGCCCGCGCGGTCCAGGATCTTCGGTACCGCCGTGGAGGCCGAGTCGTAGGTCATGTTCGGCACGTTGAAGCGCGCGGACTGGTGGGTCGGGACCGAGGCGTACTCGGTCCACGTCGCGGCCCGGCCGTTGGTCAGGTTCGAGTCGCCGTCATAGTCGACGATGTTGCCCGACTGGTACAGGCTGGTGCCCGTCGCGCCCGTGTAGACCGCCGGGCTGCTGGAGTTGTGCCGCAGGTAGGTGTTGCCGACGAAGTTGCCGAACGCGTTCTGGTTGTCGCCGCTGTAGCCCTTGCCCTCGAAGATGATGTTGTTGCTCCAGTCGACGTTGTTCACCGCCCCGGTCTCGTTGCCCAGCCTCGGCAGCCGGCTCAGGTTGTGGGCGAACAGGTTGTGGTGGTAGGCGATGTTCGACCCGGTCACGTCGCTGCCGACGAGGGCGCCGTAGCTGTGGCCCTTGTAGTTCAGCCCGTCGGAGACGATCGAGTACTGCACCGTGACCTGCCCGGCCCCGTCGCTGGAGCTGATGCCCTCGTCGTCGGCCCAGCTCACCGAGGCGTGGTCGACGATCACGTTGTTGCCGGTGATCCAGATCCCATCGTTCGTGGCCGTGCCCGGGTTCGCCTGGTCCTCGCCGGGCCGGAACTTCACGTGCCGGATGACGACGTTGTTGCCCGTCACCTTGGTCGCCTGGCCCATGATCGTGATGCCGGGCTTCGGCGCGGTCTGGCCGGCGATCGTGACGTTGCTGGTGCCGAAGGACAGCCAGCCCTGCCGGCCGGCGGGGGAGAGCCTGATGGTGCCGGCCACGTCGAAGACGATCGTCCGGCCGCTGCTCGGGGCGGTGGCGAGCCCGTAGCGCAGCGAACCGGCCTGCGGGTGCTCGCGTTGTCGGTGAGGTCGGTGACGTGGTAGACGTCGCCGCCCCGGCCGCCGGTGGCGTACATGGCCGGCCCGGCGGCGCCCGGGAATGCCGGTACCGTCGCGGCGTTGGCCGGCCGGTCGAGGCCGGCGAGGGCGACCGCGACGGTCGCGGTGGCGGTGCCGAGCGCGAGGAGCGCTCGGCGGGTTCGGGAACGTGATGGAGACATGGCGACCTCTCTGACGGGGGTGTGCGTCGCGTCGCCTTGCAGATGCGGGCCGGGCCGCCGGCATAACACGATTCGCCAACGGCTGCGCGTGCGGCCTGGAGCGCCGTGAAACTTCCGCCCCTACCGGTAGCCGGCCGTGACCTCCAGCGCGATCTCGATCGCGCGGGCGGCGAGCGGGGAGTGTGTGCGCCCGGCCGGCCAGAGCAGGTAGATCTCGCGCGGCGGCGGCGCCGGCCGCAGCTCGTGCACCGACAGCGTCGAGTCGGGGCCGAAAAGGTCGTCGAGGACCAGCCGTGGCAGGACCGCCGAGCCGATGCCCGCCCGCACCATGGCCAGCACCGCCTCGTTGCTCGTCGTGCGGAACACGGTCCGCGGCCGCGCCCCGGCCCCCGCGAACGCGTCCTCGACCCGGGGCTGGTCGCAGGCCGCGGGCCAGGCCACCATCGGCGCGCGGTCCAGCGCGCTCAGCGGCACCGGCCCGTCGGGGAAGTCGCCGGGGCGGGCGACGAGCGCGTACGGGTCGTCGAGCAGCTTGCGGTGCTCGACCTCGCCGGCCGTGCGCCCGTCGAAGAACACGAGGTCCAGGTCGTCGACGCGCGGCGGGTCGGTCTCCTCCTCGAAGAGGCGGATGTCGCAGTCCGGGTGCTCCTCGCGCAGCCGCCGCACGAGCCGCGGCAGGATCGTGGTCGACAGGCTCTGGAAGGTGCCGATGTCGATGCGGCCCTCGCCGGCCCGGAACCGGTCGAGCGCGTCGGTCATCGCCCGCGCCCCGGCCAGCAGCTGCCGGGCGTGGTCCAGCACGACGCGGCCGAGCGGCGTGATGCGAACCGGTCGCGGCCCGCCCGGCCGGTCGAACACCGCGCCGCCCACGGACCGTTCCAGCCCGGCGATGTGCTGGCTGACCGTCGACTGCGTGTATCCGAGCCGGGCCGCGGCGCGCCCGAACGACCCCTCGTCGGCGATCGCGGCCAGGGTGGCCAGGTGGCGCAGGTCGATGTCGGCCACGGTCTCGAGTCTATCGGGAAGTACGATGGAAATGATCGGAAACGATCGCTTTTGCGCATGCCTTCGCGTGGCTAGCGTCAGGGGCATGGCCACTTTCGTGCTGATTCACGGCGCTGGCGACTCCGGCTGGGCCTGGCACCTCGTCGCCGCCGAGCTTCGCGCCCGCGGCCACGACGCGATCGCGCCCGACCTGCCCGACGACCCGGCGGCGGATCTGAACGCCTACGCCGACGCCGTGATCGCGGCTGTCGGCGACCGGCGTGACGCCGTCGTCGTCGGGCACTCGTTCGGCGCGTTCACGGCCCCGCTGGTGGCCGGGCGGCTCGCGGCCGACGGGCTGGTGCTGGTGGCGGGTATGGTTCCGGCGCCGGGCGAGCGGCCCTCGGACTGGTGGGACAACGTCGGCTACGTCGGCAGCGGCGAGGAAGACCCCTTCGTCACCTACTACCACGACGTGCCGCGCCCGCTCGCCGAGGAAGCCCTCCGCCGCCAGCGCGAGCATCCGTCCGCGGTGGCCTACGAGCAGCCCTGGCCGCTGGAGCGGTGGCCGGCGGTACCGACGCGATTCGTGCTGCTGCGGCGGGACCGCTGCTTCCCGGCGGCGCTGTTTCGCCGGCTCGTGCCGCAGCGGCTCGGGATCACGCCGGCGGAGCTCGACGCCGGCCACTGCGCGGCCCTCGGCCGCCCGAAGGAGCTGGCCGATCTGCTGGACCACGCAACGTGGCCGGAGTAGGTGATACATCGCCTCCGACCAGCACGGCACCGGCACCCTCGCCATCGACGCCGTCACCCTGGTGTTGACCCGCCGCCAGGCGACGGCCACCGCCTACTTCGCGGGCATGCCGAAGCTCGGCATCGTCCGGGAGTTCCCGATGATCGGATCGACCTTCATCGGTGTCGGCCGGTATTGTCTGGGTGCCTCGAGTTGGACCTGCAACTGAGCGGAGCGCCGATGCCTTCACCGTCGCGCTCCCGGGATGCGCACTGCTGCAGGACCGGCGGGCCTTCGACGGTTGGACGTTCGTTCCCGACGGCATCTACGAGGAATGGAACGGCGGCCGGGACGGCTACGGCTTGGACATCGTCATCGACCGGGCCGCCGGCGATCAGAGCGTGTACCTGGAGGAGCTCAAGCGTGGCTGACCCGGGGCAGCACCCCGGCCAGGCGGGTCAGGGCGTCCAGGGGGTCCGGCTCGGCCGGGAGCAGCACCACGCTCGTCGCGCCCGCGGCATGGCGCGCCGCGATCCGCTCGGCGACCTCGTCCGGCGTGCCCGCCAGGGACAGCTCGCGCACCCACTCGTCCGGCAGCGTGGCCGCGAACTCCTCGCGGCTCGCCGCCGCCGCGCGGTGCCGGGCGAGCTCGGCGGCGAAGGGCAGCGGGGCCAGGTGCGGGGCCCAGTCCGGCTCGCCGATCCAGGCCAGGCCGGGGCGCACCAGGTCGCGGGCCGCCCGGCCGTCGTCGGCCACGGCCGCGGCGTCGTACGTCACGACGATCGGCGACGGCGCGGCGAAGCGCGAGACCGCGTCGGCGACGTAGGGCGGCGCGCAAGGCTCGGCCAGCAGCAGCCCGTCGGCGACCTCGCCGGCCATCGCGATCGACTTCGGGCCGCGCACGCCGAGCACGACCGGTGGCGGCGCCGCCGGGATCTCGCCGATGACCACGCCCTCGACGGCGACGTATCGGCCCGCGGCCGGGCCCGGCTCGCCGCGCAGCAGCGCGCGGACGGCGATCGTGTATTCCCGCAGCAGGGTGAGCGGGCTGGCCGGGCGCGCGCCGGCCTGGCGCATCCAGTCCGGCATGCCGTGGCCGATGCCCGCGATCACGCGGCCCGGGAACAGCTGGGTCAGCGTCGCCAGCTCCATCGCGGCGAAGGCGGCGTTGCGTGCCCCGGCCGGCAGGATGCCGATGCCGACCGTGATCCGCTCCGTGGCCGCGAGCACGGCGCCGGCCTGGGCCACGCCGCCGCGGAACCCGAGGTCCTCCACGACCCACAGTTCGTCGAATCCGAGCCGCTCGGCCCGGCGGGCATAGGTCAGCACCCGATCCGCGGGGAGATCCCGCGGCACTACAACCCCAATTCGTGCCATGCGCTCAGACTCGCACGTCGGGCGATCCCCACCAAATCATCCCTAGGGTGCTGAGTAGGGTTTGCCCTCCCCGCGCGCCGATCGGCGCCGGTTCTGCGAGGTGGGGCCGCGTTTCCCGTGATCGAAGACCCTTTGACCTCGGTGGATGTACACGAGAATGGCCTTGAATTGGTGCGGCATTATTTCCGGCAGGAAAACGGCTAACGCACGGCCGTCTGATATTGGGGAGGGCTGCGCGTGTTTCAGCGTGTCCACGAGCAGGTCGAAGAGCAGGCAAGGCGCACACCGGACCGGGTTGCCGTGATCGCCGGCACCGTCCGCATGCGCTACGCGGAGCTCGACGCCCGCGCGAACCGGATCGCCCGGGAGCTGGTCCGGGCCGGGGCCGGTGCCGGTGAACTCGTGGGCGTGTGCCTGGGCCGCGACGAGCACCTGCTCCCGGCGCTGCTGGGCGTGCTGAAGACCGGCGCCGCCTATGTGCCGATGGACCCGGCGTACCCGGCCGAGCGGCTGGCGTACATCGCCGCCGACACGAAGATGCGGCTCGTCGCCACCACCCGGGCCACGACGCTTCCCGGCCTGGAAGCCGTCGCGGTGCCGGTCGACGAGATCGCCGCGGACGCCGACGCGACCCCGCTCGACCGGCCCGGTGACGGCGCCGACGCGGCCTACGTCATCTACACCTCGGGCTCCACGGGCCGCCCCAAGGGCGTCGTCGTCGAGCACCGCAACACGATGAACCTGCTGCGGTACGAGGCCGAGGCGTACACCGCCGAGGAGCTGAGCGGCCTGCTCGCCACCGCGTCGATCTGCTTCGACCCCTCGATCACCCAGCTGTTCCTGCCCCTGGTCACGGGCGGCACGGTCATCCTCGCCGAGAATGTCCTCGCCCTGCCCGCGCTGCCGGCCCGCGACGAGGTCACGACCGTCTACGGCGTGCCGTCGGCGCTCGCGGCACTGCTGCGCGAGCCGCTGCCGAGCGGCGTGCGGGCCGTGTTCGCCGGCGGGGAGCCGCTGACCCGGGCGCTGGTCGACCGGATCTACGCCAACCCCGGCGTGCGCCGGGTGCTCAACCTCTACGGCCCGACCGAGTGCACCACGACCTGCGCGATCGCCGAGGTCGGCCGCGACGACACCGGCGAGCCGCCGATCGGGCACCCGATCGCGGGCGCCGTCATGTCCGTGCGCGACGCCGACGGGCAGCCGGTCGCCGGCGGCGAGCTGGGCGAGCTGTGGATCGGCGGCCCGGTGGTCGCCCGCGGCTACCTCAACCGCGACAGCGGCGGGTTCGGCGACGGCTGGTACCGCTCCGGCGACCTGGTCCGCACCGACGGCGGCGTGCTGCGGTTCGCCGGCCGCGCCGACGACCAGGTGAAGATCCGTGGCTACCGGGTCGAGCCCGGCGAGGTCGAGGCGGTGCTCGTGCGCCATCCGGCCGTGCGCCGCGCCGGTGTCGTCGCCGCCGCCGACGAGGACGGCGTGTCCTACCTGGTCGGGCATGTGGAGGCGACCGGCCTCGACGAGCGCGGCCTGCGCGCGTGGCTGCGCCGCCGGGTGCCGGAGCACCTGGTGCCGACCCGGCTCGCGATCACCGAGCGGCTGCCCCTGAGCCCGAACGGCAAGATCGACCGGGCCGCCCTGCCCGCGCTCGCGGCCCGGCGCGGGACCGAGACCGCGTTCGTCGCGCCCCGCACGCGCGCCGAGGAGCGGCTCGCCGCGATCGTCGGCAACGTGCTCGGCATCGGCGAGATCGGGGTCGAGGACCGCTTCGCCGACCTCGGCGGGCACTCGCTCGCCGCGGCCCGGGTCTGCGCGCTCGCCGGCCGCGAGTTCGCGACCACGGTGCCGCTGGCCGCGTTCCTCGCCGAGCCGACCGTTGCCGCCCTCGCCAACCTCGTCCACAAGGGCTCGGCCCCGGTCGCGAGCGGCCCGGTGCGGCACGAGGGCGTCCTGGAGTACCCGCTCACCCCGACCCAGCGCGGCCTGTGGACGCTGCGGCAGGTCGGCTCGGTGCCGGCCGTGACCACGGTGGCGTTCCGGGTCCGGCTCACCGGGCCGGTCGAGGCGCCCGCCCTGCGCTCGGCGCTGGCCGCGCTGGTGTCGCGGCACGAGGTGCTGCGCAGCCGGATCGTCGAGCGCGACGGCGAGCCGATCGCGGTCGTGGGCTCCTGGACGTCGGTCCCGGTGACGGAGCACGACGCCCGTGAGCGGCCAGCGGACGCGATCGCCGAGCAGGCCGCCCGGCACGCCTTCGACCTCGGCGGCACCGAACCGCTTCTGCGGGTCGACCTGATCCGGCTCACCGAGACGGTATCGGAGCTGGTGGTCGTCGCCGACCACATGGCCTTCGACGGCTGGTCCACCGGCACGTTCCTCAACGAGCTCGCGACCGAGCTGGCCGCGCCCGGCACCGTCGCGCCGCCGCCGGTGCAGGTCGGCGACCTCGCCTTCACCCCCGACGGCGCGACGGACGCGTGGCGGGACGAGCTGGCCGGCGCGTCGCCGCCGAGCGAGCTGTTCTCGGGCACCGCAGGCTTCCGCGGCGAGCGGATCACCCGCCCGGTCCCGCCGGCGAGCGCCACCGCGGTCTTCGCGGACTGGCTGACCGCGCTCGGGCTGCTGCTGGCCGGGTTCACCGCCCGCCGGGACGTGCTGGTCGGCGTGGTCGCCGCCCGGCGCGCCGGGCCCGAGCTCGACCGGGTCATCGGCCCGCTCGTCGACGTGCTGCCGATCCGGCTGCGGCTCGAGCCCGCGGCCACCGTCCGGGACACGGTCGCGGCCGCGTCGGCGACGACGGCCCGGGCGCTGGACCGGCCCCGGCCGTCCACGGAGGACCTGTTCGCGGCCGTCGGCACCCAGTCGCGCGGGGCGATGCTCACCCCGGTGGTGCTCTCCGCCCAGCCGACCGGGATGCCGGTCCGGGTCGAGCGGGGCGCGGTGCGGCTGGAGCTGCTCGGCGAGCTGGGGTGCGGCGGGGCGCAGAACCCGCTGACCGTCTTCGTGAACGAGACGGCCGACGGGGTCGAGCTTCAGGTGGAGTACGACACCGGCCTCACGAATCGCGAGTGGGTGGAGGCGTTCGCGGACCGGCTCCTGCGCATGCTCGCCGAGGTCACCGCGGACCCGGACCGCCCGCTGCACCGCCTGCCGCTGGTCACCGCGGCCGAGGAGGCGCAGCTGCTCGAGCTGGCCGCCGGTCCGCCGATCCCGGCCGGCGCGCCGGCCACGGCGGTCGAGGCGATCGAGCGGCAGGTGCGGGAGCGCCCCGACGAGATGGCCGTCGTCGGCGCCGACGGCGAGATGACGTTCCGGCAGCTGTGGGACGACTCGGCCGCGATCGCGGCGGTCCTGCGGGGCCGGGGCATCGAGCCCGGCGACGTCGTCGGCGTGTGCCTGCCGCGCGACCACCGGATGCCGGCGACGCTGCTCGGGATCTGGCGGGCCGGGGCGGCCTACCTACCCCTGGAGCCGGAGCTGCCGGCCGAGCGCCTGGCCTGGCTCGCCTCGGACGGCGGCGCGAAGACCGTGCTCTGCCGGTCCACGACCGCCGCCGCGGCCGGGCCGGGCGCACTGGACCTGGACCTGGACTCAGACCGGGCATCGGCCGCGTCCGCGGCCGAGCTCCCCGCCGTCGGGCCCGGCGACCGGGCCTATCTGCTCTACACGTCGGGCTCGACCGGCAAGCCGAAGGGCGTGGCCGTCGCGCAGGCCAGCATCGCCGCGCTCACCGAGGCGCTGGCCTTCGAGCCCGGCTTCGGGCCCGGGGACCGGATGCTCGCCGTGGCCACGCTCAGCTTCGACATCTCGTGCGCGGAGATCTGGTCCGCGCTCGGCGTCGGCGCCTGCTGCGTGGTCGTCGACCGGGACAGCGCGGTGGACGGGTACCGCCTCGGCCGCCAGATCGCCGAGCACCGCGTCAACGTGATGAACGTGCCGCCGACGATCCTGCGCACCCTGCTCGCGGCGGGCTGGACGGGCGGGGTGGACCTGCGCGTGTGGGCCGGCGGCGAGACGCTCGACCCGGCCCTGGCCCGCGAGCTGCTGCCGGTGGTGCGGGAGCTGTGGAACGTGTACGGCCCGACCGAGGCCACGGTGCTGTCGTCCGTGTACCGCGTCCTCGAGGTCGGCGACGCCGTGCCGATCGGGCACGCGATGCTCGGCGAGCGGCTCTACGTCATGGATCCGCTGGAGCGGCTCGTCCCGGCGGGCGTCGCGGGCGAGCTGTGGATCGGCGGCGCCGGCCCGGCCATCGGCTACCACAACCGGCCGGACCTGACCGAGGCCGCGTTCGTGCCCGACCCCGTCGTGCCCGGCGGGCGGTGCTACCGCACCGGGGACCTGGTCCGCCGCCGGCCGGACGGCGAGATCGTGTTCTGCGGCCGGCGCGACCACCAGCTGAAGATTCGCGGCTACCGCGTCGAGCTGGGCGAGATCGAGGCCGTGCTGCGCGCCCACCCCGGCGTCGAGCACGCGGTCGTCACCGCGCGGGGCCAGGGCGCGGAGGCGCACCTCGTCGGCTACGTCGCCGGCCCGGTCACCGCCGAGCAGGCCGCCGCCCACCTGCGGGCGAGCCTGCCCGCCTACCTGGTGCCGCACCGCTGGGTGGTGCTCGACGCGCTGCCGATGACACCCAGCGGCAAGGTCGACCTCGGCGCGCTGCCCGAACCCGGCGAGGACCGGCCGCACCGGCCGGCCAAGTCGATGATGGAGCAGCTGGTCGCCGACGTCTGGGCCCAGATTCTCACCACCGATCGCATCGGTGCCGACGACAGTTTCTTCGGTCTCGGCGGGCACTCGCTGGCCGCGACCCGGGTCGCCGGCCGGCTGCGCGAGACGCTCGGCTGCGCGGTCCCCGTGCGGCTGCTGTTCGACCACCCGGTCCTCGCGAACTTCGCGGGGCAACTCGAGCGGCTTGTTATGGACGACATCGTGGCCGAACCGGCCACCGGCAATTAGGGAACGACTATGACCTTGTCTGACCAGGACAGCTTACGGGCCCTCATGGAGCGGCGGGTCGCGGCTGCCCGCGCCGCCGCCCGGGCCGACGCGGAGATCCCGCGCCGGTCCGACCCGGACGCGCCGCAGCCGCTGTCACCGTCGCAGACCCGGCTGTGGTTCAACGCGCAGTTCGAGACCAACACGTCGATCTACCACGTGCCCACGGTGCTGCGGCTGACCGGCCCGCTCGACGCCGACGCGCTGCTGGCCGCGATCCGCGAGGTCGCCGCCCGGCACGAGGTCCTGCGCAGCGTCATCGCGCCGCCCGCGCACGCCGTCGCCGGCCCGGCCGACCGGATCGAACTGTCCCTTGTGGACATCGGCGAACCCGGGCTGGACGCGGCGCTGCGGACCGAGGTGAGCCGGCCCTTCGAGCTCGACCGCGAGCCGCCGATGCGGGCCGTGCTCTTCCGGCTCGGCGCCGAGCACCACGTGCTGGCCCTGACCGTGCACCACATCGCCACCGACGCGTGGTCGCGGGACCTGATGCTCGACGAGATCGGCGCGCTCTACGCCGCCCGGCTCGGCCAGGGCACGCCGCCCGCCCCGCCGCGGCTGCAGTACGCCGACATCACCGAGTGGCAGGCCACGCGGACCGCGGACGACCACGTCGGCTGGTGGGTCGAGCGGCTGGCCGGGCTCGCCCCCGTGCTCGCCCTCCCCGTCGACCGGCCCTACCCGGCGGTGGCCGACTGGAGCGGCGGCTACCTGCCATTCAACCTGTCCCCGGCCCTGGCCGAGCGGGTGCGCCAGACCGCCCACGAGTGCAACGCGACGCCGTTCATGGTGGTGCTCGCGGCCTGGCAGGCGCTGCTGGGCCGGCTCTGCGGCAGCGAGGACGTCGCCGTCGGCGTGCCCGAGTCCGGGCGCCACCACCGCGCGACCGAGGGCGTCGTCGGCTGCTTCATCAACACGCTCGTGATGCGCACCGACCTGTCCGGCGACCCGACCGGCCGGCAGCTGCTCGACCGCGTCCGGGAGACCACCCTCGAGGCCTTCGCGCACGCCACCGCGCCCTTCGAGCGGGTCGTGGAGGCCGTGGCGCCCGAGCGCTCCACCGCCACGACACCGATCTTCCAGTCGATGCTGTACCTGCTCGAGGCCGCCCAGCGCGACCCGGTGCTGCCCGGCGTGCGCGCCGAGCGGCTCGACGCCCCGCTCGACTTCAACAAGTTCGACGTGAGCCTGTCGCTGCAGGCCGAGAACGGCGGCTACGAGGGCGAGCTGCACTACCGCCTCGACCTGTTCGACCGGGCGACGGTCGAGCGCTGGTCGCGCTGGCTGCTCGCCCTGCTCGACGGGATGCTGGCCGAGCCCGACCGCCCGCTCTCGCAGCTCGACCTGCTGGGCGAGGCCGAGCGGGCCGAGCTGGTGGCCCTCGGCACCGGCCCGGACCTGCCCGCCGGCGCGCCCGCGACGGTGCTCGACGCGGTCCTCGCCCAGGCCGACGCCCGCCCCGCGGCCGTCGCCGTCGACGCCTCCGACGGCACCCTGAGCTACGGCGACCTGGCCGCGGCCGCGGCCAGGATCGCGACCGCGCTGCGCGAGCACGGGGCCGGCTCCGGCGCGCCCGTCGGGATCTGCCTGCCCCGCGACCGGCACCTGCCCGCCGCGCTGGTCGGCGTCTGGCAGGCCGGCTCGGCCTACGTGCCCCTGGAGCCCGACCACCCGGCCGAGCGGCTGCGCTACCAGCTGAGCGACTCCGGCGCCAAGGTCGTCCTCGCCGCCGCGGAGACGCTCGACGTGGCCCGCCCGCTCGTCGAGGGCACCGGCGCCGTCCTCGTCGACCTGACCGACGCGCTGGCCGCCGAGCCCGGCGAGCTCCCCGCGCCCGGCCCCGACGACCTCGCGTACATCCTCTACACCTCCGGCTCGACCGGCCGCCCCAAGGGGGTGGAGCTCAACCACGGCGCCGTCGCCGCGTTCGTCGCCGCCAACTGCGAGCTGGTGCCGGTGACGCCCGACGACGTGATGCTCGGCCTGACCGCGCTCTCGTTCGACGTGGCCGGGCTCGAGCTGTGGTGCGGCCTCGGCAAGGGCGCCCGCCTGGTGCTGCTGGAGCGCGGCGTGGCCGTCGACGGGCACCTGGTGGCGCAGCGCATCGCCGAGTCCAAGGTGACCGTGATGACCGCGACCCCGACCACGTTCCGGATGCTCGTCGCGGCCGGCTGGCAGTCGCCGGAGGTGCGCGGGATCGCCATAGGCGAGGCCCTCGACCCCGTGCTCGCCCGCGAGCTCACGGTCCGGCTCGGCGAGGCCTGGAACGGCTACGGCCCGACCGAGACCGCCGTGGTGTCCACGATGTACCGCCTCACCGCCCCCGTCGGCGACACCGTGCCCATCGGCACCCCGATGGCGGGGGAGTGGGTGTACGTGGTGGACCCCGCCGGCCGCCTCGCGCTGCCCGGGACCATCGGCGAGCTGTGGATCGGCGGGGCCGGTGTGGCCCGCGGCTACCACGGCCGGCCCGACCTGACCGAGGCCGCGTTCGTCGCCGACCCGGTCCGGCCCGGCGAGCGCTGTTACCGCACCGGCGACCTGGTGCGCTGGCGCACCGACGGGCTGCTGGACTTCCTCGGCCGCCGCGACCACCAGGTGAAGGTGCGCGGGCACCGCATCGAGCTCGGCGAGATCGAGTCGCAGCTGCGCTCGGCGGCGGACGTGGCCGAGGCGGTGGTGACCGTCGCCGACCCGACCGGCGACGCGCACCTCGTCGGCTACGTGGTGCCGCGGCCGGGCTCGACGCCGGACACGCAGGCCCTGGAGACCCTGCTGCGGGCGGCGCTGCCCGACTACATGGTGCCGCGCCGCTGGATGACGCTGGACGCGCTGCCGGTCAACGCGTCCGGGAAGGTCGACCGCACGGCGCTGCCCGAGCCGCGGGACGAGGTGCAGCAGCGGGTCGCGCCGCGCACCGAGGCGGAGCAGCTGGTCGCCGAGGTGTGGAGCGCCGTGCTGAAGCGCGATGAGCTGTCGGTGTACGACAACTTCTTCGCGCTGGGCGGGCACTCCCTGTCCGCGACGCTGGTCGTGGGCCGGCTCCGCGACGCGCTGGACTTCGCGGTGCCGGTGCGGCTGCAGTTCGAGCAGCCGGTGCTGGCGAACTTCGCCGCCGCGCTGGAGGCGCTGCTGCTGGCCGAGGTGACGCAGGCGTGACGGTCACCGACACCCAGCGCTCGCTGCTGCAACAGCGGCTGGCCGGGGCGCGCCGCAACGCCGCCCGCACCGCGAGCACCATTCCCGCGTCCTCCGATCCGGGTGCGCCGGCGCCGCTGTCGCCGGCCCAGGCCCGGCTGTGGTTCCTGCACCAGCTGGAGCCGGACAGCGGCGCCTACCACGTGACGGCCACCGTGCGGCTGACCGGCCGGCTCGACGTGGCCGCGCTGACCGCCGCGATCCGGGACCTGGCCATGCGTCACCACGTGCTGCGCACCCGGTTCGTGGACCGCGACGGCGTGCCGACCGCGGTGCTGGGCGGCGCGGACGACGTGCCCGTCGAGACCGACGGGGACCTGGACGCGTTCCGGCACCGGGCGTTCCGGCTCGAGGAGGAGCCGCCGCTGCGGGCGCTGATCCGCCGCGACGGGCCGGACGAGCACGTGCTGCTGCTCGTGGTCCACCACATCGCCTTCGACGCGTGGTCGATCGACCTGGCCCTGAGCGAGATCGCCGACCTGTACGCCGCCCGCCTCGACGGCCGCCCGGCGCCGGACGCGCCCGGGCTGCAGTACGCCGACTACACCCGCTGGCAGGCCGGCCTCGAGCCGTCGGCCGCGGCCCTGGACCGGTGGGTCGAGCGGCTGCAGGGCCTGGCGCCGGTGCTGGACCTGCCGGCCGACCGGCCCCGCCCCGCGGTGGCCGGCCACGGGGCCGGGCAGGTGCACGTGCACGTGCCAGCGGCGCTGACCGGCCCGATCGCCGGGCTCGCCGCGTCCTGCGGGGCCACCCCGTTCATGGTGCTGCTCACCGCGTTCCAGGCGCTGCTGGCCCGGGTGTGCGGCACGGACGACATCCCGATCGGCGTCCCGGTCGCGGGCCGGCACCACCCCGACCTCGAGAAGATGATCGGCTGCTTCATCGGCACGCTGGTCATGCGGACCGACTGCTCCGGCGACCCGACCGGCCGCGAGCTGCTGACCCGGGTCCGCGAGATGGCGATCGACGCGCTCGCGCAGTCCGAGACCCCGTTCGAGCGGATCGTGGAGCGGCTGCAGCCCGAGCGCAACCTCGCCCACACGCCGATCTTCCAGGTGCTGCTCAACGTGCTGGAGCAGCCGGCCGCGCCGCTGCGCCTGCCGCACCTGGACGCGCAGGGCATGGAGCTGCCGACCCACACGGCCAAGTACGACCTCAACCTCGCGCTGTCGCGCGGGGACGACGGCTACCGCGGCTCGCTGGTGTTCCGCGCCGACCTGTTCGACCAGCAGACCGCCCGGCGGCTGATGGACTGGTTCCTGGCGCTGCTGACGGGCCTGGTCACCGAGCCCGACCGCCCCGTCGGCGAGCTGGCGCTGGAGCCCGGCGTGCGGCCCGGCCCGGACGGCCCACCGGCGTCCTACCCGCTGGACCGGCCGCTGCACGAGCTCATCGCCCGCCACGCCGGGTCGGCGCCCGACGCGACCGCGGTGGTCGCGGCCGACGGGCGGCTGTCGTACGCGGAGCTGGACCGGCGCGCCGGGGCGGTGGCGGCCCGGCTGCTGGCGGCCGGCGTGCGGCCCGAGGAGCCGGTCGCGGTGCTCACCGAGCGCGGGACGGCCCTGCCCGTCGCGATGCTGGGCGCGCTCAAGGCCGGCGCCGTCTACCTGCCCGTCGACCCCGGCTACCCGGACGGCCGCGTGGCGGAGATCCTCGACGCGGCGCAGGCCCGGTTCGTGCTCACCGAGGCCGCGTTCGCGGGCCGCGAGCCGTGCCGCGTTCCGGGCCGCGAGGCGATCGTCGTCGCGGACGTGACCGGCGAGCCGGCCGAGGCCGTGGTGGTGCCGATGGACCACCTCGCGTACCTCATCTTCACGTCCGGCTCGACCGGGCGGCCCAAGGGCGTCATGGTCGAGCACCGCAACATCGCGCACTACCTGCACGCGGTGGCGGACCGCATCGGGCACCACGGGTCCTACGCCCTGGTGTCCACCCACGCGGCCGACCTGGGCATGACGAACCTGTTCGGGGCGCTCGCCACCGGCGGCGTGGCGCACCTCGTGGACCGCGAGGTCGCCACGGATCCGGAGGCGTTCGCGGCCTACCTGGCCGAGCACCGGGTCGACGCGATGAAGCTGGTCCCGAGCCACCTGGAGCTGCTGGCCGCGCACGGCGACCTCGCCGCGCTGCTGCCCCGCGAACTGCTCATCCTCGCCGGCGAGCCGTGCCCGTGGGAGCTGGTCGACCGCATCGAGCGGGTGCGGCCGGACCTCGAGGTGCAGGTCCACTACGGCCCGACCGAGACGACGGTCTCCGTGCTCGGCTGCGACGTGCGCGAGGTTCCGGCCGAGCGCCGCATCGGCACCGTCCCCATCGGGCGCCCGTTCGCGAACGTCGAGTGCCGGGTGACCGACCGGGCGGGCCGGCCGGTGCCGGACGGGGTGCCGGGCGAGCTGCGCATCGGCGGGCCGAGCGTGGCCCGCGGATACCTGAACCTCGTCGACGACCGCTTTCAGCAGGGGTGGTACCGATCCGGCGACCGCGTCCGCGTCGACGCCCACGGCCTGGTGCAGATCCTGGGCCGGGTCGACGACCAGGTGAAGATCCGCGGTTTCCGGGTCGAGCTCAACGAGGTCGCCTCCGCGGTGCGCGGGGTCCCCGGCGTCGGCGAGGCCGTGGTGCTGCCCGTCGGCGAGGCGCACACGCGCCGGCTGGCCGCCTGGATCACGCCCGCGACGGCCGATCCCGGGGTGGTGCGGGCCGCGCTGCGCGACCGGCTCCCGGACTACATGGTGCCGTCGGCGTTCGTTGTGCTCGACCGGCTCCCGCTGACCGCCAACGGCAAGGTGGACCGGACCGCGCTGCCCGCACCGCAGCCGCCGGGCGCCGCCACCCGGGTCGCGCCGGAGACCCCGACGCAGCTGCGGGTCGCCGCGGCCTGGGCCGAGGTCCTCGACGGCGTCGAGATCGGGCTGGACGACGACTTCTTCGCCCTCGGCGGCGACTCGTTCAAGGCCGTGCGCGCCGTGCGGGCCATCGACCCGCAGCTGCGCGTCATCGATCTGTTCACCCGCCCGACCGTGCGCGAGCTGGCCGCCTATCTCGACGGCGACACCGGCTCGACCGGGCTGCTGCACCGCCTCGCGGGCCCGGCCGACGCGACGCTGACGGTCGTCTGCGTGCCCTACGGCGGCGGCTCGGCCGCGGCGTACGGGCCGCTCGCCACCGAGCTCGCGCAGCGCCTGCCGGGCGCGGCCGTGCTGGCGATCGAGCTGCCCGGGCACGACCCCGCCCGGCCGGACGAGCCGCCGCTGCCGATGGCCGAGCTGATCGACCGCGTGGTGGCTGACCTGCCGACCGGCCCCGTGCTGGTCTACGGCCACTGCGTCGGCTCGGCGGCCGCCACCGAGCTCGCCCTGCGCCTGGAGTCCGAGGGCCGCGAGGTCGCCGGGCTGGTCGTGGCCGGCAGCTTCCCGGCGGCCCGGCTGCCGGGGCGGGTGTCGTCCTGGTTCCACCGGCGCTTCCACGCCACGTGGTTCACCTCCGACCGGGCGTACCGCGACTTCCTGCGCACGCTCGGCGGGCTCGACGACGACGAGGGCCTCGACGCCGACGTGATCCTGCGCAGCCTGCGGCACGACGTGGACGAGTCGCAGACGTGGTTCACCCGCGAGCTGACCCGGCCCGACCGGCGGCGGCTGCGGGCGCCCGTGCTGTGCCTGATCGGGGCGCGGGACCGCTCGACGGAGCTGTACCAGGAACGCTATGCGGAATGGGGCGCCTTCGCGGATCGCGTCGCGCTGGCGGTCCTGCCCCGGGCCGGGCACTACTTCCTCAAGCACCAGGCGGCGGCCGCGGCCGACGAGATCGCCGGGGCGCTGCGGGAGTGGGGCGCGGGCCGGGCGCCGGAGGAGGTCAGCACCGCGGTCACCGGCGGCCGGGCCCGCCGCGACCTGCGCGAGTTCTACGTCATGACGGCCGGCCAGACCGCCTCGCTGATCGGTGCCGCGCTGAGCTCGTTCGCCCTGGGCGTCTGGGCGTACCAGCAGAACGGCCGCGTCGCCGACTACGCCCTCGTCACCATGCTCGCCCTGCTGCCCTCGATCCTGCTGCTACCGGTGGGCGGGGCCGTGGCGGACCGGATCGACCGGCGGCGCATCATGCTGGCCTGCAACGGCGCGGGCGCGGTGGTCATGTCCGCCGTGGTCACCCTGCTGGCGCTGGACCGGCTGGAGATCTGGAGCGTCGGGCTGCTGGCCGGGCTGCTGTCCGCGGTGACCGCCTTCCACCGGCCCGCGTACCTGGCCGCGGTCGCGCAGCTGGTGCCGAAGCCCTACCTGGGCCAGGCCAACGCGCTGGCGAACCTCGGCCCGGGCATCGGCATGCTCATCGCCCCGCTGGCCGGCGGCGCACTGATCACGGCGCTGGGCATGCCGTGGGTGGTCGCGGTCGACGTGCTGTCGCTGCTCCTCGGCGTCGGCACGCTGCTGCTGGTGCGCCTGCCCGACCGGCTTTTCCGCCGGCAGGAGGAGACCTTCGTCCGCGCGATCGTCGGCGGCTGGCGGTTCCTCGTCCGGCGCCGCCCGCTCATGATCATGATCGTGTTCTTCGTGGTCGAGAACTACCTCGCGATGCTCGCCCTCGCCGTGACCGTGCCGACCGTGTACGCGTTCGGCGGCACGGCGGGGGTCAGCGTCGTCACCGCGTTCAGCGGCGTCGGGGCCGGCCTCGGCGCGCTGGCCATGGTGCTGTGGGGCGGCGCCGAGCGCCGGGCCACGGGCATGGTGGGCTTCGTCATCGGGGTCGGCCTCGGGGCCGCGCTCGTCGGGCTGCGGCCGTCGACGGCGCTCGCGGCGGTGGGCAGTCTCATCTGGTACGGCTCGCTCACCATCCTCAACGCCCACTGGCTCGCGATCATCCAGGTCAAGGTCGGCCTGGAGCTGCAGGGCCGGGTGCTCGCCACGAACCAGATGCTGGCCGTGGCGATGACGCCGGTCGCGTTCCTGACCGCGCCGCCGTTCACGGACGCGGTCGCGCCGCTGCTGCGGCCCGGGGGTGCGCTCGCGGACACGGTCGGGCGGGTCGTGGGGGTCGGGGATGCCCGCGGTACGGGGCTGATCCTGCTTGCCTGCGGCGTGCTGCTGGTGGTCTGGGGCGCGCTGGGCCTCGCCTACCGGCCCCTGCACCGGATGGAGGACGACCTGCCGGACGCCTCAGCGGGTGCCGAGATCCCCGACTCGCTGGACGAGGTCCAGGCCGAGGCCGACGAACAGGTGCGTGTGTAGTCCGACGCGCTGGGCGGCCGCGATGTTCTCGTCGCGGTCGTCCACGAACAGCAGTTGATCGGGGGCCAGGCCGAGCTCGCGGCAGCACCAGCGATATGCCGCGGGGTCCGGCTTGGCCAGCCCGATCCGGCACGAGAAGGCCACGAGCTCGAAGTGGCGCAGCCACCGCCGGTGGTGCCGCTCGTAGTGGGCCGCGAGCTCCTCGGGGATGTTGGACAGCAGCGCCAGGCGCACCCCCGCGGCCGCGGTCCGCTCGACCAGGCCGACCATCTCCTCGTCGACCTCGCTCCAGCTCGCGATGTCCGCCTCGATGAGGGCGGCGATCCGCTCCTCGGTGAACCCGGCGACCCGGCGCCAGCACTCGGCGCCGGTGACGTGGCCCGTGTCGTAGGCGACGCGCTGGTGCCAGTACGACTGCCAGAAATCGGCTTCGGGGAGACCGGCGATCTCGACGAGGGTGTCGCGACCGGCCTGCGACTGGTGCCGGGCGATGACTCCGAACAGGTCGAAGAGGATGACGTCGGGCACGGCGCTCAGACCCTCCGCACGACGGTGCCGGCGGCGGTGAGCGCGTTCGTGTCGTCCTCGGCCGCGTCGCCGGTGGTGACCACGAGGCTGAACGCGGACACGGGCGCCACGAACGCCAGCGCCGTGCGGGCGAGCTTGGCCGGCTCGGCGACCACGATCACGCGGTGGGCCGAGGCGATGATCGCGCGCTTGATCGCCGCGTCGGCGAGGTCGTAGGCGGTCAACCCGGCGGCGGTCAGCCCGCAGCAGCCGAGGATCGCGGTGTCGAAGCGCAGCGCGGCCAGGGACGCCTCGGCGAGTGGGCCGGTGAGCGCGAGCTCGTCCGGGCGGGGCTCGCCGCCGGGGAGCAGCAGCCGCAGCTGGGGGGCGCCGGTGAGGGCATTGGCCGCGTGCATCGACAGCGGCATGACGGTGAGCCGGCGCGGGGCGAGCAGGCGGGCGACCTCGAGGCAGGTGGTCCCGCTGTCGAGGACGACGGCCTCCCCGTCGGCGATCAGGTCCGCGACCGCCTCGGCGATGCGCCGCTTGGCGTCCAGCCCCTCGTGCGTCCGCACCGCGAACGGCGGCTCCTCGCCGCGCAGCGTGAGGCTGCGCGCGCCGCCCCGGTAGCGCTCGACCATGCCCTGGTCCGCCAGCTGCTCCAGATCCCGGCGCACGGTCATCTCGGAGGTGCCCGTCAGCTCGGCCAGCCGCGGGACGCCGAGCTGCCCGGCCTGCTGCACCGCGTCAAGGATCCGCCGGTGGCGGTCGCTGAGCGTCATGCCCGCCATTGAACACCACTGGCGCGGTAAAGACAACGTTTCAAACGCGGATCTTGTTTGTTATGTTCGCTGCCATGTTCCCCTCGACCATCGTCGCGGCGCCCACCCCGCCCGCGGTCCGCACCGCCACCACCGCGACCTACGCGGCCTTCATCGGGTCGGGCTTCGCGTTCGCCAGCTGGGCCGCCCGCATCCCGCAGGTCCGTGACCGCCTCGGGCTCGACTCGGCCGCCCTCGGCCTGGTCCTGCTGGCCATCGCCGCCGGCTCCCTGGTCGCGCTCCCGCTGTCCGGCCCCCTGGTGACCCGCTTCGGCTCGTCCCGGGTCGTCGGCGCGATGGCGGTGCTGCTCGGCGTCGGTCTCGCCGTCGCCGCGCTCGGCTCGCAGGCCGGCATCGCGCCGGTCGTCGCCGGCCTGGCGCTGCTCGGCTTCGCCAACGGGGCGTGGGACGTCGCGATGAACGTCCAGGGCACCGTGGTGGAGCGCCACCTCGGCCGATCGATCATGTCCCGCTTCCACGCCGGATTCAGCCTCGGTACCGTCGCCGGCGCGCTCGTCGGCGCGGCCATGGTCGCCCTGCACGTCCCCGTGGCCGCGCACCTCGTGACCGTCGCCGTGCTCGTCGTGCTCGTGGTCACGTGGCAGGCGCGGCGCTTCATCGCCGACCACGACCCCACCGAGCCCGCCGCCGAGCAGTCCGCCCCCGGCGGCGCCCTGGCCGCCTGGAAGGAGCCGCGCACGCTGCTGATCGGCCTGTTCGTGCTCGCCTTCGCCTTCGCCGAGGGCGTCGGCAACGACTGGATCAGCGTCGCCGCGATCGACGGCCACCACGTGTCCGCCACGCTCGGCACCATCGCGTTCGCGCTCTTCCTGACCGCGATGACCGCGGGCCGCTGGTTCGGCCCCCGCCTCCTGGACCGCTACGGCCGCACCGGGGTCGTGCGCGTCCTGGCCCTGATCGGCATCGCCGGCGTGGCGCTCTTCGTCTTCGGCCCCGGCCCGGTCTACGCCTACGCGGGCACTCTGCTCTGGGGCCTGGGCGCCTCGCTGGGCTTCCCGGTCGGCATGAGCGCCGGCGGCGACGATCCCCGCAAGGCCGCCGGGCGGGTGAGCGTCATCGCCTCGATCGGCTACTGCGCCTTCCTCGGCGGGCCGCCCACCATCGGCTTCCTCGGCGACCACATCACCGTGCTGCGCGCCCTGACCGTGGTGGCCGTCCTGCTGGCCGTGGCCGCGATGATCGCCGCGACGGTCCGCCCGCCGCGGCCGTCGTCCTGACCGGTTCCGGGGACCGGTCTTACGGCGGCTAGATCTTGTCGAGCATCTCCACCCGGCGGCCTGGTCCACTCGACGTCAAGGAGCTCGGCAACATCCCTGACGACGGCGGCTGGTGCACCCAAGGCCGCCATGACGGCAAACGCAACCGTGCCGCCGCCGACCAGCGTCGGCCGCCGCCGGGACCGTCACGGCGACGTTGTCGATGACGGCGGACCGCTGAACGCTTCGCCGCTGTCGCGGGACGGCACGGCGGGGATGTGTGACCGTCTGGCCGATCCGCCGCTGCGAGGTTCTCGGTCACCGCGCTAGCAGAGGCCGAGCGCGCGAAGCGCTCGGCGCTAGCTCACGGGCGGGGCCCAGCCCGGGCGGCGGATCAGGCAGAAGGGGTGGCCGGCCGGATCGGCGAACACATGGTCGCCGGGCAGCCGGGTGGCGCCGAGCGCGACGACCGCCGCCGCGGCCCCGGCGAGGTCGTCCACCATCACGTCCAGGTGCATCTGCTGCGGGACCGCGGGATCGGGCCAGGTCGGGCGGCGGTGGTCCGGTGCTCGCTGGAAGGCGAGGCCGGACGTCGCCGTGTCGGGGGAGACGACCACGAAGTCGCCGTCGTCGTGGGTGATCGGGTCGCCGAGCACGGCGCTCCAGAAGCGGGCCTCGGCGGCCGGGTCGGGGCAGTCGAGGATCAGATGGTGGCGGCGGCCGACGGGCACTGGATCACCCCAGCGGGCCGCCGGACAGGACGATGACCGTCCCGGCCGCGGCGGCGCTCAGCAGGGTCAGGACCGGGCCGCGGCGCAGGGCCAGGAGGAGCACCGCGGCCGCGGCCAGCACGAACCACTGCCAGGTCTGGGTGAGGGTCAGGGCCAGCGGGATCGCCGAGCCCAGGATGGCGCCGATCGCGGCCGGGGCCGCGCCGTCCAGGAAGGCCCGCACGGCCCGGTTGCCGCGCAGGCGGTCGAAGCGGTGGGCGCCCAGCAGGATGAACGCGAAGGACGGGCTGAAGGCGACGGCCGAGGCCAGCAGGCCGCCGCCCAGCCCGGCCGCGGCGTAGCCGACCACCGCCACCGTCTGCACGACCGGGCCCGGCGTGATCTGGCCTAGGGCGACCGCGTTGAGGAACTGGGCGCCGGTCATCCAGTGGTAGTTGTCGACCGCGTCGGCGCGCATGAGCGGGATGATGACGAAGCCGCCGCCGTAGGACAGGGCGCCGACCTTGAGCGCGACCCAGGCCACGGACAGCAGGACCCCGCCGCCGAGACCGGTCATCGCCAGGGCCGGGGTCAGCGGCCGGCGGGGGGCGGGGACCCGCTGGGCCAGGAGCTCGACGATGCCCGCGACGACCAGGAGCAGCACCAGCCAGGGGCCGATGGTCGCGGCGGCGACGGTGCCGGCCAGGAGGTACAGGATCCATCTGACGCGGGTGCTCTGCTGGGGTGCACGCTGCCATCCCGCGGGGATCAGGCTGACCCCGGCCTGGACGGCGACCGCGGCCACCGCGGCGCCCGCACCCGCGCCGGCGGCCTTCACCCACGTGGGCGGGTCGCCGCGCAGGAACAGCACCGCCAGGGCCAGGATCACGATCAGGCCCGGGACGATGAACGCGGCCCCGCCCACGAGCGCGCCCACGCGGCCCCGGACCCGCCAGGCGCAGAAGATGGCCAGCTGGGTCGAGGCCGGGCCGGGCAGCAGGTTGCACGCCGCGATGGCGTCCTCGAACTCCTGCGCGTCGATCCACCGGCGATCCTCGACGCAGAGCTTGCGCAGCAGGGCGATGTGGACCGGGGGACCGCCGAAGCCGAGGCAGCCGATGCGGCCCCACTCCTTCAGGACGGTGGCGAGGCTTACGTCGTCGCGCATGTGTGCAGGAAGTGGTCGAGGCGCTCGGCGATCTCGTCGGCGGCGCGGTCGAATGCGGGGCGGCCGTCCGGCTCGGCGGACGGGTCGGGCATGCTCCAGTGGATCGTGTCGGGGTGCCCCGGGAACTCGGGGCAGACCTCGCGGACCTTGTCGCACAGCGTGATGACGTGGCCGAAGCGCCGGTCGGCGAACTCGTCCAGGTGCTTCGGGCGCGCGGCGCTCAGGTCCAGGCCGCGGGCGGCCATCGCGGCGATCGCGTCGGGGTGGATGGGCTTCGGGCGGCTGCCGGCGCTGTGCGCGGCGATCGTCCCGTTCGAGCGGGCGCGGAGCAGGGCCTCGGCCATCTGGGACCGGGAGCTGTTGCCGGTGCACAGGAACAGCACGCTCGTCGGTTCCGGCGCGGCCGGCTCCGGAGCGACGTAGCGCAGGGCCGGATGCAGCGCGCCTCCCGCCGCGGCCAGCTGCTCGCCGCAGTGGGTGAGGTCCAGGCGGTAGTAGATGTCGCGGGCGTCGGCGGCGCTGCGGCGGGACCGGACCAGCTCGGCGCGGCGCAGGTGGCCCAGATGGTACGACACCAGGCTCTGCTGCTCGCCGACCAGCGCCGTCAGCTCGTGCACCTGGCGGTCGCTGCGGGACAGCTCGCCGAGCAGCCGCCACCGCAGCGGGTGCGCCGCGGCCTGCAGGAACGGGGGCAACTCCTCCACGCCCGCAGAATACATCAAATCAGTTTTATGCAAATCGCGGGTGTCGGGCGAGCAGGCGGGGGCGAGCGCCGGTGCCGGGCGAGCCGGCCGAGGGCGAGCGCCGGCTTTATGCGAATCGTCGGCGTCGGGCGAGGACGCCGAGGGCGATCGCGGCCAGCCCGAGCGCCACGGCCGCGCCGGCGCCGATGACGCCGTTGCCGGTGCCCGGGCCGCCGTCCGCGGTCGCGAGCACGATGACGCCGGTGAACAGGCCGGCCGCTCCGGCCGCCAGGGCGACGGTCGCGCCCCGGCCGGCCCGGCGCAGGGCCGGGCGCCGATGACGATGGCGGCCAGCGCGACGATGGCGGCCAGGGTGGCCACGGCCCGGTCGACGGTCATGGTCGACTCCTTCACTTGTGCGAATGGGATGCCACCGATCCTGGCCGCCGCGGCGGTCGCGGCGCATCGGCTCGCGGACGGCTCTGTGGGCTGCCACGGCCGCGGCAGATGCCGGGTGCCTGCTGCGCGCGCAGTAGGCCGGCGCGGACGCCGGGGGACGGCTCTGCGGGGTGCCGCGGCCGCGGCAGATGCCGGGCGCCTGCTGCGCGCGCAGTAGGCCGATGCGGTCCGCGTGGACGAGTCGCCCGAGCCCGGGCCCGGCTAAGGTGCCCGCATGGGCCGCATCTCGGACTGGGGCATCGCCGTCGGCATCGCGGCGATCCTGCTGATCACCGGGGTCTCCGAGCACCGCCCCGGCCCTGAGGTCGGGTACGCGCTGCTGGTCGCCGGCGGCCTCGCCCTGGCCGCGCGCCGGCGGGCGCCGGTGGTCGTGCTCGTCGCGACCGGCCTGTGCGCGGTCGGCTACCACGCGGCCGGGTTCGACGTGTTCGCCGTCGCCTATCTCGTCGCGGTGTACGCCGCGATGCGCGCCGGTCGCCGGGCCGCGACCGTCGCCGTCAGCGTGGCCATGCTCGCCGCGCTGCCACTGGCGGCCCTGGCCGCGGGCCAGAGCACCGCCGCGGCGTTCGCCCAGTCCCGCGGCGTGCTCGAGATCGCGTGGCTGATCGCCGCCGGGGCGGCCGGCGAGGCGCTGCGCCAGGCCGAGCGGCGCGCGGACGAGGCCGAGCGGACCCGCGAGGAGATCGCCCGCCGCCGCGCCGACGAGGAGCGGCTGCACATCGCCCGCGAGCTGCACGACTCGCTCACCCACCAGATCTCGGTGATCAAGGTGCAGGCCGAGGCCGCCGTCCACGTGGCCCGCAAGCGGGGCGAGGCGGTGCCGGACGCGCTGCTCGCGATCCGCGAGGCCGGCCGGGAGGCGGCCCGCGAGCTGCGCGCCACGCTCGAGGCGCTGCGCGACGACGACGCGTCCGGGCCCAACGGCCTCGAGCACGTCCCCGAGCTGGTCGAACGGGCCCGGGCGAGCGGGGTCGAGGCGACGCTGACGATCGAGGGCGACCGGGCCGGGCTGCCCGCCGCGCTGGAGCGCACCGCCTACCGCATCGTCCAGGAGTCGCTCACGAACGTCGCCCGGCACGCGGCGGCCGCGACCGCCGCGGTCACCATCGAGTACCGCCCCGGCCAGCTCGGCATCCGCGTCGTCGACGACGGCACCGCCACCCCGGCCGCGCCCGTCGCGCCCGGCGTGGGCCTGCTCGGCATGCGGGAGCGGGTGACCGCGCTCGGCGGCTCGCTGCACGCCGGGCCGCGCCCCGAGGGCGGCTTCGCCGTGCACGCCGAACTGCCCGTCGCGTGATCCGCGTGCTGCTGGTCGACGACCAGCCCCTCATCCGCAGCGGGTTCCGGGCCCTGCTCGACGCCGAGGACGACATCGAGGTCGTGGCCGAGGCCGGCGACGGCGGGGCGGCGGTGGCGCTCGCCGCGCGGCTGCGGCCCGACGTGGTCCTCATCGACGTGCGCATGCCCGTGGTCGACGGGCTCGAGGCGACCCGGCGCATCGCGGCCGACCCGAGCCTGGACGGGGTGCACGTGGTGGTGCTCACGAACTACGGCCTGGACGAGTATGTCTTCACGGCCCTGCGCGCCGGGGCGGCCGGCTTCCTGGTCAAGGACATCCTGCCCGAGGACTTTCTGCACGCCGTGCGGGTCGCGGCGCGCGGCGACGCACTGCTGGCGCCCTCGATCACCCGCAAGCTCATCGACCGGTACGTCACCCAGCCCCCGCTGGACCGTGCCACGGCCGCGCTGGCGGAGCTGACCGCCCGCGAGCGCGAGGCCGTCACCCTCGTCGCGCACGGCCTGGCCAACGACGAGATCGCCGCCCGCATGACGATCAGCCCCGTGACGGCCAAGACGCACGTCAACCGGGCCATGACCAAGCTGCACGCCCGGGATCGCGCGCAGCTCGTCGTCATCGCGTACGAGTCCGGCCTGGTCACCCCGCGCGGGCGAGAAGCACGATGAGCGCCCGGCGGCCGCACGGCCGCCGGGCGCCCGGACGATCACGGGTAGCTGACCACCGTGTGCGGCGTCACCTTGCTCGGCAGGGCGGCGTCGCCGGTGTCGTTGATGACGTGGGTGATGGAGCCCTTGCCCAGCGACACGGTCAGGATGCTGTGGAACTTGACGCCGGGGTTCACCGGGGCCTCGAACGAGTGGTACGCGGCGATCGACGAGTCGGTCGTGAAGACGCAGTAGCTGCCCATGCCCCACGCCTCGTGCGAGGTGACGTTCTCGGCGACCTTGTAGGCGGCGTAGCCGGTGATCCCGTCGTGGGACCAGGCGGCGGCCGACGGCGGGTCGTAGGGCAGCTCGTTCTGGAAGAAGATGG
>NZ_JBEPEH010000068.1:0-43258 GCF_040300725.1 Dactylosporangium sp. NPDC000244
TACCCAACACCACCCGGACACACTACCCCGAATAGATACAAAACGATGGTCTGACCCGGAGGGTCAGACCATCGTTTAACACCAGTCACCTAGGCTGGATTCATGGAGGATCCATACCAGCTGTCCCGGTTCGTCGATGCTCAGGAGCACGTGTACGACCACACCATCGGCGAGCTCAAGGACGGCAACAAGCGCAGCCACTGGATGTGGTTCATTTTCCCGCAGATCCAGGGCCTCGGTCGCAGCTCGATGGCGCAGCGGTACGCGATCGCCTCCCTCGACGAAGCCAGGGCCTATCTGCAGCATCCGATTCTCGGCCCGCGCCTGTTCGAATGCGCCGACGCGCTGCTCGGCGACGGCGAGCACACCGCCGTGGACATCTTCGGCGAGATCGACGCCATGAAGCTACGCTCGTCGATGACGCTGTTCGCCCACGCCGACCCGGCCGAGAACCGTTTCGCCCGAGTCCTGGACCGCTACTTCTCCGGCACCGAGGACGTAGAGACCGTTCGCCGCCTGTAACCCGGCGCCGCGCCGCCTCTTGACCTGGCGCGGCGCCGCCTCTTGACCCGGCGCGGCGCCGCCCGCACCCAACGCGGAGCAGGCCTATTCGCAACGGGCCAGGACGCTCCGCCCGGGGGATCAGAACGCTGCCCGTGCCGGTGCTGAACACGGGCGACGGTGACTTGCGCGAATTCGGTCAGGCTTGTTCCGCGAGGCCTCAGACCTGGCCCAGGCGGAGCATCGGGGCGTAGGTCGGAACGTACTCCTGCCCGCTGAGCTCCCGAATACGGCCCATCACCTCGTCCGTGGCGGCCCGTGGCGTCCCGTCGGCGACGTCGATCGGGGCGCCGAAGCGGTACACGACCCGGGCACCCGGCACCCGCCGCGGCCAGCGAGCCTCAATCGGCTGGATGATGTCGGTGCCAACGACGCCGAACGGCACGATCGGCACCCCGGCCTGCCGGGCGAGGCGGACGGCGCCGGTGCGCCCGCGGTACAGGCGGCCGTCCGGCGACCGGGTCCCCTCAGGGAACACCGCGACCAGCCCGCCCGCGCGCAGCACGGGCACCGCGGCGTCGAACGCGGTGAGCACGGCCCGCCCACCGGCCCGCTCGACCGGGATCGCCCCGAGCCCGCGCACGAACACCCCGGCGAGCCGACGACCACGGAAATACTCGGCCTTGGCCCAAAAAGCGATGTGCCGCGGTACCACGGCCCCGAGAAACAGCTGATCAGCAACGCTCAGGTGATTGCCGGCCAGGATCGCACCGCCGGCCGGGATGTGTTGCAGACCGTGCACCTCGGGCCGCCACCCGATGCGGAGCGCGCGGCCAACGGTGGCACGGGTCAGCACGTACAAGATCGGCGTCACGGCGCACCCCCGACATGCGCGTCGAGGGCCGCGTCAACCAGCACGGCGATGTCGGTCTGCCCCGTGGCGAGCGGAAGGCTGCCCCACAGCCACAGCTGCACAATGCCGTGCAGGTTCGCCCACAGCACACCCGCCGCCGTCGCCGCACCAGCCCGCAGCTCACGTCCCGCCGCCACCGCCGCACCAGCCCGCAGCTCACGTCCCGCCGCCATTGCCGCATCAGGCCGCATCTCACCACCAGCCCGCAGCTCATCCGCCACCGTTGCCGCACAAGCCCGCAGCTCACCACCAGCCCGCAGCTCACTCGCCACCGTTGCCGCACAAGCCCGCAGCTCACCACCAGCCCGCAGCTCACCCACCGCCGCCGTTGCCGAAGCAGGCCGCAGCTCACCCTCCGCAGCGGAGCCCGAACCGCCAGCGTCCGAAACGCCACCTGCACTCGGCGCGGAGCCGCGCGTACCGTCCGCATTCGGATCGGCACCATCTGCGCTCGAGCCGTTCGCGACCACACGCTGCGGACTTCGCACCCAGCCGGCAGCAGGCGTGATGGCGACCGAGCGGTTCGCGGCCGATGCGGTGCCGTCGTTCCAGACCGAGATCAGCAGAGCCGCCAACGTCTCGAACAGCGGCAGGCTCGTCTCCCGAAGGCCGAGGTGATCCGAGCGGAGCAGGTCGTGACGGAACATCAGCTCATACATGCCACGGTTCTCCTGCGCGAACCCCACATACGCGTGCGCGAGGCCGCCGAGGCGATCTCGGGGGGAGCCCGTCTCGGGAACCGCACGGAGCCGGGCGGTCAGGTCGGCAAATCCCTGCCGAGCGATCGCGGACAGCAACCCCACATGCGTCGGGAAGTGCCGTCGCGGTGCACCATGGGATACACCGGCCCGGCGAGCGATCTCACGCAGCGATACGGCCGCCGAGCCCTCCTGCGCCACCAGCTCGACCCCGGCCCGCACCAGGCGGTCACGAAGGCCCTCGTCATCGTGCATAGACAGTGTCTACACGACGCAAGTAGACACTGTCTACTTGGCCTGACGCACGGCCGACGATCACCGCACACGACGCACGGACACGCTCTGTAATCGGTAGCGAATTACTGAGTTTGCGATTACCGGTAATTCGATAATCCGGCAATTCGGCCCACCAGCAGCAACGCCGTGAAGCTTCCAGACTCCCCCACCGGCGACGGCGACGGCGACGGCGACGGCGACGGCGACGGCGACGGCGACGGCGACGGCGACGGCGACGGCGACGGCGACGGCGACGGCGACGGCGACGGCGACGGAAAGGCTTAACCAGGCAGCATGGCAGCGCGCAAGAAGAAGCTGAGCGCGGACAGCAAGACGGGCACACAAGGACGAGGCGAGCGCGCCAGGACGAGGTGCGCGCGGGCGGCAAGGCGAGCGTGGGGGGTGCTGCGGTTGCGGTGACAGACTGGGTGCATGGAGCGAGCCACCGAGTCCGTGTGGGATTACCCGCGGCCGCCGCGGGCTGAGCGCACGCCGCGGCGCATTGCGGCTCGTCATGCCGGCGTGGTGGTGTTCGACTCGACCAACGCTGTGCGGGTTCTCGAGACCTCGCATCCGCCGGTTTACTACATCCCGCCTGCCGATATTCAAGCCGCCCTCAGTCCGTCGCGCCGTCGTACGTTCTGCGAGTTCAAAGGCGTTGCTGGATATTGGGATCTCACCGTCGGGGGGATCACGGTGCCGGATGTGGCGTGGTCGTACGAGCGGCCGAGTCCCGGGTTCGAGATCCTCACGGGCTATCTGGCGTTCTACCCGGGGCTGCTCGACGAGTGCACCGTTGACGGCGAGCGGGTCACGCCCCAGCCCGGTGACTTCTACGGTGGCTGGCTGACGTCTGACATCACTGGGCCGATCAAGGGTGGTCCCGGCACGCTCGGCTGGTAACGGTCGGCAACGGCGGCGGTCGGCACCGCGGCGGCCAGCAACGACGGCGGCCGACACCTTGGCGGCCTGCAACGGCGGCGGTCGGCACCGCGGCGGCCAGCAACAGCGGCGGCCAGCAAATGCGGAGAGTAGTCGCCGTACTCGTTCGCGCCCGGATCGCGCCGCCGACCCGAAACAGGAGACGGAACAGGAGCAGGCGGCCAGCGCGTACAGTGTTCGGCGCCAGGCGATCAAGCGGGTGCAGCAAGAGTAATCACCGCGACACGCCCCGGCCGGTCCCGTTGGATTTGGGCAGCTGGCCGGTTAACCGGGCGGGGCGTATCGCGGTGCTGAAGAAGAGATTGCCAACCCATCCTGACGTGGCGCTGAAATGCCCCTGATGCCCGCGTCAGGCCGAGCGCAATCCGGCAAACATCCCAGGTGCCGATAAGTCCGGCATGGGAGGGTCGGCGCAACGCCTCGGGCCGCGCGAAGCAACAACACCAAGAACGCGCGGACCGACAGCAGCAAGAAGTAGCCGGGCGGGCCAGCGGCGGCAAGAGGGAGTCGGCGGGCCAGCGGCGGCAAGAGGGAGTCGGCGGACCAGCGGCGGCAAGAGGGAGTCGGCAGGCCACCGGCGGCGGAAGAAGGAGTCGGCGGATCAGCGGCAGAAGGTGGAAGCCGCAGGCCGCGGCCCACCCCGCTGGCGTCGACGAACCCGACCGAGGTCGCGCGCCGCGTTTGAGAACAAACGTTCTTGACTGGTCGTTCCCAAACGAGGTAGCGTTCATGGCATGGGTAGACCTCGGGGGTTTGACGAGGAAGCGGTTACCCGTCAGGCGGTGGCGTTGTTCTCCGCGCGGGCCTACGACGGCCTGTCGGTCGACGACCTCGTCACCGGGCTCGGGGTCCACCGCAACAGCCTCTACAAGACGTTCGGCAGCAAGCGCGGCCTGTACCTGACGGTGCTGCGCTGGTACCTGCGGCACAAGCTCGAGCCGGCCCTGAGCAGCGACACCGCACAACTTCAGGAGAACGACACGCTCGACCTGCTGCTCCTGGCCGCGGCCGAGCAGGCGCCGCACGACCGGGAGGTCGGCGCGCTCGTCGGCTCGGCCCTCGCGCGCCTCGACGACGTGCTGGGGCCGGATGCGGCCAACCAACTGCTGGGCCTGCGCCTGCGGGCCCGCATCAACACCGGGGAGTAGACAAACATGGCCATCGTGACCGTCGACAACGGCAACCTCGTCGTGGAGATCGAGGGGCTCGACAAGCTCTGGGCCCTCAAGAGCCGGCTCGCGATCCCGCTCGCCAACGTGCGCGGCGCTACCGCCGACCCCGGCATCGCCCGCGAGCCCAAGGGCATCCGCGCGCCCGGCGCGCACATCCCCAACGTCATCACCGCCGGCACCTTCCACCTCGACGGGGAGAAGGTGTTCTGGGACGTGCACGACCCGCGCAAGGCCGTGGTCATCGAGCTCGCCGACGAGCGGTACGCGCGGCTCGTCATCGAGGTCGAGGACCCCCGGGCCGTGGTGGCGCTGGTGGAGAGCTCAGTCCGCTAGCACTTGACGGGCGGCGCGGTGGTGCCGAGCTCGGCCGGGACCAGGGAGACAGCGGGCTCGGCCGACGCGGACAGCGACAGGGACGGGGCCGGCGACGGGGATGGCGACGGGGATGGCGACGGGCCGCCGTACAGCGGCTGCGTGGTCTGCTGGAAGTCGCTCTGGCCGAGGGCCAGGCCGGAGACCAGCGCCTGGTGGCCGTACACATCGGAAATCCGCAGCGTCACCGGGCCGTTGAGACCGGACGGGCCCGTCCAGGTGTTGTCCTCGCCGTGGCGCAGGGCGACGAACGAGTCGCCCTGCTGCAGCTCCACAGTGGACAGCGGATTGCCGTGGTTGTCGACGACCACGCTCAGCGACGAGTAGCCCTTGCCGCCCTTGACCTTCACCCGTAGCGGGCCCACCTGCGGGTCGCGCACGGTGGTGTAGGTGACGGGGATGATCCCGGCGCTGAGCGCCCCGATCTTCGCGAACGAGCCCTTGCCGAGGTCGATCTTCCCGGTCGGGCAGCCCGGGCACAGGTCCACCACCTGCACGCGGGTGGTGCCGTTCGGGCCGGTGACGTCGAGCAGGGTGCCGCAGCCCTTCCCGCCCGCGTACTCGGCCCGCCCCACCGCCGCGTAGGCCCCGTCCGCGGGCGTGCCGAGGTTGCACATGCCGTTGCGGCCGGCGGTGTAGTACGACGCGGAGCCACCCGCCGCACACGCGGCGCTGCCACCGACCTGGGTCACGAGCACGACGGCCACCACGGAGGCGATGACGACGGTGGCGGCGGGCACGATCCAGCGAAGGTGACGGCGGTTCACGTCCGGGATCGTACCGTCTGGTATTTCATATCCATGAGTTTCCCGTCGTACCTCGGCACCATGCCGATGCACGCGATCACGGAGATCTATGGCGAGCCGGGGCTGCGCGAGCGGTACCGCATCGAGATCGAGCGCTTCGCCCCGCCCGACCGCGACCGGCTCGCCGCGGCGCTCGAGCTCGCCGGCGAGCTGCACCGCGACGACCGGCGGGTGCGGGAGCCGTACGTGAACCACCTGCTGCGCGTCGCGATCCGCGTCATGCACCACTACGAGGTGTCCGACGTGGACGTGATCGCTGCGGCCGTCCTGCACGACACCGTCGAGGACCACCCCGGGGAGCTGGCCGGCCAACCGGGCGCGACGGCCGAGCAGGCGGTCGCGGCGCTCGCCGGCCGGTTCGGTGAGCGGGTCGCCGGGCTCGTCGCGGCGGTCACCAACCCCGAGTACGACCCGTCATACGACAAGCACGAGCAGTACCGGGAGCACGTCAGGGCCAGCCTCGATCGGGAGCCGTGGGCGCGGGTCATCAAGGTCTCCGACTTCACCGACAACGGCGTCGGTGTGATCCACACCACGGGGCCGAAGGTCGAGCGGTCGGCGACGAAGTACCGCCCCATGGTCCCGGTGCTGCGCGAACTCGTCGGGCGGCCCGACACACCTCTGTCACGACCCGTGAAGCAACACATCTTCCGTCAGCTGGACCTCGCCGAGGAGCGGTTCGCGGCCATTCTTGACGGGCGGTGAATGTGCGAAGGTATTCACTGTGACGATGGTGGAACTCGCGGTCGGCTGGATGGCCTCGCACCTGTTCGACCGGGGCCAGGCGCAGGAGGCCGCGCCCGCGATCGAGGAGCAGCTGCGCGGGCTGGCCGGGCTCGTGCGGGCGAAGCTCGAGGACGACCCGGCGCTGCGCACGCTGGAGCGGGAGTCCGAGTCGTCGCCGACGCCGACCGTGGGCACGCGGCGGCGGGTCATCCAGGCCCTCGAGGACGCGGTCTGGACCGACCCGCACTTCGGGGAGGCGCTCGCCGCGACGGTGCAGCGGCTGAGCCCGTTCATGCCCCGCCCGGCCGACTGACCAACTCGGCGAGCAGCAGCAGCTCCCCCAGCCGCCGCAACGTCCATCGTGGACCGTCCCCTGTAGACCACGAGGGTCAGTGACAGCCGGTGCTTCACCGGCCCTCCGGCCGCGACCGCGAGGTCAAGGGACGCAGGCGCGATGAAACGCAATTGAGCCGGGATCAGTGGTAGCCGGTGCTGCGCCGGCCCTCGGCCGCCGTGACCGCGAGGTCCAGGTGCCAGTCGCTCGGATCGTCCTCGGCCGGCGGGGAATTCGGGTGGGCGGCGCGCAGGGCCTCGAGGTACCACGTCTCGTCGGCCGGCCGCATGAGCAGCCGCAGCCAGGTCACGTTCCGGGCACGCCGGCACTCCTCGATCGACAGCACCGAGCGCAGCGCCTCGATGGAGTCCTCGCCGGGCAGCACCAGCCGCTGGATTGGCGCGGCCGGCGGCGGCTCGGCCCCCGCCGCGAGCAGCCGGGCCGTGAGGACGTGCGCGACCCGGGTGAGCTCCAGGGCCCGGCGCGCGGCGGTGGTCGGGCCGCGGACCGGGTCGGGCGCGGCGTGCGCGGGGTCGGCGAGGGCCGCGGCGTAGGCGGCGTGCTCCCCCGCGGTCAGGACGCGCTCGGGGTCCAGCGACGTCCAGGCCTGGACGCACTCCTCGACCTCGGGCGGGCCGATGGGCAGCGGGCGGCCCGGATCGTCGAGCCAGTCGCGCAGGGTGGTCGAGCCGAGCGCGTCGGCGGCCTGCCGCAGGATCGCGCGCAGCAGCCGGCCGTCGCCGGTGAACCGGGCCGCGGTGGCGGCGCGCCGGCGGGCGTTGAGCAGCGCGCCGAGCGTGCGGCGGTCGTCGTCGAAGTTGGCGTACCGATGCAGGCGCTCGATGAGCGGGCGCAGCTCCGGTGCGTCCTCGAGCAGGCCGCGGTACCGCAGCAGCGCTCCCAGCACGTCCTCGTCGGGCTCGGCCAGCACCCGCAGCCCGATCGCCGCCCCCGCGACCGGGTCGGTGGCGTCCCGCAGCGCCTCGGCGGCCGCGCGCCGGACGGGCACGCCGGGATCGCCGAGCAGCCCGGCGATGGCCCGCACGGCCTCGGGGTCGCGGCGGCGGTGGGCGAGGCAGGCCACGAGCGCGGCCCGCACGCCGGGGTCGGGCTCGGAGCGGGCGGCCGCGGCGAACGGCTCGACGCCGGTGCTGGTGAACCGCAGCAGCGTGGCGGCCTCGGCGCGCACGCGCGGGTCGGGGTCGATGCGCATGAGCCGCAGGCAGACGGCGTCGTCGCGCAGGTGCGCCGGGACCTGGAGGCCCTCCAGGCGCAGCAGCGGCGACGGGTCGCCCAGCAGCTTGGCGGCGAAGGCGGCGGTGCGGTTGATGGACAGCACGGCCCGGGCCGCCCGCAGCCGGACCCGGGGCTCCTCGTGGTGCTCGAGGCGCTGGCGCAGCGGCTCGTAGCGGGGGCCGAGGTAGTACAGCAGGGTGGCGACGCGGTCGTCGTCGCAGCCGAGGTCCTCGGCGGCGAAGGCGACCCGCGGGTCGATGCCGCCCCGGCGCGCGAGGATCTCGCCCAGGGCCACCGCGGCCGCGTCGCCGACGTGCTCGTAGGTCTCGCCGAGGCCGCCCGCCACCCGCACCTCGGCCGTGTCGCGCAACGCCACCTCGAGCAGCGGCTCGACCAGCCGGTGGTCACCGGTGCCGGCGGCCGTGCGCGCCGCGTCGAGCCGCACCACGGCGTTCGGATCGTGCAGCGCGTCGCGCAGCCGGTCATTCAGCGCCATCGTGGTACACCATAGTGGGATGCACCAGGTCCGCACCCGCTGCGCCGCGGCCGTGATGATCCTCGCCCTCCTGCCCGCCACCGGCTGCGACATGCGCGAGCGGGTCTGCCGGTCGCAGGAGTACCCGGTGAAGGCGGTCGGGAATCGGACAGGCGCCGCGTGCGTGCCGAAGGACCAGCAGCCGCCGGCCGGATACGTGCGCTACCCCGCCGGGAAGGAGCCGGTGTACGTCGACGACGAGTGGTACCGCTACTGGCAGACCAAGGTCGTGGACGAACACGGCGTCATCGTGTCCTAGAGCTGCGCGGTGTGCCCCGGCAGCTCGTTCGCCGCGAGCCCGGCGAGGATGTCGCGCACGGTGAGCGGCCCGTCGACGAGGCACTCGCCGTTCGAGGTGAGCAGGGACGGCAGCGGCACCGCCAGCTCGGCCTCGCTCAGCGCCCCGGCGAGCAGGCACAACGCCTCGGCCTGGGTGCGGATGCGCGCCCGCAGGCCGTCCACCCCGCCGGCCAGCCTGGCGACCCGGGCCAGGGTCCACGGGTCCTGGGCGAGGCGGTTGTCGTACGTCGAGACCGCCCCGGCGGCGACCGAGCTCACGGCGCCGATGGTCGCCGCGGTGACCAGCGAGACGTGGGCGAGGATCTGCCCGGTGTCCCACTCCCCCGGCGGCGGTGGAGACGAGCGGGGCGTGGCGTCGAGCAACACGGCGTAGGCCTCGCGCAGACCGGCCTCAGGCATCGCTGGACTCCATCTCCCACGGCGACTGCGGCAGCACCGAGCCGGTCTCCAGCAGCGACTTCAGGTTGGCCAGCACGGCCGGCCAGCCGCGCGAGATGCCGTTGAACATGTCGAGGTTCGCCAGCCGCTCGTGGGTGACGGTGAGCCGGACGATGTCCTGGTGCGGCTCGACGAGGAAGGTGACCGTCGAGGGCTCCCGGTCCTCGTGCGGCGAGTCCTCGAAGGTGATCGCGAGCCGGGTCGGGGGCTCGGCCTCGAGGACCTTGCCCACGACGTCGGCGACGCCCGAGCCGTCGGTGCGGCGATGCTCCCACGGCGAGCCGGGCTGCCAGTCGGAGACGTTGGCGTGGCCCCAGTACCGCGCGGTGAGGTCGGCGTCGGTGAGCGCCCGCCACACCTGCTCGGCGGTCGCGTGGATGTAGGTGACGTACACGTAGGTGGGCACGGTCGTCATGGCGTACTCCTGTTCTGCCTGCCGCCGGATCGCGCTCAGCGCGTCGAGGCGGGGCCGGTCGAAGCCGGAGATCCAGCGCGCCTCGATCTCGTGGATCGGGGCCGGGTTGAGGTAGTGCAGCCGCTCCCGGCCCCGCCGCACGACGGTGACGAGGTTGGCGCGCACGAGGACGTCGATGTGCTGGGTCGCGGACTGGCGGGCCATGTCGAGGTGCTCGCACAGCTCCCGCAGGGTCTGCCCGTTGCGTTCGCGGAGCCGGTCGAGCACGGATCGGCGGGTCTCGTCGGCCAGCGCCTTGAACACGAGCTCCATGCGACCCATTATGCAGGCTATTACCTGCCTAATGTCAAGACCCGTACAGCTCCACCAGCAGCTCCGACAGGCCGGCCGGGTCCGCGGTGCCCAGCGGAATGCGCCGCGCGCGCTGCCAGTGGTCCGACCAGGCGTCGTCGACCCAGATCTCGGAAATCCGCTGCTCGTCGGGCACGGTGGCGCCGTACAACGTCGGCACCCCCGGGTCCAGCTCGACCACCAGCCGCAGCCCGCCGGGCAGCCCGCGCGAGAGCTGGGTGTGGCGGCGGGCCCCGTGGTCGTGGTCGTTGCCGTACCACGACCCGGCCGCCAGTGCCGAGATCCGGCTCGACGGCACCGGTCCGAGGCCGCCGGGCAGGCTGGTCGCCGCGCGCTGCGCCTCGGTCAGCGTCATCACCGGCCGGTTCACCTGCGGGAACGGCTGCATGATCTCGTAGTCGGCGAAGAGGTGGGCCCAGTCGCCCAGGTCCGCGCCGAGCTCTGCGGGGTGCACGATGCCGAGCTCGGCGTGGCCGCCGACGGTCGCGGTCGTGTCGTCGAGGTCGGCGAGGCTGCCGTCCTCGGCGATCCGCAGCGCCCGCAGGAGGCGGCGGTCCGGGCCGTACTCGCCCCACAGCAGCCGCCGCGCGAGCGGGCCCAGCACCGGGTGCGGCAGCAGGACGGCCGGCAGGTCGCGGGCCGGCCGGAGCCGGTGCTCGAGCATGTCGCGCTCCAGGCGGGCGATCTGCACGACCGCGGTCGCCCGCACCTCCTTCCTCAGCCGCTGGAACCGCTCGTACGGCTCCGGGTTCGTGTCCTTGACCCCCGGCTTGGGCGGCTTCGCGAGCCGGCGCCCGCCGGCGTCGACGGCGAAGAGGGTCAGGTGCTCGTCGGCGACGACCGTGAACGCCCGCGGCCCGTAGTCCAAGGTGATCCCGGCGTCCAGCCCGTGGGTCACCGTCAGCCGGTCCGCCAGCTGGGTGCGCGACAGCCCGCGCCGGGCGGCGGCCTGCGTCAGGTAGGCCACGGCCCGCTCGTTCATCGAACCGCCCGACATCACGTGCTCGATCGCCAGCTCGTGCCGCAGCGTCGCGTCGGTGCCCACGGTGGCCAGCACCGCGTGGCCGTCGATCGCTCGCAGGTATCGGCTCTTCGCCGGCCACGACCGCACCAGCGGCGCCAGCTCGGCCCAGGTCGCGTCGTCGCCGACGTGGGCCTGCGCCAGGATCGCCCACGCGTCCGACGCCGGCATCTCGGCCGCCAGCCACGCCTGCAGCAGCGCCCGCCCGAAGGCCGCCAGGCTCGCCCGGTCGCAGCCCGCGATCAGCTCCTCCAGCTCCGGGTCGGCCGGGACCACCATCGGCTGCGCGGCCGCCGTCCCCTCGACGACGAGCGGCACGGCGCTGCCGGGCGGGGCGAGGTCGCCCGGCGCCGGTTCGGGCGGCTCGGCCAGGCGCGAGCGGGCCAGCGCGCCGACCAGCCGGGCGACCTCGTCCGGCGGCAGCGGCGCGCCCGCGGCCGAGCGGACCGGCGGCAGCAGCTCCGGCTGCGCCCACGCCGGCGGCTTCGCCCGGGTGGCCGGCGCCGGGCCGGTGGCGAGGAGGGTCGAGATCGCGGCGAGCGCGGCCGCCCCGAGCTCGCCGGCGGTCTTGACGACGAGCGGCTCGTGCCCGGCCGCGGCGAGGTACCGCAGCGCGTCCTCGGCGTTCTGCCGCGGCTTGCCCGCGCGCCCGGCCGCCGCCGGGATCAGCGCCCGCGCCGCGGCCTCGGGGTGCCGCTCCAGCCACAGCCGGGCCCACAGCCGCGCCGACCCGAGGTGCCGCAGCCAGCCCGCGACCAGGGCGGCCGGCTCCGGGCCCCGGAACGGCAGCATCAGCATGCCGAGCTCGTCGGGGCTGGTGCCGGCCAGCCCGGCGGCGAACGCCAGCGCGTCCAGCTCGAAGCGCGCGACCGCGACCCGGCCCACGTCGATGCGCTGGCGCAGCCGCAGGTAGGACTCCTTGCCGATCAGCGCCCGGGCCGAGGCGTCGGGCCCCTTCGCGATCAGCCAGGTCGCCTGCGGCGCGGTCAGGCTGCCGAGCGTGTTCGCGCCGGTGGCGGCCCGGTCCCAGTCGGGCTCCTCGAGCCCGTGGTCCAGCGCCGCGGCCCGCGCCCGCCATGCCTCCCGCTCCCCGTCGAGCCACGCCATGACGGTCATCGCGACGGGCCCAGCCGGGTGGCCAGCTTGCGCAGGTAGGACTCGACGTCGGTGCGCTCGTAGCCGCGCGGCACGACCACCAGGTCCGGCTCCTCGAGGGCCGCCCGGGCCGCGGCCCGCTCGGCCGGGTCGCCGTCGAGCAGGGCGTCCTGGGCGCGGCGGATCAGCCGGTCGATGCGGCCGGGCTCGTAGCCGCGCAGCACCGTGGCGAAGCCCGGCCGCTCGCCGCGGCGGGCGATGCGGTTGTCGAAGCGGGTGCCGCCGTGCTGCTGGAGGGCGGCGGCGATGTCGGCCTGCGACTGCCGCACGTCCTGCAGCTTGAGCACGACGCGCCCGCCGGGCTCGAGGATCAGGTGCGGGCCCGAGGTCGCGGGCGGCACGGGCTCGTCCAGCGTCACCGTGTCGATCGCGGACCAGGGGACGAGGCCGTCCCGCGTGGTGATGCCGTCGGCGCCGATCGCGAAGCGGAACGGGCGGAACTCGTCGCGGACCAGCGTCGCGCCGAGGACGAGCGCGGCGAGCCCGCCGATCGCGAGGATCAGGCGGGCGCCGCTGTCGGAACCCCAGGCGCAGGCCAGGGCGAGCAGGCCGAACACGACGACGAGAAGAGCAAAGCCGAGGGACCGGCGTCTGCGCTGCAACTCCACGCCCGGGAACCTTACTCGGTGCGCAGGGCCCGCGCGGTGCTGGTGCGGGCCGCCCAGCCCGCCGGGAGCAGGGCGCCGGCCAGGGCGATGACGAGGCCGCCGAACGCCAGCGGGGTGAGGACGCTCGGGGAGTACACCTCGATGATGTGCTGCGGGAAGCGCGTCCCGGCGGCCGTGGCCATCCGCGGCAGGACCCAGTCGTGCAGCGCGATCCCGGCCGGCACCCCGACGATCCCCGCGACCAGGCCGATCCCGGCGACGGAGGTGAGCACCATCGCCACGGTCTGCCGCGGCCCCATCCCGAGCGCCTTGAACACGCCCAGCTCGTGCACCCGCTCCCGGGTGTCCAGCACCACCGTGTTGAGCACGCCGAGGCCGGCCACGGCGACGAGCATCAGGGTGAGCGTCCCGGCGAGGGTGTCCATGGCGACCACGGTGTCGCTGATCTCGGCCACGTTCACCTCGGCGTGGCCGTTGTCGCCCAGGGCGGCCTCGAGCCCCTTCGTGTACTGCGCCAGATCCGTCCCGTCCTTCACCAGGATCTCGAACTGCTTCCCGCCCCGCGTGCCCGGCAGGTCCAGCCCGTCGAACGTGCGCGCGTCGGCGATGAGCCGGCGGCCGTCCGAGCTGAGGTCGAGGGCCTCGCCGACGATGGTGACCTTCGTGGACCGGCCGTTGCCGCTCACCGTCAGCGTGTCGCCGACCTTGACCCCGGCCGCGTCGAGGAACGCGCTGGGCACGACCACCTCGCCGGGTGCGGCGAACCAGCGGCCCGCGATCATCTCGTAGGCGGCCCAGGACGAGTCGCCCTCGAACTCGACGATCTCGGTGGTGCCGGTGAGCCCGGCGACGGTCGCCTCGGCGTACGAGCTCGCGAAGTACTTGCCGGTGCCCGGCTGCGCCCGGATCGCCGCCTCGATCGCGGCCAGGTCCGGCTCTCGGACCGACCCGGACTTCGGCTCGCCGGGCGTGGGCGGGCGTCCCGCGTACACCTCGACGTCGCCGGCCGTGCGCTTGTTCAGGGCGGTCTGCACCGCGCCGACGGACATCGCCAGCCCGACGCCGAAGGTCACGCCGAGCGCGCCCAGGGCGACCGCCGCGGCGATCGTCGCCGAGCGGCCGGGGCGGGTGAACGGGTTGGCCAGGCCCAGGCTCATCGGGCGGGGCAGCGGCAGCCGGCCCAGCACGTGCCGGGCCCGCCGGCCGCGGCCGAGCGACGGGGTGCGGCCGACCGCGAGGGCGTCGACCGTGCGCAGCCGCCCGGCCCGCAGCGCCGGCACGAACGCGGTGAGCGCGACCGCGGCCAGGGCCGCGAGCGGGACGGCCACGGACACCCACCAGTCGACCGTGTGCACGCCGGTGCCGAACGCCTCGCCCTCGTCGTTGAGGATCGGCACCGCCGCGAGGTTGCCCAGCGGCACGCCGATGAGCGCTCCGATCGCGGCCGGGATGAGCGCCTGCATGACGTAGGCGCGCACGACCTGGACCGGGCTGTAGCCCAGCGCCTTGAGGATGCCGATGCGCCGGGTGGCCGAGCCGACCGCCCCGCTGACCACGATGCCGATGATGAGCACCGACATCACCAGGCCGAGCACGCCGAACGCGGTGACGAACGGGGCGAAGGTCGCGGCCACCTTCTCGGTGTTGAACTTGACCGTCAGGTAGGAGGCGGCGCCCTGCATCGCGCCGTCGGGCACGGTGGCCGCGATCGTGTTCCTCCCGGCGGTGACGTCGGCGTCGGTGGCCGACTTCGCGAGGCGGTACACCATCTGGAACCCGCCCTTGCCGGTCGGCGTCAACGCCGTGACCGTCGCCGGGAGTGCCCACGCGGCACTGGTCCGGCCGACCGAGCGGGCCAGGCCGACGATGGTCAGCGTCGGGGCGCCCGGCGCGTCCTCGTAGCGCAGCTGGTCGCCGACCGAGAACGGCGCCTCGGAGCCGGCCCAGACGATCTCGCCGGGACCGGTGGCGTAGCGGCCGGCGGTGAGCTCGAGGCGGTCGAGGCCGGTGCCGAGATCGGGGCGCCCGACGATGGTGGCCGCGGGCAGATCGATCCCCACCGGGACGTTCTGGGCGCTCTTGACGATCGTCGGGGCAAGCTCGACCGTCGGGAAGGGCCCGGCGGCCTCGGTCACCCCGTCCGCCTGCCGCGTGGCGGCGAGTTGGTCGGCGGTCACCTTGGCCGCGTCGAACTGGGCGGTGAGGTGGGCGCCGTGCTGGCGCTCGAACGCGTCGGCGAACGGCGCCGAGGAGGCGACGAGCAGCCCGACGGCGAGGACGGACGCGGTCACCGCGAGCAGCGTCGTCAGCGCCATGACCACGGTCTGCACCCGGCGGCGGCCGACACCGGAGCGCACCACACGGCCGAGACCCCCGCTCATGCCGCCACCCCCGTGGCGAGCCGGCCGTCGACGAGCGAGATGGTGCGGGTCGCGCAGGCCTCGGCCAGCGCGAGGTCGTGGGTGACGAGCAGCAGGGTCTGCCCGTCGCGGTTGAGCTCGGTGAGCAGCCGGCGGACCTCCTGCCCGGAGGCGGTGTCCAGGGCGCCGGTCGGCTCGTCGGCCAGCAGCAGCGGCGGCCGGTTCATGAGGGCCCGGGCGACCGCGACCCGCTGCCGCTCGCCGCCGGAGAGCCGGCCCGGGAAGGCCTTCGCGTGGCGGGCGACGCCGAGGTACTCCAGCAGCTCCTGCCCGCGCTTGAGCGCCGGGCCCCGGGCCGTGCCGGACAGCTGGGCGGGCAGCAGGACGTTGTCGAGCACGGTGAGGTCGTCGAGCAGGTTGAAGAACTGGAAGACCATGCCGATGCGGGTGCGGCGGTACTGCGCCGAAGCCGCCTCCGACAGCCGGTCGACCCGCACCCCGTCCACGGTCACCGTGCCGCTCGTCGGCCGGTCCAGCCCCGCGATGAGGTTGAGCAGCGTCGACTTGCCGCTGCCGGACGGCCCCAGCACCGCGAGGGCCTCCCCGCGCCGCACCCGCAGGCTGAGCCCGTCCAGGGCGGCGGTCCCGCCCTCGTACTGCTTCGTCACATCGTCGAACGCGATGAGCACACCCGATTCGGTCATGCCGCGAACGCTAGGGCGCAATCGGGCACGACCACGTCGGCCGCCGTGCGGGTTTCGGGTCGGCATCACGGCGTACGGCCGCGGGCGTCATCATTGCGATGTACGCACCGGTCCCGACGCGCCCCGGCCCGCCCGTGGGCCAGACTGGGCGGGTGGAGCTGCGGGAACTGTCTCGACGCGGATGGCGGGCCGCGGTGGCCTGGCTGCGGGTGGTCACCCCGGGCCAGACCCGCCTGACGCCCTGGGCGTGGGCCGCCGACATCATCCTCGCGCTGGTGCTCACCGTAGGCGCGGTCAACGGCGCCTCCGAACCCCTCCACGAGGAAGGGCCGGGACCGATCATCGTGTACGGCCCGTTCGACCGGGTCCCGCAGCCGCCCGACGCGCCCGTGTTCACGCTCCCGCCGCCGGACCAGCAGCCGGCCGGGGCGCTGCTGGTCGTGGCCGCGCTCACCGCCCTGCCGCTGGCCACCCGGCGCCGCTGGCCGCTCGCGTCGTTCCTCGTCATCGCCGTCTGCGCGTTCCGCGTGTTCCGGATGGACGCCAATCCCACGTGGACCGTGGTCGCGGCCGTCGTCGCCGCCTACAGCGCCCCGATGTACTCCCGCTACCGCAACCTCGCCCTGGCCAGCGTCGTGGTGGCGGGCGCGTTCGCCGTCAGCAACCTGCAGGAGAACCTGCCGGACGTGCCGCAGGGCCTGGTCCTCTTCCTGATGCTCGCCTCGGTCGGGCTCGCCGCGAACGCCCTGCACACCTGGCGGGTGCGGGCCGGCAACGCCGAACGCGAGCAGGAGGTCGCGGCCCGGCTGGCCGTGGACCGCGAACGGGCCCGGCTCGCCCGCGAGCTGCACGACGTCGTCACGCACAACGTGAGCGTGATGGTCGTGCAGGCCGGCGCGGCCCGCAAGGTCATGGACGCGCGGCCGGACCAGGCGAAGGAGGCGCTGCTGGCGGTCGAGTCCGGGGGCCGGGCCGCGCTGACCGAGCTGCGGCAGGTCATCGGGCTGCTCACCGTCGACGCCGACGGCGAGGACCTCGCCCCGCAGCCGGGCCTGGATCAGCTGGAGACCCTCGTCGCCCGGGTCCGCGAGACCGGGGTGCCGGTCACCCTCGCCGTCGCCGCGCCCGGGGTGCCGGCCGGGGTCGGGCTGGCCGCGTACCGGGTCGTGCAGGAGGCGCTCACCAACGCGGTCAAGCACGCGGCCGGCGCCGGGGTCGACGTCGTCGTGACGGCCGACGGGCGGACGCTGCGCGTCGACGTGGCCGACACCGGGGGCGAGCCGGTGCCGGGGGCCCGCGGCAGCGGGCGGGGCCTGGCCGGGCTGCGCGAACGCCTCGCCGTCCACGGCGGTACGCTCACCGCCGCCCCGCGCCCGACGGGCGGGTTCCGGGTCGTGGCCGAGATTCCCCTGGGAGCTTCCTCTTGACGGCACCGCTGCGCGTGGTCATCGCCGACGATCAGGCCCTGGTGCGCACCGGGTTCCGGATGATCCTCACCGCCGACGGCATCGACGTGGTCGCCGAGGCCGCCAACGGGGCCGAGGCGGTCGAGGCGGTCCGGCGCACCCGGCCCGACGTGGTGCTCATGGACGTGCGCATGCCCGAGATGGACGGCCTCGAGGCGACCCGGCGCATCCTCGGGGGCGAGCCGGCCGCCGCGCCCCGGGTCGTCATCCTCACCACGTTCGACCTGGACCGGTACGTGTACGCGGCCCTGTCCGCCGGCGCGTCCGGGTTCCTGCTCAAGGACGTGAGCCCCGAGCAGCTCGTGGCGGCCGTGCGGCTGGTGCGGGCCGGGGACGCGCTGCTCGCCCCGGCGATCACGCGCCGGCTCATCGAGCGGTACGCGGCCCGCGACGCCCGCACCGCCACCCTGCACCGCGACCTGTCGGCGCTGACGCCGCGCGAGATCGAGGTGCTGACGCTGCTGGCCCGCGGGCTGAGCAACGCCGAGCTGGCCGGGAGCCTGTTCCTGTCGGACGCCACGGTGAAGACGCACGTGGCCCGAATCCTCTCCAAGCTCGGCCTGCGCGACCGCGCCCAGGCGATCGTGGTGGCCTACGAGACCGGGCTCGTCACGCCGGGAACCTCGGGGCCGGCAGGCGGTTGAGGGCGATGCCGAAGTCGGTGCGGTACGACTCCATCGCCTCGGCCTCGGTGAGCTGCCGCTCGTCGCGCCCCTCGGCGGTGGTGCGGATCAGCTTGTCCCCGGCGAGGGTGATCCGGCCGTCCTCGGTGAGCCGCGAGCAGGTGAGCCGCGTGGTGAAGAACGAGTCCGGGCTGGTCTGCTGGTACCAGCACGTCGGCTTGAAGTCGCCCATGGCGGAGACGCGGGTGTCGAACCGGTACTCGGGCCCGCCCGGCCCCATGATGTCGAGCTCGTCGCCGTGCGGGACGACCGAGTACTCCCCGCCGGGGTCCTGCTGCGGCTCGGTGGTGTCCAGCCGCAGCGGGTGGTGCGCGAACCGGCCGTAGCCGACGTCGACCAGCCACGGCACGCCGTCGAGGACCACGCGCAGCGCGAGGTGGTCGAACGGGAAGCCGAACCGCTCCCCGTTCCAGGTGCGGGCCGAGTGCATGGTGACCTCGTAGCCGAGCTCGCGCAGCAGCAGCGCGAACGCCCCGTTGACCTCGTAGCAGAAGCCGCCGCGGCGCCGGGTCACGATCTTGTCGAGCAGGCCCTCGTCGTCGAGCCGGACGGGTTCGCCCAGGCCGATGCTGAGGTTCTCGAACGGTACGGTGCCCAGGTGCGCCCGTTGCAGGGTGCGCAGCGCCGCCAGATCCGCCGCGGCGGGCCGGGCGGCGCCGATCCGCGTCAGGTAGTCGTCCACCCCAGGGACATTAACGCGCCTCGAGCTGGACGTAGTCGAGGTCACCCGCGTAGTAGTCGCAGCCGACGTCGACCTGGTCGCAGTTGGTCTTCCCGCCGACCGACAGCGGCCAGCCGTTGGCGATGTAGCCGGTCCAGCCGGACTTGCGCGCCTCGGTGCGGCCGTCGACGACCAGCGCCAGCCCGTCCCGGGTGCGCTCGCAGCGCACGGTGTGCCAGTCCCCGTCGTTGAGCCGGCTCTTCGAGGAGACGATCAGCGAGCCGCGGTCGCCGCGGAAGAGGCACTGCACGATGCCGCTGGGGATCTGCAGCTTGAAGTTCCCGCCCTCGACGGTCGCCTGGCCCTTCTGCACGATGTTGCCGAAGTGGTACTGCGTGCGCAGCCGGACGGTCACCGCGAAGTCCCGGTTGCCGGGGTTGAGGTCGGCCGCGCTGTTCACGGTCGCGAGGTGGCGGGGGCGGGTCGGCGGGGTGTCGGGGTCGAGGCGGGTGAAGCGGTAGCCGGTCGCGCCCTGGACCGCGACGCCCGTCTGCACCTCGGAGCCGACGGTGCCGTCGAGGCCGTGGCCGGAGCTGTCGGCCATCGTGCGCGCGCCCGGGCCCTCGTCCATGTCGTAGCGGGCGACGACGTGCCCCGCTGACGCCTCGGTGACGGCGCCGGCTCCCGCGGCGGTGGCCACGAGGGTCGCCGCGGTACTGAAGGTGACGGCGACGGCGTACCGCCCTCGACTGCGCATGGATTCCCCCGCTCGATCGTGATGCGGTTCATCCTAATTGCCCGAAACATCCTCTGATGCGGACATTGAGCGAGTCGCGCAATGCCCGATCATGGAGACGTGCCGGAGGCGCCGATCGCGCCGGTCGCGGCCGTGGCACGCTGGGACGCGTGGCGCTCGATCACGGCCCCGACGCCGCTGGCCGGCGGCGAGCGCGGCACCCGCCCGCCGGCCGAGGACGAGCGCATGGTATAAAAATACCAGTACAGAAATACCGCACCGGGAGAGGGAAACTGTCGTGATCGAGCTCAAGTCCGCCGAGGAGATCGGCCGGATGGCGGTGACCGGCCAGTTCGTCGGCGAACTGCTCGCCGAGCTGAGCGGTGTCGCCGCGGTCGGCGTCAACCTGATGGACATCGAGCACCACGCCCGCCGCCGGATCAAGGAGCGCGGCGCCGAGTCCTGCTACTGGGACTATGCTCCCTCGTTCGGCCGCGGCCCGTTCCGCAACGTGCTGTGCCTGTCGGTCAACGACGCGGTGCTGCACGGGCTGCCGCACGACTACGTGCTGCGCGACGGCGACCTGCTCAGCATCGACATGGCGGTCGGCATCAACGGCTGGGTCGCCGACTCCGCACTCTCGTGCATCGTGGGCACCCCGGACCCGGCCGACCAGAAGCTGATCGAGGCCACCGAGGTCGCGCTGGAGGCCGCGATCAAGGCGGCCCAGCCCGGCGGGCGGCTCGGCGACATCTCCGCCGCGATCGGCGAGGTCGCCCACTCCTACGGCTACCGCGTCAACAACGAGTTCGGCGGCCACGGCATCGGCCGGACCATGCACGAGGCCCCGCACGTGGCCAACAACGGCCGCGCCAAGCGGGGCATGAAGCTCGAGCCGGGCCTGACGATCGCCATCGAGCCGTGGCTGTGCCAGTCGACGGACCGGATCAAGTACGACGACGACGGCTGGACGATCCGCTCCGCCGACGGCTCCCGCACCGCCCACTCCGAGCACACCGTGGCCATCACGCCCTCGGGCGCCCAGGTCCTGACCCGCCGGCCCGCCTGAGACGGCCGGACTTCCGGCCGGCACCCCTCCTGACACCCCGCGGCGGGCGTGTCAGATGGTGAGGAGGTGGCGGTGGACGCGGAGGAGTCCTTCGCACGGTACGTGCGGGAGCGGACCGCGGCGTTGTCGCGGATCGCGTACCTGCTGACCGGCGACGCGCATCTGGCCGAGGACCTGGTGCAGGAGACGCTGCTGGGCCTGGTCGGCCGCTGGTCGCGCATCGCGGCCGGCGGCGACCCGGACCCGTACGTGCGGCGCGCCCTGTACCACCAGCACGTCTCCTTCTGGCGGCGCGGACGGCGGCGGCCGGAGCTGGTGCCCGAGCCGGCGGACCGGCCGATCCCCGACTCGACCGCGACCGTCGCCGACGGCCTGACGCTGCGCCGGGCGCTGGCCCGGCTGGCCCCCGGGCAGCGGGCGGTCCTCGTGCTGCGCTTCTACGAGGACCGCACCGAGCAGGAGACCGCCGACCTGCTCGGCTGCCGCGTCGGGACGGTCAAGAGCCAGACCCGTGACGCGCTGGCCCGGCTGCGCCGCTTCGCCCCCGAACTCGTCGAGCTGGACTTCTCCCGGACGGAGGTCGGACGATGACGCGGACCGAGCCGGAGCAGCCCCGGCTGAGGCTGGTGATGGCGGACGAGGCCGACCGCATGCCCGCGTCCCGCGTGCCGGAGGACCTCTGGCGCCGCGGGCGCCGCCGCCACCGGAGCCGGATCGGCGCCGCCGTCGCCGCTGTGCTGGCCGTGGCGCTGGCGCTGCCGGTCGCGCTGACGTTCACGTCCGGCCCGCCGGTGCCGGCCGGTGCGCCCGCCGGCGGGGCGGTGCCGGGCCGGGTGTTCGACCCGTGGGTGTGGCAGGCGCCGGTCGCCCAGTCCCCGCCGGGCCCGGCGGCGGTGCTGCTCAGCGGCTCCGGTCACCGGGCCGGCCTCGGCTCGGTGGACCTGCCCGGGACGTACGGGTCCAAGATCGCCGCGGTGGGCCGGGACGGGTCGTACCGGATGCTGCGGTACGCGGACACGTACCTGCAGGTGGGCCAGGACGTGATGCTCTCGCCCGACGGCCGCCTCGTGGCCGGCCCGGACTCGGTCGAGGTCCACCTGGGGCCGGGCCGCGACTCGGGCCGGCTGAGCGTCGTCGACCTCGTCACCGGCCGGGCGCGGCACTTCACGGACCTGCCCGCCGACGTCCCGGTCGCCTGGAAGCCCGACGGCACGGCGCTGCTGCTGTGGAAGCAGCCGGCCTCCCAGCCGATCATGGACGGGCTGACACCGCCGTACGACGGCAATGAGGCCCAGTACGGCTACGCGGGCGGCTCGCTGTGGCTGCTCGACCTGGCCACGGGCGCCACGCGGAAGCTCATCGACCTCGGCGGGGCGGTGTTCGAGCCGATCAACTCGGCCGCGTTCGCCCCCGACGGCCGCCACCTGGTCGTGCAGCGGGACCGCGAGCTGATCCTCGTGGACACGTCCGACGGCAGCTCGCGCACGCTGAGCACGCTCCAGTCGGCCACCCAGCGCCTGGCCGGCGCCGGCGCGTTCACGCCCGACGGCGCCCGCATCGCCCTGTTCGACCTGCAAGGCTGCACCGAAGGCTGCACGAACAGCGTGCGGAACCGGCGGTTCTGGCAGCTCTCGACGCTCGACGTCGCCACCGGTGATCTCGCGTTCCTGCCCCGGTTCGATCCGATCTCCGGGGCGGCGGCGCGCGTGGCCGGCTGGCAGCGCGACGGGACCGCGGTGGTGGTCGCGTACCGGGACCAGGAGGACGACGGCACCGGCTCGGCGACGTACGACCTCCCGGTCGCGTACCGGACCGTCTCGGCGGCCGACCTGCTCGCACTGCACCGTGGCGGCGGCACGACCCGCCTGATCCAGCCGGACGGCGTGGACGTCTGGGACATCGACGTCGCGCACGACCTGCTGCTCGACGGCCGGTTCGGCGGCCCGTCCCCGGACCCGGCGGCGTTCCCGGCCGCGTCCTGGCTCTACTGGGTGACGCTCACGCCGACGGTCCTGCTGCTCCTGGTCGCCGGGCTGATCGTGCGAGCCGTGCGCCGCCGGCGGTCAGTGCCCGGCCACCTCGGTCGAGGCGCGCGGGACCAGCCGGCACGGTAGGGCGCGCTGGCCCGCGATCGGCTCGCCGTTGATCGCGGCCAGGAGGAGCTCGGCGGCGGTGCGGCCGATGCCCTCCAGGTCCATGTCCACGCTGGTCAGCTGGGGCCGGCTGGCCTCCACCATCACGTCCCAGTTGTCGAAGCCGACGAGGGCCACGTCGCCGGGGATGGAGCGGCCGGCCTCGCGCAGCGCCTCGGCCACGCCGCGGGCGATCTGGTCGCTGCCGCAGAAGACCGCGTCGATGGGCGCGCCCAGGCCCGTGCCCGTCGACAGGAGGATGCCGGCGGCCTGGCGGCCCCACGCCTCGCTCCACTCGCCGTGCAGGGTCGGGGTGGCCAGGTCCAGGTCGTGCGCGGCGAGCGTCTCCGCGGTCGCGGCCGCCCGCACGCGGGCCGAGTGGTGGTGCTCGGGGCCCGTGACGTGCGCGATGCGACGGCGGCCGATGGCCAGCAGGTGCCGCACGGCGCGGCGGGCACCGTCGGCCTCGTCCGGTACGACCGAGCAGTCCGCGGGATTCGACGAGCTGATGAACGCGTAGACGACCGGCACCGGCAGCCCGGCCGCGATCGGCGGGCGGGCCTGGGTGCGCCGGCCGGTGACGATGATGCCGTCGACCTTGCGGCTCAGCAGGGTGCGCAGATAGTACTGCTCCCGGATCGAGTCGTCGCGGGCGTCGCACAGCAGCACCGAGACCTGCCCGGCGCCGAGGGCGTCCTCCGCGCCGATCATGAGCGGGATGCTGAACCGGCCGATGCTGTCGGTCGTGATCATGCCGACGGTGTAGGTGCGCCCGGTCTGCAGGCCCCGGGCGGCGGCGTTGGCGATGAAGCCGAGCTGGTCGGCGGCCTGCTGCACGCGCAGGCGGGTCTCGGCGCGCAGCGAGCCGCGGCCGTTGAGCGCCTTGGAGGCGGTCCCGGTCGAGACCCCGGCTAGGGCCGCCACCTCGCTGATCGTGGCCGGCCGGACGACGTTGCTCAGAACAGCCCCCAAAACGTTGCCGTGAAAGTTTCCGAGTTTCCTTGCGGTGTGACTGTAACGGCGCCTTGACAGCCCGACAAGCCCCTCCTAACTTCAAGGCAATCGTTTTCCGCGACTTTCCTAACACCCCACCGAGGAAAACCGCCATGACAGTTTCCGTATCCCGAGCCGCGGCCGCTCTCGCATTGTCCGCCTGCGTCCTGGCCGCCTGCTCGACCACGAGCGGCACCCCCGACACCGGGTCGGCCGCCGGCGGCACCTACACGATCTGGGACCCCTACCCGCAGTTCGACGACAGCGCCGACTGGGTCAAGCTGCTGCAGAAGTGCGGCACCGACGCCGGCGTCACCGTCAAGCGCACCGCCTACGACACGAGCGACCTGACGAACAAGGCGCTGCTCGCCGCCCAGCAGAGCAACTCCCCCGACGTGCTCATCGTCGACAACCCGGTGGTGTCGACCCTCGCCGACGCCGGCGTGCTCACCACCACCGAGGAGATGAAGGTCGACACCGCCGCCGTCGAGCCGAACCTCCTCGCGGCCGGGCAGATCGGCGGCAAGACCTACGGCATCCCGATCGGCGCCAACACCCTCGCGCTGTACTACAACAAGGCGGTGCTCACCGCGGCCGGCGTCGACCCGGCGGCGGTGAAGGACTGGGCGTCGCTGACAGCCGCGCTGGGCAAGGTGAAGGCGACCGGCAAGAAGGGCATCACGTTCTCCGCCATCGGTACCGAGGAGGGCAGTTTCCAGTTCCTGCCCTGGTTCTGGGGCGCCGGCGCGAACCTCACCAAGCTCGACTCGCCCGAGGGCGTGTCCTCGCTGCAACTGTGGACGGACTGGCTCAAGAACGGCTACGCGCCCAACTCGGTCATCGGCAACACGCAGACGACGAGCTGGCAGGAGTTCGCGACCGGCCAGTTCGCGTTCGCCGAGAACGGCACGTGGCAGCTGGGCAACGCGAAGAAGACCGGCTTCGAGTACGGCATCATCCCGATTCCCGCGAAGGCCGGCGGCACCGCGCCCGCCCCGACGGGCGGCGAGTTCGTGACGGCGCCGGTGCAGAAGGACGCGGCGCGGTACACCACCACCCAGAAGCTCATCGCGTGCCTCAGCAGCACCGAGAACGCGCTCACCACCGACACGACGCTGTCCTACATCGCGGCGACCGACGCCGTGCAGGCCAAGCAGGTCGCCGCGAACGCCGAGCTGAAGGTCTGGGTCGAGGCGGTCAAGGCCGCCAAGGGCCGCACCAGCGACAACCTCGGCACGAAGTACCCGAAGATCTCCCAGCCGATGTGGACCGCCGTGCAGGCGGCCCTGAGCGGCTCGAAGTCCCCGGCCGACGCCATGGCCGCGGCCGCCAAGTAGATGCACCGGACCCGCGACGGGCGGTGGGCCGCGTGGGCGTTTCTGACGCCCGTCGCGGTCTACCTGCTCGCCTTCTACGCCTACCCGCTGTACCGCAACCTCGACCTGAGCCTGCGCGACTACACCGTGCGCTCCTTCGTGCGCGGCGACGCGCCGTTCATCGGGCTCGGCAACTACGCCACCGTGCTCGGCGACCCTGTGTTCTGGCCGGCGGTCTGGCACACCGCGGCGTTCACCGGCGTCTCGCTGCTGTTCCAGTTCTCCATCGGCATGGCCCTGGCCCTCTTCTTCCACCAGCACTTCCCGCTGTCGGCGACGCTGCGCGCGCTGTTCCTGGTGCCGTGGCTGCTGCCCCTGATCGTCTCGGCGTCGACGTGGTCGTGGATGCTCAACAGCGACTCGGGCATCGTCAACGCGGCCCTGCGCCTGACCGGCGCCGACCCGGTCAACTGGCTCACGTCGCCGGCCTGGTCGCTCGCCTCGGTGACGCTCGCCAACATCTGGATCGGCATCCCGTTCAACCTGGTCGTGGTCTACAGCGGCCTGCAGGCGATGCCGGCCGAGATCTACGAGGCCGCCGCGCTGGACGGGTCCCGGCCCTGGAGCACGTTCTGGCGCATCACCTTCCCGCTGCTGCGGCCGGTCTCGGCGATCACGCTGCTGCTCGGGCTCATCTACACGCTCAAGGTCTTCGACATCATCTGGATCATGACCAAGGGCGGGCCGGCGGACGCGTCCACCACCCTGGCGACCTGGTCCTACCGGCTCGGCTTCGGCAACCTGCTGCCCGCGTTCGGCCCGGGCGCGGCCGTGGGCAACCTGCTCATCGTCGTCGCGATGGTCTTCGGCCTCGTCTACATCAGGACCCAGCGATGAGATTCAAGACCGCGATCGGCGTACTGCTCACCGCCGTCATGCTGTTCCCCGTCTACTGGATGGTGAACGTGTCCCTGACCCGGGACACCGACATGCGCGACGACCCGCCGCACCTGTTCCCGCTGCACGGCACCCTCGAGGGGTACCGCGCGGTCCTCGACCAGCAGCTGCCGTATCTGGGCAACAGCCTGCTCATCGGCCTCGGCACCGTGGCCCTCACGGTCGCCGTGTCGGCACCGGCCGGCTACTCGCTGGCCCGGCTGCGCCCGCCCGGCGCCCGCGTGCTCAGCTTCGTGCTGCTGGTCGCCCAGATGATCCCGAGCATCATCATGGCGATGGGCTTCTACGCCATCTACCTGCGCCTCGGGGTGCTCAACAGCACGGCCGGGCTGATCCTGGCCGACTCGACGATCGCGGTGCCGTTCGGCGTGCTGATCTTCACCGCGTTCATGTCCGGCATCCCGGCGGAGCTGACCGCCGCGGCCCGGGTCGACGGCGCGGGCCCGTGGCGCACCTTCTGGTCGGTGATTCTGCCGGTGAGCCGCAACGCCGTGGTCACCGTGAGCCTGTTCGCGTTCCTGTGGGCGTGGTCGGACTTCGTGTTCGCCACCACCCTGGACGGCGGCGGCACCCAGCAGCCGATCACCCTCGGCATCTACCACTACATCGGCAACAACAACCAGCAGTGGAACGCCATCATGGCCACCGCGGTGGTCGCCTCCATCCCCGCGACGCTGCTGCTCATCGTGGCCCAGCGGTACGTGGCCGCCGGCGTGACCGCCGGCGCGGTCAAAGACTGAGAACAAGGACCCCGCATGCACAACACCTCCCTCGGCCCCGCCGTGCCCACCGACCGGGCGATCAGCGCGCTGCGCCCCCTGCCCGCCGATGCCGTCCGGTTCGACCGCGGCGGCCTGCTCGGCGGCTGGCAGGAGCGCAACCGCGCGGCCACGCTGCCGCACTGCGTCGAGCAGCTGCACGCGCACGGCAACCTCGACAACCTGCGCCGGGTCACGGGCGACTTCGACGGCCCGCACCGGGGCTACTGGTTCGCCGACACCGATGTGCACAAGACGCTCGAGGCCGCGCTGTGGGACGGCGGGTTCGCGGCGTTCGTGGCCGAGACCGCGCAGCTGCTGGCGAAGGTCCAGGACCCCGACGGGTACCTGGTGTCGTACTTCCAGGCCGGCGAGCGGCACCGCCAGTGGGCCGAGCTGCCGTCCAGCCACGAGATGTACACCGCCGGCCACCTCGTGCAGGCGGCGGTCGCCGGGGCCCGCTGCGCCCCGGACGACCCGGCGGCCCAGCAGCTGCTCGGGGTCGCGCGCCGCTTCGCCGACCTGCTCGTCGAGCGCTTCGGGGCCGGCGGCGAGGAGGCGGTGGACGGCCACCCCGAGATCGAGACCGCGCTCGTCGAGCTGTTCCGCGTCACCGGGCACCGGCCCTACCTGGACCTCGCCGCCCTGCTCGTGCAGCGCCGCGGCCACGGGCTGCTGGGCCCGGAGAGCCGGTTCGGCCAGCGCGCCTACTACCAGGACCACGTGCCGGTGCGCGACGCCCCCGATGTCACCGGGCACGTCGTGCGGCAGGTGTACCTCCTCGCCGGCGCCGTCGACGTGGCCGTCGAGACCGGCGACAGCGAGCTGCTGCGGGCCGCCGAGCGCCTATGGGACTCGGCGCTGGAGTCCAAGACCTACCTCACCGGCGGGCAGGGCTCCCGGCACCGCGACGAGGCCTTCGGCGACCCGTACGAGCTGCCGCCGGACCGCGCCTACGCCGAGACGTGCGCCGCGATCGGCTCCTTGCACTGGGCCTGGCGGCTGCTGCTGGCCACCGGCCGGGCCCGCTACGCCGACGAGATGGAGCGGCTGCTGTTCAACGGCATCGCCGGCAGCACGTCGCAGTCCGGCACCGCGTTCTTCTACTCCAACCCGCTGCAGCTGCGCACCGGGCACGACGGCTCGGACGAGGACGCCCCGGGCGCCCGGCTGCCGTGGTACCGCTGCGCCTGCTGCCCGCCGAACCTCGCGCGGCTGATGGCGTCGCTGCACACCTACGCGGCCACCGGCGGCGACCAAGGCCTGCAGCTGCACCTGTACTCCCCCGGCACCTACACCGCCGGCGGCCACACGATCTCCGCGGCCACCGAGTACCCCTGGGACGAGACCGTCGCACTGACGTTCACGGAGGCCACCGGCGACCCCTGGACGCTCACCCTGCGCGTGCCCTCGTGGTGCACCGACGCCCGCGTGACCGTCAACGGCGCGCCACTGTCCTTTGTGGAGGATGGGTGGATCCGTCTCGAACGCGTCTGGAAAGCCGGCGATCGGGTCGAGCTCGTCCTGCCCATGCCGCCCCGGCTCGTGCGCCCTCATCCGCGGGTCGACGCCGTCCGGGGCACCGCCGCCCTCGCCCGCGGCCCGATCGTCTACTGCCTCGAGCACGCCGACGTGCCCGGCCGCTACTTCGAAGACCTCTACCTCGACCCCGAGGCCCCGATCGAGCTCAGGCGCGACCACCCGCTCGCCCCGGTCGCGCTGTCCGTTCGGGACTTTGCGGCCTTCATCCCCTATTTCCTGTGGGCCAACCGCGGCCCCGGACCCATGCGGGTCTGGATTCCGCTCATCCCATAACACCCCGAGGTGATGCAGTGCGCATCCGAACAGCCGCCGCCACGGCGATCCTGACCACTCTCGTCACCACCGGCGTCTTCGCCGGCCCGGCCCACGCGGCCGGCAACACCCTCACCGTCAACGTCGGCACCGTCGTGCGGCCCGTCACCCAGGTGGCGTCGGGCGGTCTCTACGGCGTCGACACCGGCACCAAGCCGCCGCTGGCCCAGCTGTACCCGCTGCGGATGAACCACTTCACCCAGCCCCCGCCCGGCGGGCAGCAGCTCGGCAACGGCGCCACCCAGCCCTGCTGCGACGGCCTGCAGGTCGCGGGCAAGGTGACCAGCGCCGGCGCGCGGCAGTTCTACCGGCTGCCGGACATCTACCCGAACTTCCCGTACCGCTGGGTGAGCTGGGCGGACTGGGAGTCGAAGGTCCGCACCATGGTGCAGGCGCGGGTCAACGCGACCGGCGTGACCAACGTCGACGGCTACGAGCTGTGGAACGAGCCCGACTGGACGTGGAACACCGCCTCGGCGGGCTCGTTCAACGCCGGCTGGACCCGCACCTTCCAGCTCGTGCGGTCGCTGGACTCGGTGACCCCCATCGTCGGGCCGAGCCACTCGATCTACAACCACGGCTGGATGGTGGACTTCCTCACCAACGCGAAGAACACGAACACGGTGCCGGACGTGATCGTCTGGCACGAGCTGGACAACGACAGCTACCTCAACGTCGGCGCGCACGTGGCCGACTACCGGGCGATCGAGTCGTCGCTGGGCATCTCCCCGCGGCCGATCTCGATCAACGAGTACGCCTCGCCGAGCCAGGTCGACATCCCGAGCGTGGCCGTGCGCTACATGGCGGTCTTCGAGCGCTACGGCATCCGCGACGCCGAGCGCGCGTACTGGTACGAGGCCGGCACGCTCAACGGGCTGCTCTACAACAACGCGCCGACGGCGTCCTACTGGGCCTACAAGTGGTACGGCGACATGGCCGGCAACATCGTGCAGACGGTGCCGGGCTCCTGGCTGGAGGGGGTCGCCGCCTACGACCCGACCCGCAAGTTCGTCAACGTCGTCTTCGGCGGCGACAGCGGCGCCAACACCGTGCGCGTCACCGGCCTGGGCGCGCTCGGCTCCCAGGTGCGGGTGACGCTCTCGCGCACGGGCACCACCGGCCGCACCACCAACCAGAGCGCGCCGACGACGGTGTCCACCGCCACATACACCGTCTCCGGCGGCGCGATCAGCGTGCCGGTGAGCGGGATGGACGCGTGGGCGGCCTACCAGCTGCTCATCACGCCCACGTCGGGGATCGCGACCTGGCAGCAGCGGTACGAGGCCGAGAACGCGGCGGTCGTCAACGCCAACCGGTTCTCGTCCTCCTCGGCGTCGGCGGGTGGCTACGTCGGGCAGATCGACGGCTCGGCCAACAGCCGCAACGACGCGTTCGTGGACTTCATCGTCAACGTCCCGCAGACCCGGTCGTACACGATGAACATCCGCTACGCGAACGGGACGGGCGCGACCGCGACACAGGGCCTGGCGTACAACGGCGGCGGCTGGTCGACCGTCAGCTACCCGGCGACGGGCGCGTGGGGCTCCTTCGGCGCGTCCGTGAACGTGTCGGTCTCGCTCAACGCGGGGTACAACACCATCCGCCTCGCGAAGGGTGCGCCGTCCTTCGCGGGCGGCACCGGCTACGCCGAGCTGGACGCGATCACGCTGTCGTGAGGTGCCGGGCGCTCCGGCTCCCCACCGGAGCGCCCGTTCACTTCTGGGCCGCGATCTGGATCAGGTTGCCGCAGGTGTCGTCGAACACCGCGGTGGTCACGGGCCCCATGTCGGTCGGCGGCTGGGTGAACACCACGCCGGCGGCGACCAGCCGGTCGTATTCGGCCTGGACGTCCTCGACCGCGAAGGACGTCCACGGGATGCCGTCGCTGACGAGGGCCTCGCGGAACGGCGCGACGGCCGGGTGCCCGGACGGCTCGAGGACCAGCTCGACGCCGTCGGGCTGGTCGGCGGAGACGACGGTGAGCCAGCTGACGCCGCCGCCCATGGGGATGTCGGTCTTCTTCACGAAGCCGAGGATTTCGGTGTAGAAGCGCAGGGCCGCGGCCTGGTCGGTCACGAACACGCTCGCCAGGTTGATTCGGATCGTCACCCCGACAGCATAGGCAAGTCGCGGCTTGCCTATCAAGCCCGGCACACTTCCGATGTATGACGACGCCGTTCACCCTGACGTTCGACTGCGCCGCGCCGGGCGCGCTGGCCGCCTTCTGGTGCGAGGCCCTCGGCTACGTCCCGGCCGCCCCGCCCGCCGGGTTCGACAGCTGGGAGCAGTGGCTGATCCGCTTCGAGGTGCCCGAGGACGAGTGGGACGACGGCGCCGCGATCGAGGACCCGAGCGGCGCCGGCCCGCGGATCTCGTTCCTGAAGGTGCCGGAGCCGAAGACCGCGAAGAACCGCATCCACCTCGACGTGCAGGTCGGCGGCGGCCGGGCGACCCAGTGGGAGGAGCGCTGGCCCAAGGTCCGGGCGAAGGCCGACCGGCTGATCGCGGCCGGCGCGACCGAGCAGGCCGTGTTCGACCTCGAGGGCCGCCCCGACCATGTCGTGCTCCTCGACCCGGAGGGCAACGAGCTCTGCGTCGTGTGAACGTCATCCGCCCGTACCCCCGGCGATAGACGCCCGTCACTGCCAAGGTCGAGGGTCAGGTCCATGACGATCACTCGCCGGGCCTCCCTGGCCCTCGCGGCGGCGCTGCTGGCCGGCGCCGCCATCGCCACGCCGGCACAGGCCGCGCCCGCGGCGACCTGGGAACGGTCGCTCGGCCTGGCCAACGCCACCAACTTCCGCGACGTGGGCGGCTACGCCACCGCCGACGGGCGCACCGTGCGCACCGGCGTGGTGTTCCGCTCCAACAAGCTGGCCAATCTCACCGCCGCCGAGTGGCAGGCCGTCGTCGCCCACGGGATCACCCGCGACGTCGACCTGCGCAACGCGGTCGAGCGCTCCGACGAGCCGGACCACGCCCCGGCCGGGGTTGCCTACCAGGTCGCCGACGTCGCCTCGCTCAGCCACGGCATCCGCTTCCACGACAACGCGGCGCTGACCCTGGCGGCGGCGATCGCGGCCGGGCTGCTCTCGGGCTCCTCCGACCTCGGCCAGTCGATCGGCTACCCGTTCATGGTGAACTTCGTCGGCGCCGACTACGCCTTCCGCGACACGCTGCGCGCGGTCGCGACCAACACCTCGGGCGGGGTGGTGTACCACTGCTCGGCCGGCAAGGACCGCACCGGCTGGGCCACGGCGGTGCTGCTGACCCTGCTGGGCGTGCCGATGGCGACGGTCGAGGCCGACTTCCTGCTGAGCAACACCTACCTGGGCCGCTCGGACGCGGTGCAGGTGGCCTGGCTGCGGGCCGCCTTCGCCGAGATGAACCACATCTACGGCGGCTTCAACGCGTACCTGCACAGCGGCCTCATGCTCACCGACGCCGACATCGCCGCCATCAAGGCGCGCCTGCTCGTCTGAGTTCAGCCGCGCACGGAAGGGCTTCTGGGCCTCGATCGACATCGGCCCACGGACCCGTCGCATGGGCGTGTTCGGCGGCCCGCGAGCTATAGGAAACCGCGTCCCAGGGGCCGGATCATGGCCGTTGTCCACTGTGAACCTCCAGGCCGGGGTCAGCCCGTCGCGAGACCGCAGATGGAGAGGCCCTTCTCCAGGAGGTCGAACGCTGTCCTGGCCGCGGCGGTGGCACTTTCGTAGATGTCGTCGGGGTTCTCGCCGGCGAGGATCCGCCGCAGGTTGTCGCCGACGAGGGTCTGCTGGACGACCAGCACCTGCCGGGCGGCAACCCGCGGCACGATGCCGCCGGGATCCGCGCCGATGGCCTCGGCGATCGCCGAGGCCAGGCTCTCCTCACTGCGCCACAGCTGCACGGTCATGCCCAGCCTGAGATTCTGCGTGGAGTGGATCATCCGCTGGAACACCAGATAGTCCTCGTCGTTGCACAGCCCGGTGGAGGCGTCGCGCTCGGCGAGGCCGGCCAGGAAGTGCGCGCGCAGCGCGCCCAGCGGGGACTGCCCCGGCGGCCGGGTCCGGACGATCTTCGCGGTCTCCTCGAAGTGGTCCCGGCTCTGATAGAGGACCAGATCCTCCTTGGCCGGGAAGTAGTGGAACACCGTCATCTTGGACACTTCCGCGGCCTGCGCCACCTGGGCGACCGAGACCTGGTCGTATCCGTTCTGGAGGAACAGCGTGATGGCCGCCCTGGAGATGGCCTCGCGCGTGCGCTGCTTCTTGCGCTCGCGGAGCCCCATCACCTCAGCCATGCGCAGCATCCTACCAACCGGCCTTAACCGATCACAAAAATAGATTTCTCCTACTTATTGCCCGATCATAAGTTTCGCCCCATCCCTCTGTTCATGGCGGAACACCGATCTGGAGGGAACCCATGAGCGGCGGAGGCGGCGGAGCCGGGGGAGGCAGCGCGAAAGCGCTCTATGGCGCCGTGTTGATCGCGGGCGCCGCGGCCGGGCTACTGCTGGTGGCCGACTGGGGCGGCAAGAAGTACCCGTGGAGCTCCGGCACGATCATCCTGCTCGGCGCCGGCGGCCTGCTCCTGCTCGGCGGGTTCGTCTGGCGAGTGCTGACCGCGGCGGATCCGTTGCTGCCGTTGCGGTTGCTGCGCCATCCGGTACTGCGAGTGATGATGCCGGTGTCGTTGTCCACCGGGATGGGTATCGCGGGCGGCCTGTGCTACATCGGCGGCTACCTGCAGGTCGGCCGCGGCCTGACCGCCGGCCAATCACGTCGCCGCGGTTCAATCAGCAGCTCGGTGTGGCGCTCGGGTTCGCGCTGTTCAGCACGGTGATGACGCGGTTGCTGTCGGCCAATCTCACCGGCGCCGCCGGTGCGGCGAACAACAACGGCGAGCTGAACACCGCGATCCTCGCGGCGCTCCCGCCAGCCAGCAGCACGCAGCGGTGACGACGTCCATCGCGGACCGGACCCGTCGCCGACCAGACGCCAGAGGTGCGAATAGGCGTCGAAGGCCGCTTCGGGCCCAGCGGGTCACCCGCCCGCAGTCGGCGAACTCCAGCGCCGCCCATGGCGCTCGGTCGGCGAGCTCCCCGATCCGAGCGCCCACGAGCCGCGAGCCCACGAGCCGCGAGCCCACGAGCCGCGAGCCTACGAGACGGTGCAGGCGGCGCCGTTCACGGTGAAGGACGCCGGGCGCGGGTTGGCGCCGGTATAGGTCGCGTTGAAGCCGGCCGACTGCGACGCGCCCGGGGCCAGCGTGCCGTTCCACGCCTCGCTCTTCGCGGTCACCGCCGCGCCCGACTGCGTCCACGTGGCCGACCAGCCCTGGGACACCTTCTGGTTGCCCGGGAACGTGAAGCCCAGCGTCCAGCCGTTGATCGTGGAGCTGCCCGCGTTCTTCACCGACACGGTGCCGGTGAAGCCGCCGCCCCAGTCGTTCACGGAGTACGTCACGGCGCACGCGGCCGACGGCGGCGGCGTGCTCGTCGGCGGCGGCGTGGTCGTGGCCGGCGGGGTGGTCACCGTCGCCGCGGCCGAGGCCGGGCCCGTGCGGCCCGCCGAGTCGACCGCCACCACGGTGTAGGACGTGGTCGTGGTCGGGGTCAGGCCGGTCAGCTGGTAGGCGGTCGACGCGACCGTGGCCAGCAGCGTGTCGCCGCGGTAGACGCGGTAGGACGCCGCGGCCGTGCCCGTCGCCGGGGCGGTCCACGTCAGCGTGGCCGAGGTGCTGGTCACGGCCGAGACCGTGGGGGTGCCCGGCTGGCCCGGCGCGCTCGGCGGCGGCGTCGTGGCATACGTCAGGCCGTAGCCGTAGGCGAACAGCGGGGTCTTGCCGTCGCCGTCGTTGATCGGCTCCTGCGACGCCGACTGCATCCACGTCATCGGCAGCTTGCCCGTCGGGGCGTAGTCGCCGAAGAGCACGTCGGCCACGCCGGCGCCCTCGGTGCCGGGCAGCCACGCGGCGACCAGGCCGCTCCAGTCCGGCAGCTGCGCGGCGATGTCCAGCGGGCGGCCGGAGACCAGCACGACCACCACGGGCACGCCGGAGGCCTTGAGGGTGTTGAGGGTCGCGAGGTCGGTCGCGTCGAGACCGAGCGAGTTCGGGCGGTCGCCCTGGCCCTCGGCGTAGGGCGTCTCCCCGATCACCGCGACGGCGACGTTGTAGCTGCGGTCGATGCCGGATCCCGACGCGTTGTACGTCACCGTCGCCGACGACCCGGCCGAGGCGCGAATGCCCTGCAGGATCGTGGTGCCCGGCGTCGTGTTGCCGGACGCGCCCTGCCAGCTGACCGTCCAGCCACCGCTCTGCAGCCCGATGTTGTCGGCGCTCTTGCCGGCCACGAAGATCTTGCCGCTCCTGGCCAGCGGCAGCACCCCGGTGTTCTTGAGCAGCACCTGCGACTCGCGCACGGCCTGCCGGGCGACGGTGCGGTGCGCGGCGTTGCCGACGGTGCCGGTCAGCGTCCGGTCGGCGAACGGGTGCTCGAAGAGCCCGAACTCGAACTTCTTCGTGAGGATCCGGCGCACCGCGTCGTCGATGCGGGCCGTGGTGACCCGCCCGGCCTGGACCTCGCCGCGCAGGACGTCGATGAACTGCTTCCACGCGCTCGTCACCATCACCATGTCGATGCCCGCGTTGACCGCCCGGCGGACCTCGGAGGCGGTGAAGCCCTCGCCGCCCTCGATCTGGTCGATGCCGTTCCAGTCGGACACGACGAACCCGTCGAAGCCCAGCTCGCCCTTCAGCACGCCGTTGAGCAGGTAGTCGTTGCCGTGCAGCTTCTGCCCGTTGAACGAGGAGAACGAGACCATCACCGAGGCCACGTGCCGGCGGATCGCCTCCTGGAACGGCGGCAGGTGCACGGCCCGCAGCTCGGCCTCGGAGATCTGGGTGTCGCCCTGGTCGACGCCGCCGGTGGTGCCGCCGTCGCCGACGTAGTGCTTGGCCGTCGCGAGCACGCCGCCGGACTGGTATCCGTCGATGATCGTCGCCATCGACACGGGCAGCTCGGGCTTCTCCCCGAACGACTCGTAGGTGCGGCCCCAGCGGTCGTTGCGGGCCACGCACACGCAGGGCGAGAACGTCCAGTGCACCCCGGTGCCCTTGACCTCGTCGGCCGTGGCCCGGCCGACCTGCTGGGCCAGCGCGGGGTCGCGGGTGGCGCCGAGGCCGATGTTGTGCGGGAAGATCGTCGCGCCGACGACGTTGTTGTGCCCGTGCACCGCGTCCGACCCGTAGAGGATCGGGATCTTCAGCGGGGTGGCGAGGGCGCCGCGCTGGAAGGCGTCGGTCATGTCGGCCCAGGCGCTCGCGGTGTTCGGCGAGGGAGCGGAGCCGCCGCCGGACAGGATCGAGCCGAGCCGGTAGTTGGTGACGTCGGCGGCGGACGCGGAGCCGCGCTCGGCCTGGGTCATCTGCCCGAGCTTCTCGTCGAGGCTCATCCGCGACATCAGGTCCGCGACCCGCTGCGCGACGGGCAGGCTCGGGTCGAGATAAGGCTCGGCGGCCGCGGCCGGCAGCACGCCGACGAGCGTGGCGGCGGCGGCCGAGGCGGCGGCGAGGGCGGCGATGAGGGCGGGGCGGCGCATGCCCCGGACCTTAGGCTGGGGGTACGACAGTTTTCCGCCGGTCGATGGGACGGGGACCTGAACGTGCAGCTCAGGGCGATGGTGACGGTGTAACATTCATCGACGCCCAGTCGCAGATGGCCTGCAGCGGCCCCTCGAGCGTCTTGCCGAGCGGGCTGAGGGCGTATTCCACGTGCTGCGGCGCGGCCTCCCTGAGCACCCGCCGCTCGACCAGCCCGTCGGCCTCCATGCCGCGCAAGGTCTCGGTCAGCACCTTCTGCGTGATGCCGGGGACGCGCCGGCGCAGCTCCGCGTGCCGCTGCGGCCCCGCGGCCAGGGCGTAGATGAGCAGGACGCGCCACTTGGCGGCGAGCCGCTCGAGGGCCTGCCGCGTCGCGCACGTCTCGTCGAGGACGTCGGGGATCACCAGCGCCATCGGTCCTCCGGCCGGCATGGGCACCGCAAAGTGCCTTCTTCATCGGTACCGCCGGCAAGCCTATCGTCGCCCCATGGCAGTACACCTTGAAGCACTTGCATTTGTCAGTGAAGGCATAGCGCTCAGCGGGCACCTGCGCATCCCCCGCGGCGGCCGCGCGCTTCCGGCCCTCGCGGTCACCGGCCCGTTCACCGGGGTCAAGGAGCAGGTCGCGGGCACGTACGCGCAGCGGCTCGCCGAGGCCGGGTTCGTCACGCTCGCCTTCGACCACCGCGGCTTCGGGGCCAGCGGCGGCCGGCGAGGTCACGAGGACACCCAGGGCAAGCTCGCCGACCTGCGCGCCGCGGTCTCCGCGCTCGCCGCCCACCCGGCCGTCGACCCGGACCGCATCGGGCTGCTGGGCGTGTGTCTCGGCGGCGGCTACGCGGTGCGGGCGGCGGCCCAGGACCCGCGCGTGCGGGCGGTCGCCGGGATCGCGGGCGGCTACAACAGCCCCGAGCTCTCCGACGGCTACCGCGCCGCCCTGCGCACCTTCGTCGAGCGCTACGACGAGCTCATCCCGGCCGTGGCGGAGGACGGCGGGGAGGCGGCCATGGGCGGCGACGAGCCGTGGGCCTACTACGGCACCGCCCGCTCAGCCGCCCCGACGTGGGAGAACCGGGTGACCCGCGGCTCGCTGCACAGCCTGATGACGTTCGACGCACTCGGCGCCGCGCCGCTGCTGGGCCGCACCCCGCTGCTGGTCGTGCACGGCAAGGTCGACGCCTACTGCTCCCCGGACCTCGCCGCCCGCCTGTTCGAGCGGGCTGCGGGTCCGAAGCGCATCGAGTGGCTCGACTGCGAGCGGCACATCGACCTGTACGACAACGAGCCCCAGGTCGCCCACGCGGCGAAGACGACCGCCGACTTCTTCGCCGAGCACCTTTAGGCCCTGTCATGTCGTATCCGGGCCTTTCGTAGCGGGGCCTTCGCGGGGTGCGCGCGGGCGGCATGAGCGGCAGGACGGGGCGGCCTTACGCATCGCGGCGCACCAGGAGCAGCCAGCCAAGCACCGTTACGCCCCGCCCCGGTCGATCGCGCCGGCGCCATCGCAGAATGCGGCCTACGCATCGCGGCGCACCAGGAGCAGCCAGCCGAGCACCAGCGCGCCCAGCGCCCACAGCCCCAGCACCCCGAGCCCGGCCCAGGGCCCGATCGGCAGCGAAGCCAGGTCCTTCGTGGCCTGCACCGCGGTGCCGGCGGTCCCCGGGCCGAGCTGGTCGAGCCGCCGCGACCACGCCTTGTCGGTCACCGCGCGGGCGACGATCGGCCACGCGTACAGCAGCGCCAGCACGATCCCGGCCGCGCCCGCCGGACTGCGCACCGCCGCGGCCAGGCCGAGCCCGAGCAGCGCGACGAGCTCGAGATACAGCACCGACCCGACCACCGGCCGCCACACGAACGCGTGCGCGGGCAGCAGCGCCCGGCCCGCCAGCACCGACCCGGCGACGCCGGCGACCGCCGCGACCGAGGTGGTCGCGAGCAGCACCAGCGCCTTGGCCGCCAGCAGCCGGGTGCGCCCGGGCACGGCGGCGAGACTGACCCGCATCATGCCGGTGGTGTACTCGTTGCCGATCACCAGCGCCGCCAGGATCGCGACCACGGCCTGCCCGAGCTGCACCCCGGTCAGCGAGACCTTCGGCAGGTCGGCGGTGCAGCCGGCCCGGCACGACACCGCCACGGCGGCGAGGGCGCTCAGCGCGATCGTGGCCGCCGCGACCCCCACCAGCAGCCACCAGCTGCCAGGCGACGTGCGCAGCTTCGTCCACTCGGCGTGCAGGGCGGTCCTCATGCGTCCCTCCGCCGCAGCCGGTACCCCGCGCCGCCGAGCACTACCGCGACCCACACGGCGAGGACGGCCAGCCCGCCCCACGCCGGCAGCGGGAAGTACCCGTCCGCGGGCGAGTAGATGTTGTCGACCTGGTCCCAGCGCGGCTCGCTCTGCTGCAGCGCGAACGCCGCGGCCGGTGTCACCCGAAGCAGCCAGTCGCTCGCGCGCAGCGGCAGCACCGTGACCGACAGCAGATACGGCAGCACGATCACGACGATCGAGACGGTGACCGCGGTGACGCCCTTGCGCAGCAGCGCCCCGAACCCGGCCGCGAGCGCCGCGCACAGGGCCAGCAGCAGCGCGGTGCCGGCCACGACCCGCACCTGTGTCGCCGCCGAGGCGTACGCGACCGCGGCCCCGTTGCCGCGCAGCACCCGCGGGCCGAAGGCGACCACGACCGCGGCCGCGGCCAGCCCGAGCCCGAACACGGCGCCGCCGAGCACGAGGGCCTTGGCGGTGAGCAGGTGCAGCCGGCGCGGGGCGGCCGCGAGCGAGGTGCGGATCAGGCCGCGACGGTACTCCCCCGCGACGAACACCGCCCCGACCACCACCACGAACATCAGCCCGAGGAAGGTCCCGACGAGCGTCTGGCTGATCGTCACGCTGCCCCCGGCCGCGCCCGAGACGGCGGGCGCGATGTCCCCGGAGCCGGTCACCGTCCAGCCGTCCGCGGTCGGCGCGGCGCCCGTCTGCGGCCCCTCCGAACGAGCCCGCGCGCCGTCCGGCGCACCGGTTCCGGCCGGCTCCGGCGCCGCACCGCCGGGCGGGCCCTCCCAGTCCGCCGAGAAGGTGCCGGTCGTCACCGGATGCTCGAACGTGCCGGTGGCGGTGCTCGGCGCGCCGGAGACGCCGGAGAGCACGACGGACTCGTTGACCTGCTCGGAGTATTGCGGCGAGGTCGCGAACATCCCGGCCGTGACGGTCGCCGGCAGCCCCGGCAGCCGGGCCGAGCCGACCGCCACCCACGCCGTGCCGTCGGCGGACTTCTCGGCCGTGACGGTGTCACCGGCGCGGGTCAGGCGCAGCCACACCGGCTGCGGCTTGACCTTCGCGCCGGCGTCGACGCCCTCGTCGTGCACGTAGTTCCACTGCAGCCGCACCCCGTGCTCGCCGGTCAGCATCACCGCCGCGTACGCGGAACCGGCCTTCGTGCCGTCCTTGATCATCAGGCCGGCCTTGGCCCACGGCGCGAGCCCGTCGCGCGTCTGCGCGCCGTCGAACGCCGGCAGCCGCCCGGTGAGGTCCGCGACCCGGGCGGTGATGCTGCCGTCGCCGGTGAGGGTGCGGTGCACGTAGGTGAACTGGTCGGCGACCGCCTGCCCCTCGGGCCCGTGCGCCGGGGTGCAGTCGGAGACGTCGCAGGAGCCGCCGCGGCTGGGCGTGAGGCCGAGCGCGAGGATGACCGCGGCCCCGGCGAGCAGGCCGAGCACCCAGCCGCGCACGGTGCGCAGCTTCGTCCACTCGGCGTGCAGGACGCGTGCGAAGGTCATCGTGCCTCCCCGGGGGCGGCGGCGCGGAACTCGACCGCGTCGCGGGTCAGGTCGAGGTAGGCGTCCTCGAGCGTGGCGCGGTGCGCGGAGACCTCGGAGAACGGCACGCCCGCCGCGGTCAGCCGCGCGATGACCTCCTCGGCGGCCGCTCCGGTGACCGTGAGCGTGCCGTCGCCGTTGGGCAGGACGGATTCGGCGTGCTCACGCAGTACGGCCGAAGCCCGGTCGATCGCGGAGGAGCGCACGACGATCCTCCCGTTGGCGGCCCCGGCCAGCAGCTCGGCCACTGCGGCGTCGGCGATGACGCGCCCGCGGCCGACCACGACCACGTGGTCCGCGGTCCCCTGCAGCTCACTCATGAGGTGGCTGGAGACGAGCACCGCCCGGCCCTCGCGGGCCAGGTCGCGCAGGAATGTGCGCATCCAGATGATGCCCTCGGGGTCCATCCCGTTGAACGGCTCGTCGAGCATCAGCGCGGGCGGGTCGCCGAGCAGCGCCGCGGCGATCCCGAGGCGCTGGCGCATGCCGAGGCTGAAGCCGCCGGCCCGCCGCCGTCCGACGCCGCCGAGGCCGGCCAGTTCCAGCACCTCGTCGGCGCGGCGGCCCGGCAGGCCCTGCGAGTGGGCGAGCCAGAGCAGATGGTTGCGGGCGGTCCGGCCCGGCTGCAGGGCAGCGGCGTCCAGCAGCGAGCCGAGGTGGCACAGGGGCCGGGCAAGGCCCCGATACGGCCGCCCGCCGACGAGCGCGCGTCCCTCCTCGGCCGCGTCGAGCCCGAGGATCACCCGCATGGTGGTCGACTTCCCGGCCCCGTTCGGCCCGACGAACCCGGTGACGCGCCCGGGCCGCACGGTGAAGGTCATGCCGTCGAGGGCCAGGGTGGGGCCGAACCGCTTGCGCAGCCCGTCGACGGTGATGGTGGCGTCATGCATGGTTCGGTTCTACGCGGCGGGCGGTGGCAGCCCGGTGTCGTCGGCTGTCACCGCGTTGACACCGGCGGCCTGGCATCGTGGACGCATGCGCGTGCTCGTCGTGGAAGACTTCGAGATCCTGGCCCGGACCATCGGCACCGGCCTGCGCCGCGAGGGCCTGGCCGTGGACGTGGTCCTCGACGGGGCGGAGGCGCTGGAGAAGCTGGCGGTGACGCGGTATGACGTCGTCATCCTCGACCGCGACCTGCCCGGCGTCGCCGGCGACACGGTGTGCCGGCACATCGTCGAGCGCCATCAGGCCAGCCGGGTGCTGATGCTCACCGCCGCGGGCACCGTCCGCGACCGCATCCAGGGCCTCGGCCTCGGCGCCGACGACTACCTGCCCAAGCCGTTCGACTTCGACGAGCTCGTGGCCCGCATCCGCGCCCTCGCCCGCCGCCCGACCACGGCGCTGCCGCCGGTGCTGACCGTCGGCGACCTGACCCTGGACCCGGCCCGGCACGCCGCCACCCGCGACGGGCGGCGGCTGGAGCTGAGCCCGAAGGAGTTCGGTGTGCTGGAGTGCCTGATGGCCGCGGGCGGCCGCCCGGTGTCCGCGGAGGAGCTGCTCGAGCGCGTCTGGGACGAGGCTGCCGACCCGTTCACGACCGCGGTGAAGACGACGGTCCGGCGGCTGCGGGGGCGCCTGGGCGACCCGCCCGTCATCCACACCGTGCGCGAGGCCGGCTATCGGGTCGGTCCGGCATGAGGTGGCGCATAGAGTGGCTCATGAACTGGCTGATGAACTGGCTTACGAACTGGCGCATGAACTGGCGCTGGACGGTCCGCCGCCAGCTGACGTTCCTCTACGCGGGTCCCTTCCTGGTGTCCGGCCTCGTGCTCCTGCTCATCCCGCTGCTCGGGACGAGGGTGTCGTCGCCGGTCGGCGATGGTCAGGCCCCGCTGGGCGGCATCGAGTCGGAGCAGACTCCCGCGTTCATCAAGCTCGTGGTGTTCTCGATGTTCTCCATGCTGGTCATCGCAGTCGTCCTCGGCTGGCAGGTCTCCGGCCTCTTCCTGCGCCCGCTGCGAATCATGATCGACACCGCCCGGGACATCTCCGCCACGAACCTGCATCGCCGGCTCGGCGAGATGGGCCGCAGCGACGAGTTCGCCGAGCTGGCCGAGACCCTCGACGACCTGTTCGCCCGCCTCGAGGCGTCCTTCGCGGCCCAGCGCCGTTTCGTCGCGAACGCCTCGCACGAGCTGCGCACACCGCTGACCGCCCAGCGCGCCCTGCTCCAGGTGACCCTCGCCGATCCCGAGGCCTCCCCCGCCGACCTGCGTGCGGCCGCCCGCGAGGTGCTGACGCTCGGCGAGTCCCAGGCGAGGCTGATCGACTCGCTGCTGACCCTGGCGACGGGCGAGCAGGGCGTGGAGGACGCGCTGCCGCTGGACCTGGCCGAGGTGGCCCGCCGCGTCCTGGCCGACCGCCCGCTCGAGGGTCTGACGCTGACCACGAGCCTGGACGCGGCCCCGGCGAAGGGCGCCGCGGACCTGGTGGAGAGCCTGGTCGCGAACCTCGTCGACAACGCCGCGAAGCACAACGTGCCGGGCGGCACGGTGACGGTCACGACCGGCGTGACCGGCCGCCGCGCGACGCTGAGCGTGCAGAACACGGGCCCCGTCGTGCCGGAGGATGAGCTGGACCGCCTCTTCCAGCCGTTCCAGCGCCTCGGCGCCCAGCGCGTTCGCACCACGAAGGACGGCTACGGCCTCGGACTGGCCATCGTCCGGGCCATCGCGAACGCCCACCACGCCGACCTGACCGCGACCGCACCACCCGGCGGCGGCCTCCAAGTCACCGTCACGTTCCCATGAGCCCGCCCAGCCCGATCGACCAACCAGACGCCACCGCGACCGCACTGCCCGGCGAGGGCCTCCGAGTCACCGTCGCGCTCATGTGAGGTCGTCCAGTCCGATCGAGAAGCAGGCGCCGCGCTCGAACGTGTGCAGGTCGCCTCTGCCGGCCAGCAGGCTCAGGCGGCCGATCTCAAGGCTGTCCGGCCGGACCAGCCGTCGTGGACGGTGATGAGCCGCCGCCCGGGCTCGTCGTGCGCCCGCACCGCGAGCGCGCGGCCGTCGGGCCCGACGCCGAACGCCTCGGGCTCGCGGCCCGCCGCATTGGCACGACGGGCAGGCGCAGCACCTCGAGGCGCCGCTCCACCCTTCGGCGATCCCGGGCGGCGGTGGCGCTCACGCGGGCGTCACGTATCCCGCCAGGTGCTCGCCCGTGAGCGTGGAGCGGGCCTTGACCAGATCGGTCGGAGTGCCCCCGAAGACGACCGCGCCAGTGGCGCCGCTCACGCGGGCGTCACGTACCCCGCCAGGTGCTCGCCCGTAAGCGTGGAGCGGGCCTTGACCAGATCGGCCGGAGTGCCCTCGAAGACGACCGCGCCAGTGGCGCCGCTCACGCGGGCGTCACGTACCCCGCCAGGTGC
>NZ_JBEPEH010000068.1:43352-47208 GCF_040300725.1 Dactylosporangium sp. NPDC000244
AGGTGCTCGCCCGTAAGCGTGGAGCGGGCCTTGACCAGATCGGCGGGAGTGCCCTCGAAGACGACCGTGCCGCCGTCGTGGCCCGCGCCGGGGCCGATGTCGATGATCCAGTCGGCCGAGGCCATCACGGCCAGGTGGTGCTCGATGACGATCACCGACTTGCCCGCGTCGACCAGGCTGTTGAGCAGGCCCAGCAGCTGCTCCACGTCGGCGAGGTGCAGGCCGGTGGTCGGCTCGTCGAGGACGTACACGCCGCCCTTCTCGGCCATGTGGATCGCGAGCTTCAGGCGCTGGCGCTCGCCGCCGGAGAGCGTGGTCAGGGGCTGGCCGAGGCTGATGTACCCGAGGCCGACGTCGGCCAGGCGGGACAGGATCGTGTGCGCGGCCGGGATGCGCGACTCGCCGGTAGAGAAGAACTCGTGCGCCTCCGTGACCGGCATCGCGAGGACCTCGGCGATGTTGCGGCCGCCGAGGCGGTACTCCAGGACGGACGCCTGGAAGCGCTTGCCCTCGCACTCCTCGCAGATCGTGGCGACGCCGGCCATCATGGCCAGGTCGGTGTAGATGACGCCGTTGCCGTTGCAGTTCGGGCAGGCGCCCTCGGAGTTCGCGCTGAACAGGGCCGGCTTCACCCCGCCCGCCTTCGCGAAGGCCTTGCGGATCGGGTCGAGCAGGCCCGTGTACGTCGCCGGGTTGCTGCGCCGCGAGCCGCGGATCGCGCCCTGGTCGACGGAGACGACGCCGGCGCTCTTGGGGATGGAGCCGTGGATGAGCGAACTCTTGCCGGAGCCGGCGACACCGGTGACGACCACGAGCACGCCCAGCGGGATGTCCACGTCGACGTCGCGCAGGTTGTGAGTATTCGCGCCTCTCACTTGCAGAAAACTGGAAGGCTTGCGGAACTGAGGCCGCAGTCCGGCTCGATAGTCCAGGTGGCGGCCGGTCAGAGTACCGCTGCGGCGTAGTCCTTCGACGGTGCCCTCGAAGCACACCGTGCCGCCGGACCCGCCCGCGCCGGGGCCGAGGTCGACGACGTGGTCGGCGATCGCGATCGTCTCCGGCTTGTGCTCGACCACGAGCACGGTGTTGCCCTTGTCCCGCAGGCGCTGGAGCAGGCCGTTCATGCGCTGGATGTCGTGCGGGTGCAGGCCGACGGTCGGCTCGTCGAAGATGTACGACACGTCCGTGAGCGAGGACCCGAGGTGCCGGATCATCTTCGTGCGCTGGGCCTCACCGCCGGACAGGGTGCCCGACGGCCGGTCGAGGGAGAGGTACCCGAGCCCGATCTCCACGAACGAGTCCAGCGTCCGCTGGAGCGTGCCCAGCAGCGGCGCGACCGAGCGGTCCTCGATGCCGCGCACCCACTCGGCCAGGTCGCTGATCTGCATCGCGCACGCGTCGGCGATGTTCACCCCGCCGATGCGCGAGGCGAGCGCGGCCTGGTTGAGCCGGGTGCCGCCGCACTCGGGGCAGGCGGTGAAGGTGACCGCCCGGTCGACGAAGGCGCGCAGGTGTGGCTGGAGGGCCTCCTTGTCCTTCTGCAGGAAGGCCTTCTGCACGCGGGGCACGAGCCCCTCGTACGTCATGTTGATGCTCTCGACCTTGACCTTCACCGGCTCCTTGTAGAGGAAGTCGTGGCGCTCCTGCTCGGTGTAGTCCTTGATCGGCTTGTCCGCGTCGACGAACCCGGACGCGGCGAAGATGCGCACCAGCCAGCCGTCGACGGTGTACCCGGGGACCGTGATCGCGCCCTCGGCGAGCGACTTGTTCTTGTCGAACAGCTCGTCGAGGTCGATGTCGGTCACGTTGCCCATGCCCTCGCAGCGGGGGCAGGCCCCGGCGGGCACGTTGAAGCTGTAGTGGAACGCCGGCCCGGCGCTCGGCTCGCCCAGCCGGCTGAACACGATCCGCAGCATGGCGTTGGCGTCGGTCGCGGTGCCCACGGTGGAGCGGGAGTTCGCGCCCATCCGCTCCTGGTCGACGATGATGGCCGTGGTCAGCCCCTCGAGGAGGTCGACGTCGGGCCGGGCGAGGCTCGGCATGAAGCCCTGCACGAACGCGCTGTACGTCTCGTTGATGAGCCGCTGCGACTCCGCCGCGATGGTGCCGAAGACGAGCGAGCTCTTGCCGGACCCGGACACGCCGGTGAACACCGTGAGGCGGCGCTTGGGGATCTCGACGCTGACGTTCTTCAGGTTGTTCTCGCGGGCCCCGTGGACCTGGATGAGGTCATGACTGTCGGCGACATGCACCGAGCCACCCTAACCGGGCGCGGCCACGATGGCATGCACCTTCTGCAGGAACGACTCGGCGGCGGACCGGTCGACGGTGCGGCCGGCGTCGCGGCTCTCGGCGTGGCTCGCGAGCGCGGCGCGGATCACCGGGGCCTCGGACGGCAGGTGCTCGGCGGCCCACGCGGCGGCGGCGCGCTTGGGTGACCAGGCGTGCTCGGCGTGGTACCGCAGCGCCCGGCAACCGTTGAGCACCGCGTTGTCGCCGTGGTCCGTGAGGCCGGCGAGCTGGGCGGCGACCGACTCGGCGACGACCGGCAGGAGCACGCGCGAGCGCACGCGGGTCACGAGGCCGGGGAAGGGCGGGCCGATGAGCGCGCGGCGCTGCTGGCGGACCATGTCGCGGTCGATCGGGTACCAGAAGGTGAGCCCGTCGCCGGGGCCCGTCTCGGCCTTCGGCGGCAGCTGCGCGCCCGTGTTCAGGTTGAGCGCGAATCCGGCCTCGGTGGAGAGCCCGGCGAGGGTGGCCCGGTCGTACAGGACGAACTCGAGGCCGGCGGCGGGGCACGGCAGCCGCTCGTGGTCCAGCGCGGCGATGACGGCCGCGATCTCGGCCGGTGCCGGGCGCTCGGCGACGGCCAGCAGGTCGACGTCGCTGCGGCCGGGGACGTAGGCGTCGAAGGCGAGCGAGCCGGCCGGGTACACCCCGACGAGCCGGCCGCCGAAGATGCCCTGGAGGCGGCCGACGACCGCGCCGAGGTATCCGTCGAGTGTGCTCACCGCTCAGTTGTAAACCCTGCGGGCCACTCTGTGCTGCGGGCGGGCCGGGTCGAGGGAATCCCCGACCTCGGCCACCGCTTGTTCAGAGGTTACTTCTTCTTCTTGTTCTTCTTGTCCTTCTTCGACTTCTTGGACTTCTTCGCCATGGGAATCACCTCCAGGGGATCGGCAACGACACAGACACTACGACCAAACCGCCGGTGAACAAAGGGTTTCACCAAGATTTCAGGAAGCCCTCAGGTGGACACATTTCGTCCACATTGGACTCTTCAAAAGCAAGGGGCAGCTTTGGTACCGCACGTGCCAGCGCTCCCAACTGCTGATCCACATTCGATACACTCACCATGAAATGAGGTGAGCATGACTGCACCGAACACGGTGAGAAATTACTACGCGCCCCGTCGTGTGGCGCAGGCCGCACTCACGCGGGAGGCGATCGCGGCCGCGGCGGAGCGTCTCTTCGCCCGGCACGGCTACGCCGGCACGACCATCGCGGCCGTCGCGGAGGAGGCCGGGGTCACGCCGAAGTCGGTCTACGCGCTCGCCGACAAGCCGGGTCTACTGCTGCTCGCGGTGCGCCGCGGCGAGGCGGCGCCGGGGCCGGAGGACACCGCGGGCGCGCTGCTGCGGCGGTATCCTCTTGAGCGGGCCTTCGAGGAGGCGGCACACGCCGAGCCGGTGCTGCGCGAGGCGTGGCGGCGGCACGAGCGGGCCCGCCGCGCGCGGCTCAAGACGCTCGTGCGCGAGGCCGCGGAGTCCGGGCGGCTGCGGCCCGGGCTGACGGTGGGACGGGCCACGGACACGCTCTGGGCGCTGGTCACGTGGCACACCGTGGCGCTACTGGT
>NZ_JBEPEH010000069.1:0-19470 GCF_040300725.1 Dactylosporangium sp. NPDC000244
CGGGGGCGAGCGGGCCTGCCCGGCGGCCGGCACAGCTGGGCGGGCGCGCCCCACCCCCCGGGGGGCGCGCCGCCGCTTTCCGTGCAGGCGCGGCGCCGTGCCCCAGCACCACGGGGGCGCGCCGCCACTGCATTCCGTGTACCGGCGCCGCGCCCCAGCACCACGGGGGCGCGCCGCCACTGCATTCCGTGTACCGGTGGCGCGCCCGGGCGCCACGGGTAGCGCGCTGCGGTCGCTCTGCATGACGCGTTCGGGCGATGGGCCGGTTCGGTAGAATTGCGCGACCGCGGCCTGTTCGATTGCCTCGTTGAGGCAATTTGACGCCGGGTCTCATGCCGACGCGGGCGCAATTTTCCGTCGTGGGCTGAGGTGATTTCCCGGACGGCCTCGTGGGTATTGTCGCGGTGGGCTGGCCGGCATTTCCGGTGAGGTCGGAAGGCGGTTGTGCCGGGGCGACTTCTGCGGGGCTCTGACCGGGAGGCGCTGATGTTCCGGGCGCGGGCGCCGCGGGGCCGTGGATGCGGCGCAGCTTCTCCGCATGCCGTCTCACCAAACCCCAGTCGCGCCGCCGTTGCGCTTCCCGACGGAACTCATCCTTCCCAGGCCACCAATTCCTGGCTTTCGTCCGGTCCCGCATAGCAGCCAATTCCCGAGAACTGAACAACTGCATCTGCCCCATACCAGCAATGATCCCAGAATACGACCGAAACCACGATCCCGGACCACGCGGACGCGCATATGGCGAACATATTCTCTCGCTGGGCGGCCAGTGGCGGACGAGGGCGCGGTACACCTGGAGGATTCGGTGCGGGAATGGCTGCCGGAGTCGCGGCACCGTTTCGCCGCATCGGCCACGGGATGCGATCCGAAGCTGCTGGCGCCGCCACCCCGTGCACCGCCCTTGGCGCCGGTGCGGGACCGTTTCGCCGCATCGGCCACGGGATGCGATCCGAAGCGGTCGGCGCCGCCATCCCGTGCACCGTCGTTGGCGCCGGTGCGGGAATGGCTGCTGGAGCCGCAGCGCCGTTCCGAAGCGCCCGGCGCCGCCGCCCGCGCACCGTCGTTGGCGCCGGCACAGAAGCCGCACACGCCCCAACTCAGTCAACTATTGCGACTTATCAGATACATGACCCGACAGGGCATAAGTCCGAAATGTCGGATCACGAAGTGTCCGACATTTCGTGGAACCACCGGCCCCGACCAGCGCCCGAGTGGCGCGGCCCCGTACGGCGATGGTTGGGTGTGATCGTGCATCGGGTCTACAGCGTGGCCGTCTTCATCGTCCTGGCCTCGCTCGACAACGTCGCGATCGGCCTCGTCCCGCCCCTCTACTCACCCATCAGCCGCGCGCTCGGCGTCGGTGAGGGCGCCCTCGGCGTGGTCACCGCCGTCAGCTACCTCGTCACCGCCGTGGCCGCCGTCGCGTGGGCGTACGCCGGCGACCGGACAGACCGTAAACCCGTGCTGATGATCGGCACGCTGATCTGGGCGGCCGGCACCGCGGCGACCGTGCTCGCGGGCGGGTACTGGACCTTCCTGGCCGCCCAGTTGTTCGCGGCCGTCGGCCTCGGGGCCGTCGGCTCGGTCGGGTTCTCCGTGGTCAGCGACCTCATCTCGCCGAAGCGGCGGGGCCTGGTGATGAGCCTCTGGGGACTGTCGCAGGGCGTCGGCACCCTCGCCGGGGTCTTCGTCGCCAGCCAGCTCGGCGGCACCGACTGGAAGGTCCCGTTCTACGTGCTGGCCGCGCTCGGGGTCGTGGCCTGCGTCGCGTACTTCACCACCGCCGACATCCGCCGCGGGCAGAGCGAGCCCGATCTCGCCGCCGTGTTCGCGGCCGGCGAGGAGTACGAGCACCGCATCTCCCGGGCCGACCTGCCCCGGATCGCGGCGCGGCGGACGAACGTGTGGCTCGTGCTGCAGGGGCTCACGGCCCAGGCCGCGTTCGGGTCGCTCGTCTGGCTGCCGCGGCTCTTCCAGGCCCGGGCCGAGGCCCAGGGCTACGACGAGAAGACCGCGATCGCCGTCGGCGGGCTGCTCGCCATCCTCTTCCAGCTCGGCGGGGTCCTGTCGATCGTCGGCGGGCTGATCGGGGACCGCTGGCAGCGGCGCGACCTCGGCGGCCGGGCGAAGGTGGCGGCGATCGGGATCCTGGCCGGCGTCCCGCTGTACGTGCTGCTGTTCTTCGCCCCGATCGGCCTGCCCGAGCCGCAGGGCCGCCCGGCGCTGGAGATCGTGCTGGGCTCCCTGGTCACCTCGCCCGGCCTGCTCGGGGCGTTCCTGCTGGCGGTGCTGGCGCTGGCGCTGACCTCGGCGAACTCGCCGAACTGGTTCGCGCTCATCGCCGACGTCAACCCGCCGGAGCACCGCGGCACGGTGTACTCCATGGGCAACCTCGTCAACGGCGTCGGCCGCGCGGCCGGCAACGGGCTCGTCGGGGCCGTGTTCGCGGCCCTCGCGCGCTCGTTCCCGCCACCCGCGAACCTGGCCATCGGGCTCGCCGCGTTCCAGGTCTTCTTCATTCCGACCGGGATCATGTACTGGCTGGCGTCGCGCACCTCGCCGAAGGACATCGGCGAGGTGCACGAACTGCTGCGGGGCCGGGCGGCCGCCGAGGTCAGTTCCCGAACGCCCGCTGGTGGCTCGGCGGGGTGAACTGCTCCACGGGCTGACCCTGCAGCGCGGCCTTCAGGGTGTACGCCACCGCGTTGTTGATGACCGGGTGCGACATGGTCCTGTTGGTCTGCGGGTTGTCCGGGTCCGTGAGGATCCCGGCCACGGCCAGCTGCTTGGTCATGGCCACGAACGTCGCGCTCTTGCCGCTGTCGGTCGTGCCGGTCTTGCCCGCGACCGGGCGCCCGACGTCGCCGTGCACGTTCGTGGCGGTACCGCTGCCGGGGCAGGCGCCGAACGCGGACTGGTCGCCGACCGGGCACCGGGCCATGTCCACGGCCGCGCGCGCGATGTCGGGATCGACGACCTGCTTGCACTGCGGCTGCCCGGCGTCGATCTTGTTGCCGTCGGCGTCGCGGATCTCGGTGACCGGCGTCGGCGTGCAGTAGTTGCCGTCGGCGGCGAGGGCCGCGTAGGCGCCGGCGAGGTCCAGCGGCGTCGTGTCCGACACGCCGAGGGTGAACGCGCCCCACTGCTTGGCGTCCTTGGCGAAGTTCGCGTCCTGCGACGTGCGGAACTGGATGCCGAGGCGCTTGGCCACGTCCACCACGTGGTCGGCGCCGACGCGCTGCTCGAGCGGGACGAAGTACGTGTTCAGCGACATGCCGAAGCTCTGCCACATGTTGAACGTGCCGGTCGGGTCGCCCTCGGAGTTCTTCGGGCAGTAGTGCGGGCCGTTGCACGCCGCGGGGCTGCTCGCGCTGATCGGGTAGTCGGACACGAACTGCGCCTGCACGTCCTCGGTGTGCGACAGCGGCAGCCCGGACTCCATCGCGGCGACCGCGGTGAAGATCTTGAACGACGAGCCGGCCTGGTAGCCGGGCACGTCCGGCCCGCCGGTGATGAAGGGCACCGTGGTGTTCGGGTAGTTGCCCTTCTGCCCCTTCCGGTCGGGGTTGGTGCTCTGGCCGTTGCCGCTCTGGTCGTTGCTGAAGTTGCGGTTGGTGGCCAGCGCCTGCACCCGGCCGGTGCCGGGCTCCACGGCGGCGACCATCACCGCCTCCGGGTTGCCCAGGCCCACGTTCGCCGAGCCGACGTCGGGCTGGTTCTTCGCATACTTGAACGCCGCCGCCTGGGTCTGCACGTTCAGCGAGGTGACGATGGTGTACCCGCCCGAGCGCAGCTTGTTCTCCCGGTCGAACGCGTCGGCGCCGAAGGCCGGCTGCTCGTCCCACCAGCGGCGCAGGTAGTCGCAGAGGAACCCGGCGCCGAGGTCGGAGCGCTGCACGGACTCGCACCCCTCGGGCGTGCGCTGCCCGACGATGGTCAGCTTCTGCGCCTTGGCCTCGTCGCGCTGCTGCGGCGTGATGTACTTCATCGCCACCATCTGGTCCAGGACGTACCCCTGCCGCGCGATCGCCTTCGGCAGGCCGTCCGCGGTCGCCGGGTCGTTCGTCGAGGGCGCCTTCACGAGCCCGGCCAGCAGCGCGGCCTCGCCGAGCGTGAGGTCCTTGGGGTCCTTGCCGAAGTAGACGTGCGCGGCCGCGTAGATGCCGAAGGCGCCGTGGCCGAAGGTGGAGATGTTGAGGTACCGCTCCAGGATCTGCTGCTTGGTGAGCTTCTTCTCCAGCGCCATCGCCAGCTTCATCTCTTTGAGCTTGCGGGCCGGCGTCTTCGCGGTCGCGTCGACGACCTCCTGCGGCGTGCGGGCCGAGTAGGAGGTCGCCTGGCGCACGTACTGCATCGTCAGCGTCGAGGCGCCCTGCTGGTCACCGCCGTTCTCGTTGTTCACGAACGCCCGGGCGACCCCCTTGAGGTCCACGCCCTTGTGCTCGTAGAACCGGTTGTCCTCGGCCGCGACCATGGCCTGCTGCATCACCGGGGCCACGTCGGCGATCGGGACGTCGCGCCGGTTCTCGTCGTACATCATCGCCAGCACCGTCTTGCCGTCACTGGCGTAGATGTAGGAGATCTGTGGCGAGGGCAGCACATCAAGATCGATCGGGAGATCCTCGAACGTGTCGGCCCCGGACTTCGCGGCCAGGCCGGAGAAGGCGAGTCCCGGGAACGTGGCCGCGGCGACCACCACCCCGGCGAACAGTCCGCACAGCAACAACGAGGCGACGGCCTTCAGGGCCGGCATGGGACGCAGACGCACTCTCCAAGCCCTACCCCATCGAGCCGCCGCCGACACGTGAAAAACCCCACCGGGTGTCATGACAACCGAATTGCGGCATTGACGCGCTCTACAGCGTCTTGAGGTGAAAACCTCCGTCGACGTCGATGACCTGGCCGGTGGAGAAGGGCAGCAGCCCGCTCGCGATCGCGACCACCGCCTTGCCCACGTCGTCCGGGGTGCCCCACCGGCGGATCGGGGTCACGCCCTCGTCGAGGATCAGCCGGTCGTACTTCTCCTTGACCCCGTCGGTCATGTCGGTGGCGATGATCCCGGGGCGCACCTCGTAGACGTTGATGCCGTGCTCGGCCAGGCGCGCGGCGTACAACTTGGTGAGCATCGACAGGCCGGCCTTGGTCACGCAGTAGTCGCCGCGGTTGACGCTCGCGGTGTAGGCGCTCATCGAGGAGATGGTCACGATGCGGCCCGCGGTGCCGGCGGCGATCATGCGGTTGGCGACCAGCTGGGTCAGGAAGTAGGGGCCCTTGAGGTTGATCCCGACGAGCCGGTCGAACGACTCCTCGCCGGCCTCGAGGATGTCGGCGCGCACGCTCGGCGCGACGCCGGCGTTGTTCACGAGCAGCTCGATGTCGCCGAAGGCCGCGTAGGCCTCCTCCACGAGCCGGGCGCGGTCCGCGGATTCGGCGAGATCAGCCCGTACCGTGGCCGCTTTTGCTCCGTGCTTCTCGACCTCGGCCGCGACCTGCTCCGCGGCGGCCGCGTTGCTCGCGTAGTTGACCACGACGTCCCAGCCGGCCCGGGCCAGCGCCAGCGCGATGCCCCGGCCGATCCCGCGGGAGGCCCCGGTGACGAGCGCGGCGCTCACGCGGTGCCCCCGAAGAAGGTGTAGTAGGGCCCGTTGTCGAGGCGGAGCAGGTAGAGGCCGAGCTCGCGCAGGTGGTAGTCGCCCCACATGCTCGACTCGCCGTTGGGCACCCGCTGGCCCTCGTGGACCTGGTCCCAGCCGTTGGGGCGATGGTAGACCGAGTGCAGCAGGAGGCCCTGGTGGTCCGGGTCGGTGCTCAGGTACGGCTCCCGCAGCAGCGTCCGCGCGACCGTCAGTCCGGCCTGGGTGTACCGCTCCTCGCCGAGCGCGCGCCCGAGCCGCAGCAGGCCCTGGGCCCCGATCGCGGCGGCGCTGGAGTCGACGGGCTCGTGCTCGTTGAACGGGTCCGCGGCCGCGTCGAGGTCGAGGCGCGCGAGACCGGGGGCGCCGGTGTCCCAGTAGGGCACGCCGTCGGCCGGCGACGAGTCGACGTAGAAGTCGCACGTGGCCCGCGCGGCCTCCTCGAAGACGTCGTCGTGCTCGAATTCGAGCAGCTCCGCGAAGCCGAGCATCGCCCAGGCCAGGCCGCGCGTCCACGTCGAGAAGGGGGAGTACCCCTGCTGCGTGCTCGGCGCCCGGAAGCGCCCGTCGTTGACGTTGAACAGGGCCTCGTGGACGGTGCGCCCGCGCACGTCGTAGGCGTCGCGCCCGGTGCCGTAGAAGACGTTGTACTTCGCGGTGTTGTGCGCGTGCTGGCGCATCCGCTCCCGCAGGTCGATCCGCTCGTCGTGCTCGCCCATCAGCACGTGCCCGAGCCGGTGCGCGACGGCGAGGGAGCGGCAGGACCGGATGGTGTCCACGAACAGGGACTGGGGGCCGTTGAAGCTGTAGATGTACCCGGTGCCGTCCTCGATCTTCTGCCAGCGCGCGGCCTGGACCGCCCCGGAGACCTTCAGCGCAAGCTCGGCCGCGGCCCGCTCGCTCTCGTCGACGCGGCCCTCGCGGACCAGGCGCAGAATCGCCCCGTACGTGCTGACGTTGTTGAACCCGTGATCGTGCACGCCGACGTGGCTGACGTGCGGCGCCATCAGCGTTCTCGTCTGCTCGAGGCCGAGTGCCTTGAAGCGCTCGTCGCCGGTCGCGTCGAACTGCAGCAGTGCCGAGCCGACCTGGAACCCCTGCGTCCACTCGGTCCAGCCCCGGGCCGTGTACCGCCCGTCGACGGTGAACACCGGCGACCCGCCCCCGCCGTGCGGGTCGAGGGCCAGGATCTTCCCGGCGGAGAGCTCGAACATCCGCTCGACGTCGGCAACGAGATCCTTGCCGGTGAGCCCCATGTCGGTGCGCAGCATGCGGGGGATGTTACCGAGGAAAGCCCTTTCCTGAAAGCCCCGGCGTCCTTTGCTGAAAGCCCTGGCGTCCCTTGCCGAGAGTCCCGGCGTCTTCTGCTGGGAGCCCCGGCGCCTTGCTGGGGCGTCTTTTGCTGAGAGCGCCGTCGTCCCGGCAACCGTGCCGTGCCGTGTCGTTCGCCGAGCGGATGCGAGGGCTTGACCGGCGCGTGCGAGGATATGCGGCGATGGACATCGCGGTGGAGGACGTCACCGCCCGCTGGGTCACGGCCTGGACCACGGGACGCACGACAGACCTCTTCAAACTTCTGGCAGCGGCCCCGGCGATCGAGACCAACCTGGACCCGGACGGCGACTTCATCGAACTCCTGACGGACTACGCCGCCGCGCTGGATTCGGTGACGGTCTTCGCCGAGACGGTGCTGGACCGCCGGGCCGCCCTGGTCTACGACTGCACCCTGTCGGGCGAGACCTTCCGCCTGGCGGAGTTCCTGACCGTGAACGAGTCAGGCTTGGTGACAGAAATCCGCCGCGTGTACGACCTGAACGCCATCGAACGCCTGATGCCCCACCTGCTCCTGGAACACTGACCGCACCCTACTTTCCCGCGCGCCGCGTTCTCGGCCTCGGCTCCTGCACCTCGCCTTCTCGCGCGTTGGTGTCTCCGGCCCCGGTCATGCACCTCATCCTTCCCGCGCGCCGCGTTCCCCGGCCCCGGTCATGCACCTCTCCTTCCCGCGCGCGGCGTTCCCCGGCCCCCGGCTATGCACCTCTCCTTCCCGCGCGCCGCGTTCCCCGGCCCCGGCTATGCACCTCGCCTTCTCGCGCGTTGGTGTCTCCGCCCCCTGTTATGCGCCTCGCCTTCTCGCACTTTCGCTCGCCGGGCCGGTGTCTCGCGCCTGCCCTTCTCGGGCTTCTACCTGCGGCTTTCCGGGTTATCCACAGGCTGGAAGTTTCTCTTCCGCACGGGCGGCGGGAGGGGAAAGCTGGAACCCGTGAGCGACAAGGAAATCCCGCCTCCAGCCGTCGGCCGCCGGCCAGACGACCACACCATCACCCGCGGGCCGCCGAGCCGCCCCTGAGATTCCCGAACGCCGGGCGACGCCGGAACGGCCGCGCCGTCCTCGCGGCTGCCCGCACTCCTTCCTTCGCGCGGAACCCGCACCGCGCCGGAGTGCGTACGCCGCCGCGAAGGCCTCGCCGCGTCGCCCAGTGCGGGGCCGGGCCGACCCGCCGCGCAGGGTCGGCCCAGTCCCCGCCCGCTCCACCACGACCGAGACCCCGCGACCTCACGACCAGATCCCTCACGACCCGGCGGCAACCTTACGACCGAGACCCCGCGACCCCACGGCAACCTAACGACCGAGACCCCGCGCCAACATCACGGCGGGATCGCCGCCACCCACGGCCGGCGTCGCGACCCACGGCCGGGATCACCGAGACGCACGGCAATGTCCACTGATCCGCGAGTTCCTTCCCGACCACGCCGTCCGCGCCGACCAGCACCTCGGCACGCCAGCACCTCGGCACGCCAGCACCTCGGCACGCCAGCACCTCGGCACGCCGGCGCTCTTGGCAGGACTCGACTTGACCGGACCGCGCTCCCATCGGCGTGACGAGCCCGCACCTCGACGCGGGCAAGACCAACGACGATGACCGCCGCGGCCGCAGTGCACCGGCACCGACGCCACGGGGGCGTTCGGCGCCGAGCGCTGCGGATGCGTCTCGGGCATCGTGCGGTTCGCGGCTGCTGTGCGGGGGGCGAGCGTCACCGGGGCGCTCGGCGCTGCACGGACACCGAGCGCCACGGGGGCGCTCGGCGTCGAGGGCTGCGGCAGTGCTTCGACATCGCGCGCTACGAGGGCGTTCGGCGTCGAGCGCTGCGGATGCGCGCCAGGCATCCCGCGGTTCGCGGCCGCGGTGTGCGGGGCACGGCGTCACTGGGGAGCTTGACGTCGAACGCTTCAAGCCGCGCCGGACACCGTGCGGCTCGCGGTGAGCGTCGTTCGGCGGCGAGCGTCACGGGGGCGTTTGGCGGCGATCGCCGCCAAAGCGGCCGGCGCGGTGAGTGGGAGCGGCGCCGTCCGGCGACGGGCGCCCCGCGGATCGCGTCGCCGTTGGGCGCGGCGAGGGGGCGTGCGCAACGGCGGAGGCCGGACCCCGGGGCGGGGTCCGGCCTCGTGGAGCCGAAGTGCGGAAGGAGGAACGGGTCAGGCCACCGTGGTCATCGACGACGCCGAGACGAACGTGTAGCCCAGGGACTGGATGCCCTCGACGGTCGACTTGAGGTACGACGTGCCCAGGTACGGGTGGTAGAAGAAGCTCGCCACGCCGTCGCGGACGGCCAGGTTCGCCTTCGCGTTCGCGATCAGGTCGGCCGGCAGCACGGCCGGGTGCTGGTTGAACGGCTCCGGCTCGATGTTGCCGATGTTCTCCGGGATGATGGTCGAGCCGTAGACGTCGCGGACGGTGTACGGGAAGAACTGGCCGACCATGTGGGCGACGCGGTTGTCCACCGTGGTGCCGGAGAGCACGCCCGGGAAGTAGAGGCCGCGGTCGTACCGGACGCCGAAGAGCGTGTTGATGGTCTTGTAGTCCAGCGCCGAGGCGGCGTAGTGCGGGGGCTCGAAGATCGTCGGCTGGGAGAGGCCGGCCATGAGCCAGTCGGCGCGGGAGGCGGTGACGCGGGCGGTCACGTTGAGGGCCGAGTCGTTCTTGACCGGGCCGTCGTAGATGACGGCGTCGTTGGCGTCGACGTGGGCGCGGAAGAACTCGAAGTCGTTCGCGCTCACGCCGTCGTACGGGTTGTTCAGGGCGTCGAGCTGGTGCGTGTAGCCGTGCATGAGCAGCGTGCCGCCCTTGCTCTGCATGTACTTCAGGGCGCTGACCACCAGTGGCCGCTGACGCAGCGTGTAGTCCTCGGCCTTGCCATTGTTGTTCACGCCCTTCGGGTCGCGGTAGCGGCTGTAGACGGCGACGGTGAACGGGACCTTCTTGCTCGACAGGTAGTCGGCGATGGCGCGCAGCTCGGCCGGGTCGGCGTCGGGGCCGACGTCCTCGATGCGGACCAGGGCGCGGTGCCGCGCGGCGGCCTTCGGGGCGAGCACGTCGTAGAGCAGGTCCGAGAACGCGAGGTACCGGTCGTTCGACGTGATGTAGGAGAACGGGATCTCGCCGATGTAGGTCAGGTTGCCCGACTTGATGCCCCAGGGGAACTTCGAGCCGTCGGCGCGCACGGCGTCGGCCACGCTGACCGCCTTGGTGCTGTCGTAGACGGCGTAGTCCATGATGCCGGCGAGGTTGCGGGTGTCGCGGGTCAGCGCGGTGCCCTTGTAGTCGACCTCGGCGACGGTGGAGACGTCGAAGCCCTTCCAGGTGTACCCGTACTTCGTCGCGAAGTCCGCCGAGCGCGCGGTGAGCTGCCAGATGTTGTCGTACAGCCACACCACCGGCTTGCTCGTCGACAGCACGTCGTCGAGGAAGGCGGTCGGGATCGGCTCGTCGTACGTCGAGCCGACGTAGACGACCGCGCTGTACTTCTCCAGCTCGCCCTTGGTGTAGGTGCCGACCGGGTGCGCGGTCCAGGCGCCGAAGTGCGAGACGAGGTTCGTGGCCATCATCCCGTAGTCCTCGCCGAGCCAGGCGTACTCGCCGGTGTAGTCGTAGAGGACGAGCGTCTTCGTCGAGGCGCTGGAGCCGGTGGCGCCGGCGCCGGAGACGGTCTTCGCGGTGGTCGCGGCCAGGGCCGGGGCCGCGGGAGCGGCGAGTCCGAGCACCGCGGCGAGCACGAGCCCGAGCAGAGCTGACAGCTTACGCATAAAGGAACAAACCCAATCAGACGAGCGAGGCGGACGTGGGCATCGGGGAGGGGATGGGCGCGAGGCCGAGCATGGCGGCGACCGCCTGCTCGGTGCGCTGCGACGCGAGACCGTCGCCGTACGGGTTGCCGCTGGCGGTCATCGACTGCCGCAGCATCGGGTCGTCGAGCAGCTTCGCGGCCTCGGCGACGATCAGGTCCTCGTCGGTGCCGACCAGCTTGGCGCAGCCGGCCTGGAGGGACTCGACGCGTTCGGTGACCTCACGCAGTACCAATGCCGGAACTTTGAAGGAAGGGGCCTCTTCCTGGATGCCGCCCGAGTCGGTCAGGGCCAGGTATGCGCGGGAGAGCAGCCGGGCCAGCGAGGGGTAGGGCAGCGGGTCGGTGATCGTCACCCGCGGCACGCCCGCGAGTCCGGCCTCGACCTGTGCCCGCACCGCCGGGTTGGCGTGGGCGGGCAGAACGACCCGGATGTCCGGGTACGCCTCGACCAGGCGGCGCACCGAGCTGAGGATGCGCTCCAGCGGCTCGCCCCACGACTCGCGGCGGTGCGCGGTGACCAGCACCAGGCGCGCCTCGCCGTGCTCGGCGGCGTCGACCGCGGCGGCCACGCCGGCGTCGTCGAACGGCAGCTCCTTCGCCGCGATCTCCAGCGCCGCGTCCACGACGGTGTTGCCGGTGATGAGCACGTTGGACGGGGCCACGCTCTCGTCGAGCAGGTTCGTCGCGGCGAGGGCGGTCGGGGCGAGGTGCAGCGCGGCGAGCTGGCCGACGAGCTTGCGGTTGGCCTCCTCCGGGAACGGCGAGTCCAGGTCGCCCGAGCGCAGGCCGGCCTCGAGGTGCACGACCGGGATGCGGCGCCAGAACGCGGCCATCGCGCCGGCGAGCGTCGTCGTGGTGTCGCCCTGCACGATCACGGCGGCGGGCTTGCGGGTCTCCAGCAGCGCGTCGAGCTGCTTGATCATCTCGGTGAGGAGCTCCGGCTGGCTGCCGGTCACGCGCTGCAGCGGCAGGGTCACGTCCGCCTCGACGTCGAAGGCGGCCAGGGCCTGCGTCACCATCGTCGGGTGCTGGCCGCTGGCGACCAGGACCGGGCTGAGGCGGCCGGCGGCGCGCATGGCGGCCGCGACGGGGGCGAGCTTGATGGCCTCGGGACGGGTACCGGCGATCAGGAAGACTTCAGGAAGCATGTGTGCGTCACCTTGAGAGGAGTAAGTGCCGCATCCGTGCGGATATATCCTTGTCGTACTGTTCAGGCGGCGACCGGCTCTTCGGCGAGCCGTTCGGTCTTGGCCCAGGCGTTGCGCCGAGCCACCTGCCGGCCGATCGCCCGCCAGGTCGCCACGAGGCCGAGCAGCAGGAAGAACGGGTAGGCGAGCGCCGCCTTGAGCAGCGTCGGCGTGGTCTCGTCGCGCAGCTGCACGCGGTGCACGATCGCCCAGACCAGCCCCGGCACCGTCATCCCGATGGCCCAGAAGAGCCCGACCTCGCCCATCTGGCCCCACGAGTGGATCATGAAGGTGTCCCCGTGGCCCGGGATCAGGTGCCACATGGCGTACCCCCACAGCCCGAACACCGCCGCCGTGCCGAACGCGTTCATCCACGGCGCGAGCAGGTAGTACAGCATCTCCAGCAGCGCGTGGTTGCGGATCTTGCGCGAGCCGATCAGCCTCGGGACGTACGACACGCACTGCAGGTTGCCCTGCGCCCAGCGCGTCCGTTGCCGGACCAGGCGCTTGACGTCCACCAGGCCCTGTTGCTTGACGTGGGCCAGCGAGGTGTACCGAATCCGCTCCCCGTTGAGGTGCATGCGCAGCCCGAGCTCGAGATCCTCGACCAGGCAGTGTGACCAGGGCGCGTCGCCCAGCCGCATCAGCGACGACAGCCGGGCGAACTGCCCGTTGCCGCCGAGGCCGACCGTGCCCGCCGCGTCGCGCAGCAGCTGGCTGGCGTTGGCGATCGCGGCGAACTCGAGATCCTGCACGGCCCCGAGCACCTTGTTGCGGTTGTGGATGCGCACGCGCACCTGCACCGCGCCGACGTCGGGGTCCCGCATCAGCCGCGAGATCTCGGGCAGCAGGTTGGCGCTGCCCCGCCCGTCGCCGTCGATGACCCCGACCGCGACCCGGGACGGGTCCTCGCCGTTGGCCAGCGTCAGGTCCCGGATCGCCCGGAAGGCGGCGTTGAGCGCCTCGCCCTTGCCCTTGCGGGCGTTGGGGAAGTCGCGGCGCAGCACCGTCAGGCCCGGGTGGTCGATGGCGGCCAGTACGTCCGGGGTGCCGTCGTCCGATCCGTCATCGACCACCAGAACCCTGGTGCGTGTGCCGTCCGGCCCGCTCAGCGCCAGGGCGGCGCCGACGGTCCGGCCGACCACCCGCTCCTCGTTGAGGGCGGGCACGACGATCCAGAAGGTCAGCGGCTCGTTGCCGTTCGGCGCGATGGCATCGCGCCGGCGGCGGCGTCCGGCGGTGGCCGCGTCGCTGGCGGAGAAGGCCACCAGCGCCAGGTTGTACGCCGGCCACAGCGTCAGCAGTGCGAAGCCGACCAGAAGGATCGCCGTCATCGCTCAGGCGGCGCTGCGGTTGAAGCGCGAGGCCCGGACCATCAGGAAGCCGGTGACCACGAGCGCGATCCCGGCGACGACGATGGCGAAGACCGGGCTTCCGGTGACGGGCAGCGATCCGGCGGTGGCCCCGCCGGTCACGACCACGCCGGTGACCTTCGAACCTGACATGACAGCTTCCCCTCGGCTATCCGGTGGTGGTGCCCGGCGGCTCCTTGCCGGCAACCGTCGTGCACCTTGTCCGAGAAGCTTGGCTTGCCGCCGCGCCGATCACAATGGGTGACAGGGTTGCTGGGGGGAAGTCCAACCGAGCACCCGACAGGGCGCTTACGCAGCAAAAACCCGGTGATTACGCACCGTGTCGAGACGGTGTGCCGTAGCTCTCGGTGAGGTCCCGGGGCTGCTGCCAGCCGGGGGCGAACTCGGCCCACAGGGAGAGCGCGACGGCGGCGCTGTCCGGCCGCTCGCCGGGGCGCTTGGCCATGCACTGCCGGCACAGCTCGGCCACGGACCGGGGCACGCCGGGGGTGAGCACCACGGGCGTCGGGGCGGCCTGCAGCAGGCGGGCGCCGGGCGCGTGGGGCGAGCGGCCGGTGAGCATGTGGTACAGCAGGACGCCGAGCGCGTACACGTCCCACGCCGGAGCGTGTTCGACCCGCGACGCCGACGGGTGCGCGAAGGGCACCGCGAGCCCGAAGTCGATGATCTTTACACCGGCCGTGGTCAGCATGACATTGTCGGCCGTCAAATCCCGGTGCGCGATGCCGCGGCGGTGCGCGACGGCGAGCAGCTCGGCGACGGAGGCCGCGATCTCCACCGCCTCCTGCCAGGGCACCGGGCCCTCGGCGAGGCGGGTGGCCAGCGGTACCCCGTTGAGCAGCTCCATCGCGACGGCCGGCACGGACACGTCCCCGGCCTCGATCTCGCCGAACGCGAAGACCTTCGGCACCGTGGGGTGGCGCATCCGCTGCATCAGGTGCGGCTCTCGTCGCGCCGCGTGACAGGCCCGGGTGTTGTTCGCGAACGCCGGTGCGAGTACCTTCACCGCCGCCGGTCGAATCCGCTCGAGGTCGACGGCCTCGTAGACCAGCGACATCCCGCCCCGGGCGATCGGGCGGACCAGCAGGTAGCGGTCGAGCACCCTGCGGCCAACCTCGATCCCGGACACAGACGACGACTATTCCCTATCCGGTCGTGCTAGCGATAGCCCTGGCGAAGTTCATAAGTGTGATCGAAACCTATAGTTGACATCGCGGTAACTCTGACTGACGCTGACCGCAGGAATCGCTCCCACAGGAGATTTGATGCCTGAGCACACCGCCGAGCCAGCACCATCACCCACCGTCACCGAGGTCGCCGCCGCCGCGGGGGTCTCCGCCGCCACCGTCTCCCGCGTCCTCACGGGCCGGGTGCGGGTCAGCACCTCCGCCCGGGTGTCGGTGCACGACGCCATCGCCCAGCTCGGGTACGTCCGCCACCGTGCCCCGCGCCGGGTCGACCGCCAGGCCGCGGGCCTGCCCGTGGCCGCCGTCGTGTTCGAGTCGGCGGCCCGGCTGTTCCGCGACGGCTTCGTCGCGCGGCTGCTCGCCGGGGCCGAGGAGGAGCTGTCCGCCCGCGGGGTGCCGCTGCTCACCATGTCCGCCACGCGCGGCACCGTGGCCAGCTCCACCCAGTTCCTGACCGCGGGCGGCGTCGCCGGCGTGCTGCTCGTCGGCGCGCCCGGGCAGCACCCGCTCGCCGTGTCGCTGGCCGCGTCCCGGGTGCCGCTGCGCTCCGCGGGCCGCCCGGAGCTCTCGGTGCCCTACGCCGACGTCGACAACCGCGACGGCGCCCGGCAGGCCGTGGAGCACCTGCTCCTGCGCGGCCGGCGGACCATCGCCACGATCGCCGGCCCGCCGGACTCGCCCGCTGCCGCCGACCGCCTCGACGGGTACCGTCGGGCCATGATCGCCGCCGGGCGCCAGCCCCTGATCGCGTACGGTGACTACAGCACGCCGTCCGGTGGCCACGCCGCCGCCTGGCTGCTCGATCGCACCCCGCGCCTCGACGCGCTCTTCGTCGCCTCCGACGCCATGGCCGCCGGCGCCCTCCAGGCGCTGCGCAAGTCCGGCCGCCGGGTGCCCGAGGACGTGGCCGTGGTCGGCTTCGACGACGCCCCGCTCGCGGCCTTCACCGCGCCCGCCCTGACCACGGTCCGCCAGCCCGTCGAGGAGCTCGGCGCGGTCGCCGCCGCCCTGCTGCTCGACCCGGACAGCGACGACCCGATCCTGCCGACCGAGCTCGTTGTGCGGGCATCCACGTAGGATGCGCGGTGCTCAGCTGCGGGAGGGCGACATCCTCGCCCGCCGCTACATCCTCAAACAGCCCGTCGGTGCGGGCGGCATGTCGGTCGTCTGGCGCGCCTGGGACTCGGCCCTGGAGCGCACGGTCGCGGTCAAGGTCCTCGACGGCCCCATCGCGTCCGACGGCGGCCAGCGCGACCGCATCCGCCGCGAGGCCCGGGCCGCGGCCCGCATCGAGCACCCCAACGCCATCGGCGTGTACGACTACGGCGAGACGGTCACCCCGCGCGGGCGCATCGCCGCCTACGTGGTGATGCAGCTGCTCGACGGCATCTCCGTCGCCGCGCGCCTCGAGAAGGGCCCCATGCCGGTGCCCGAGGCGGTCGCGGTCGCCGCCACGGTCGCCGACGTCCTGCACGCCGCCCACCGCCGCGGCGTCGTGCACCGCGACGTCACCCCCGAGAACGTCATGCTCACCACCGACGGCGTGCGCCTGCTCGACTTCGGCATCGCGGCCGACATCGGCCAGCGCGAGGAGGCGATGACGTTCGGCACCCCGCCGTACGTCGCGCCCGAGCGCCTCACCGGCGCCCCCGCCAGCGGCGCGACCGACGTCTACGCCCTGGGCGTCCTCTTCTACGAGATGCTCACCGGCGCCCCGCCCTACCCGGCCGCGACCTGGGAGGAGCTCGAGCGCGCCCTCGCCGCCGAGCGCCGCCCGGCCCTCAACGTCCCCGGCCTGCCCGCCGCGGCCGCCGCGGTGTGCCTGCGCTGCCTCGCGGCCGACCCGCTGCGCCGCCCGACGGCCGCCGAGATGGCGAGCATCCTCGGGGCGAAGTCCGCGACGTCCGCCCTGCTCACCCGCCGCCGAGCGCTGGTGGCCGTCCCGGTCCTGGTGGCCGCGGCGGTACTGGCCGTGTTCCTGCTCCGCGACGACAGCCCGCCCCCGGGCTCCGGCCAGAACGCGGCCCCCGCGCCGACGGTGAGCATCCTCGTGTCGGTCGTGCCCGCCCCCACGAACGGCCAGTCCACGCCCACGCCGACCACCCAGGCCCGCAGGTCCGGCCCGGCGACCACCGGCGCCCCGGCGAGCCCGCCCGCGTCGCCGGCGGTCCCGCCGTCCCCGCTGACCCGCCCGGCCGCGGGTCGGGCGGTGCTGGACATCGTGGACCGGCGGTCGCAGGCCGGGGAGATCCGTTCGGACGTGGCGCTGGACATCCGCAACCAGATCAACAACCTGCTCTCGGACCCGACGGACGCGGCGCGGCGGATCGAGATGCTGCGCCGGAACCTCTCGGACCGCACGCGGGACCAGTCGATCAGCGACGCGGCGTACCAGGAGCTGGACGCGGCGGTGGTCCAGTTCGGCCGCACCTTCTCGACGTGACGCTCTCTTGCCCCTGTAGGCCGGCTGTTTCCGGCTCTTTTTCTCGGTCTGCGGCTCATGCGAGTTCGGGCTTGGTTGGTCGTGCAGTTTCTGCGGACTCGTGCGCCGTTCGGGTCGATTGCTCGCGCCACTCACTCGGATTCGCGCGGTTCGGGCCGGTTGATCGCGCGGCTCACGTGGATTCGCGCGGCCGGGCCGGTAGGTCGCGCTGTGGGGTCCGATAAGTCGGGCGCTCCGCGCCACGACTTATCGGATATTTCGTATATGTCCGAGTCCGTTGGTTGCCCAGGTCGGTCTGGGAGCGTCCGCGGCCGGTCAGCGCTCGGGAGCCAACCGATGTCTTACGGCCCACAGCGCCGCCTCGGTCCGCGACGCCGCACCGGTCTTGCGCAGGAGATTCGAGACGTGCACGGTGACCGTCCGGACCGAGATCCCGAGCGAGCTAGCGACCTGCTGATTCGTCATCCCAGCGGCGAGACACCCGAGCACCTCGATCTCCCGCGCGGTCAGGTCACCGCCCGCGCGCAGGCTGTGCAGCAACGTCTCGGCCTCGGCCAGACGCCATCCGGGCCAGTGCGCGAGCAACGCCACTGCGCGCTCCGCGTGCCGCCGGGCCTCACCGGCGCGCCCGAGCCGCACGAGCGCATGAGCCACAGCCGTATGCACCGCCGCCTCTTCGGCCCGCCCGCCGTCGTCCCCACCCCGCGCGGCCCCGGCGCCCGTCGCCATGGCAGCACCGACTTCGTCGTCCGGCCCGACACCGTTCGCGGCAGCCCCGGCCCGGGCGCGACGGGAAACACGCTTGCCGCTGGCTCCACCAGGGCCGATTCCGCCTCCGGAGCCGCCGCCCTCGCCTCGGCCGCCCCCGCCAACTCCGCTCCCGCCCCCGCCAACTCCGCCTTTGCCGACTCCGCTCCCGCTCCCGCCCCCGCCAACGCCGCCTCCGACGACTCCGCTTCCGCCCCCGCCAACGCCGCCTCCGACGACTCCGCTTCCGCCCCCGCCAACGCCGCCTCCGACGACTCCGCTTCCGCCTCCGCCTCCGACGACTCCGCTTCCGCCTCCGCCTCCGACGCGGCCGCCGCCCTCTCCTTCAACCCCGCCGCCAAATCCGTCTCCGGTGCCGGCCAGACCACGCGCGCCTGACACGAACCCGATGATCCCCGTACCCCCCGCCCCGAACCCGCCCGGTCCGAAGCCACCCGCCTCGAAAGCGCGCACATTCGCACCATCCCGGCCGCTCGCCTCGCTCACCGACTCGCCGGCGAGGGCCGCGGGCAGCAGTGTGAGCGCGTCGGCATCGCGGCCCGCCGCCACCGCGAGCAGCAGTTCGAGCCGGACGGGCCGATCGGTCACGTGCTCCTCGACCACCGCCGCGGGCACCCCGCCGTGCAACGCCCAGCGCGCGGCCTCGGCCAGCCGGGCCGGTCCACACCGCCCGACACAGTCACGCAGCGCCTCTGCGGGATCAGCCGGGTGTACGCCCCGTGCCGCCACCGCAACCCGCAGCACCCGAACCAGCCCCGAGTCGCGCCCCTCCGCATCCGCGCGCGCGAGCATGCGCACCGCGAGCGAATCGTCGCCGCGCTCAAGAGCGAGCAGTCCCGCCCGCGCGGTGAAGCGAACACGCTCGACCGGATCGCCCTCGATCGGCAGCCGCGACCAGACCAGCGCCTCGGCCCGAGCCAGATCCCCGGTGCGCATCGCATGCGCGATTCCGAGCGTTGTGGTGCGACCCGCGCAGAACTCCAACCCGTACCGTGCAACAGTCGCCATCGCCTCGTCGAACAGCCGCCAGCCCATCACCTCGCCCAGCCGCGGCAGGCTGACCGCCACCAGGTTGTGCACCGCGCGCCCGATCGTGATCGGATCGTGCTCGCGCGCCGCCAACTGCCGAGCCGCGCGCAAGAGCGCAACCCCGCGCTCGAAGTCCCCGGTCAGCGCGAGCGCGGTGCCGAGCGTGACGGACGCCGCGGCGATCTCGACCCCGGCCCGCTCGGCGGCGGCAACCGCGGCCTCGGCAAGCGGCAGCACGCGAGCGGCGTCCTCGGTACGCAGCGCACTCTCGGCCTCAGCCGCCCGCTGCCGCGCGCGCGACGCCGCCGACCCGCCGACGGCCGCGGCCCGATCGAGCGACCGCCGATGCCCGGCCGGGTCCCCGAGACACCAGCGCACCCCAGCGAGCCGCCGATGCGCGTCAGCGGTCCCGTCGAGATCATCCGTCTGCTGTACTTCCTGCAACCAGTCACCCGCATAGTTCGCGGCAACCTCGAAGCGCGCAGCGACAAACGCCGCCGCGGCCCCAACGGCAGCAAGCACAACCCGAACCTCATCGGGCGCATCGACCACCACCCCGAGACGCACGCCAAGCGCATCCCCCCGCCCCCGCCCCACTGGCCCGTCGCTGCGCGTGTTATGCACGTTCACGCGCGCCGCTATTTCGCCGTTTGTGTGCGTGGGCGTCGCGCTGTCGTGCGTTTCGATCGGGTGGTGGTGCTCGCCCCGCGCATCGGCGCGTCC
>NZ_JBEPEH010000069.1:19565-44201 GCF_040300725.1 Dactylosporangium sp. NPDC000244
CGTCCCACTGGCCCGTCGCTGCGCGTGTCATGCACGTTCACGCGCGCCGCTATCTCGCCGTTTGTGTGCGTGGGCGTCGCGCTGTCGTGCGTTTCGATCGGGTGGTGGTGCTCGCCCCGCGCATCGGCGCGTCCCACTGGCCCGTCGCTGCGCGTGTCATGCACGTTCACGCGCGCCGCTATCTCGCCGTTTGTGTGCGTGGGCGTCGCGCTGTCGTGCGTTTCGCTCAGGTGGTGGTGCCCGCCCCGCGCATCGGCGCGTCCCACCGGCCCGTCAGCGCGCGTGTCGTGCACGTTTACGCGCGTGGACGTCGAGCCGTCGGGCGCTTCGATCACATCGGAATGCCCGCCTCGCGCATCCCCGGATCCGGCGGCGATGTTCGCAGCGGCGTCGGCATCAGGGTGCGCATTGTGCGCGGCGGACAACGGATCGTGTGCGTTTGGTTGCGCGATCGTCGGGCGGTTCGGTTTCGCGGGCAGGCTCAGGCCCAGCGAGACCAGTTCCACCGCGGCGTCCGGCAGACCCGCGGCCAGACTCGCGGCGGCTCCGCGGGCGGCGGCGGCGCGCGCTTCGGCCGTACGACCCAGGGATGCCGCATGCCGGGCGAGTGCGGCGTCGTCGCCCAACTCGACGGCCAGGCCGCGCGCGAGTGTGTGCACTCGTGTGCGTTCGCGCGGCATGACGCCGGCCGCGAGCGCCTCGCGCAGCAGCGGGTGGCGAAATCGCAGCGAACCGGCCGGTGCCAGGTCCGGCGCGATGAGCAACAGGCCGAGGTCGAGCAGCCGGCGCAGCGCGGGCTCGACGTCCCCGCCGCACACGTGGAACAGCACGTCGCTCTCCACCGGGTCGCCCAGCAGCGCCGCCGCCCGCGCGACCCGGCCGACCAGCGCGGGCTCGCTCGACAGCGGCTCCACCAGCAGCCCGACGACGTGCGCGGGCAGGGGAGCGGCCGGCAGGTCGTCGGCCGTGTCGTACGCCGCGAGCAGCTCCGCCAGCCAGAACGGGTTCCCGCCGGTGCGCCGCCGCGCGCCGCGGACGGCCTCGGGGGCGGGAGCACTGCCGTACGTGGCCTCGATCAGCTCCGCGGTCTCGCGCGCGGTGAACGGCGCGACATGCACGCGAAGTACAGAAGGCGACCCTCCGAGACGTCGCAATGTGCGCGCGGCGGCCGGCGCGAACGCGGCCTCCTGCGGCGGGCGGCTCGTCACGAGCATGAGCGCACACAGCGACTCGGCCGCGGCCGCGAGCTCGGCGACGAGCGAGAGGCTGGCCGGGTCGAGATCGTGCAGATCCTCGACCACGATGATCCCGAGGCCGGAGCCACCGCCGAGGCCGTCACCGTCACCGGCAGTGCTCGGGCCAACACTGCTCTCCCCGAGACCGCCAATCCGAGCGGCGGACGGAATGCCGGAGCCATCGGAGCCGCCAGGGCTGCCGCTGATACCGGCGCGGGTCTCGGTGCCGATGCGGCGGGACCAGTTGCCGGGGCCACCTACGTCGGAGCCGCAGCCGGGGCCACCTACGTCGGAGCCACGGCCGGGGCCACCTACGTCGGAGCCACGGCCGGGGCCACCAACGTCGGAGCCACGGCCGGGGTGGTCGATGCCGGAGTCATCGCGGGTGCCCTTAGGGTCGCTCGGGTCGATGCCGAAGCCGCCGTCGAATACAGCGGCAACACCGTCGCGGAGGTCGCTGGTCCCGGCACCCGAGCCGCTGAGGCCGGAGCGAATCCCCGAGCCGGCGTCGCCGTCGATGGTCGAGTTTGGGGCGGACGGGGGAGTACCGCGCAACAATGCGCGCACCACGTCGACCGCCGCGCGCAATGTCGTCGCCGGGGCGAGTCGGGGCTCGGCGGCGTCCAGTGAGCGTTGCGCCAGGCGGTTGAGCAGCGACTCCTCGACCGGGAGCGTCGCCGCCGGGCGGTCGGTCAACACGGATGCCAGCCAGTCGTACGGTGCGGCCCCCTGCGAACGCGACGACCCGCGCAGCACCGTCGTCCCGGTCAGGTCAAGGCGCCTCAGAGCCTCCGCGACCAGCCGGCTCTTGCCGCTGCCACCCTCGCCGGTGATGAGCACGATCCCCGGCCGCCGGGCCGCCCATGCCGCCTCGATCTCGGCGAGCTGGGCCGCTCGTCCGATGAAGGGGGCGGTCGGCATGCGGCCACGATACGCACAAGTGCGTAGAGACGCCTGCCGTATCGATACGGCACGCTGTCAGGCATGGCAGAGGGTGTCGCAGAGGACATGGTCGACGGGGGACCTGAACCGCTCGCGCTGCATTGGGCGTCGCGCACCGACACCGGCCTGGTGCGCACATCCAATCAGGATTCGGTGTTCGCCGGCGACAGGCTCCTCGCCGTCGCGGACGGCATGGGCGGGATGGCAGCGGGTGACGTCGCCAGCCGGCTCGCGATCGAGGCGATGGGGCCGCTCGACGGCGAGTTCGCCGGGAACGACCTGCTCACAGCGTTGCGTACGGCCGTCTCCGACGCCAACCGCCGCATCCGCGACGAGGTCGAGGAGGACCCGGCGAAGCTGGGCATGGGCACGACCCTGACCGCGATCCTGTTCTCCGGCGACCGCATCGGCCTGGTCCACATTGGAGACTCGCGCGCCTACCTGCTGCGCGGCGACGAGTTCGCGCAGATCACCAAAGACGACACATACGTGCAGTTACTGGTGGACGAAGGCCGCATCACGCTCGACGAGGCGGCCACCCACCCACAGCGTTCCCTGGTCAGCCGGGTGCTCCAGGGGCAGCCGACCGATCCCATGTACTCCGTGACAGCCGCCCGGGCCGGCGACCGCTACCTCCTGTGCAGCGATGGCCTGTCCGGCGTCCTGCGCGCGGAGACGATCGAGGAGGCAATGCGCGAGTACGCGGACGTCGATGAGTGCGTCGACCGCCTGGTGGACCTCGCCCTGCGCGCGGGCGGCCCGGACAACATCACCGCGGTCGTGGCGGACATCGTCGGCGACGACGTACCCGAGCGCAAAGGCCTGCGCCACCGCCTCCGCCACTGGCTGGGCCGCGACGAGATCAGCAACGCCCGCCTCCCCGCGTAGGCGACGCCCGCTTCCCCGCTCACGCCGAGCAAAGGCGCAGACACGGAAACGGACAGCGGAGGCGCGGCCGCACCGACCGGGCCGCGACGAGACCAGCATCGCCCGCCTCGCCGCGTAGGCGACGCCCGGCTCCCCGCTCACGCCGAGCAAAGGCGCAGACACGGAAACGGACAGCGGAAGCGGGGCCGCACCGACCGGGCCGCGACGAGATCAGCGACCATCGGCCGCCCGCGTGGGCGGCTCCCAGGCCGAAATCCGCTCTGCCCCGCGCACCGTGAGCTTCGCGGGCGTGAGCCAGGCGAGCGTCCGCAACACCGCGCCACCCACGACGCCCCGAGCCCCCGCGAGCCGGCCCACCTGCCAGCTCCGCCATGCAACAAGCGCCACCCGCGGCCGTCTGATCCTGTCGTACTCCGCCAAAGCCCCCGCCACCAGTGCCCCCAGCTCCGGAGGGGCCGGCGTGTTCGCGGTCGCGTGGGGCATGAGCGCGGCCAGGGTCACCGCGTCCTCCAGCGCCTGGCACGCGCCCTGGCCCAGGTTCGGCGTCATCGCGTGCGCCGCGTCGCCGACCAGGGCCACCCGCTCGCCGAACCGCATCGGCGCCACCGGGTGCAGGTCGAGCAGTGGATGGTGCAGCAATGTGCGCGAATCGGTCGCGGCGAGCAGCTGCGGGATCGGCTCGTGCCAGTCGCCGAAGAGGCGCTGCAGCTCGCTGAGTTGCTCGGCCTTGGTCGTGGTGCGCAGGGGCGCGGGTGCGACGGCATACCAGTACACGCCGCGACTCCCCATGGACAGGTAGCCGAAGCGGAGGCCGTGCGGGCCTATGGTTTCGCCGCCGCCACTGACACCACCACCACCACCACCACCACCACCGTCGCTGCTGCTGCCGCCGTTACTGCTGCTGCTGGTGCGGTGGCCGCCGCTGCTGCCGTCGCCACGGTCGCTGCCGCTGTCGCGGTCGTCGCCGTGGTCGCCGTCGCCGTGGTCGTCGCCGTGGTCGCCGTCGCCGCCGTCGCCGCCGTCGCCGTGGTCGCCGTGGTCGCCGTCGCCGTGGTCGCCGTGGTCGCCGTCGCCGTGGTCGCCGTGGTCGCCGTCGCCGTGGTCGCCGTGGTCGCCGTCGCCGTCGTCGCCGTGGTCGCCGTCGCCGTGGTCGCCGTGGTCGCCGTCGCCGTCGCCGCCGTCGCTGCCACCGTTGCCGTCGTCGTCGCCGCTGCCGTAGGGCACGGCCGGGCCGGTTGTCGTCACGGCGCGCCACGACACCTGGCCGCTGTTGCGGATGCGAGCATCCGGAGCGTACGCGGCGCGCACGACACTCCCGATCCCGTCCGCCCCGACGATCAGATCGGCCTCGAGTGCGTGCACATCGGTGACGTTCACGCCGGTGCGTACGTGCAGTCCGTCGGCCAGGATTTCGTGCAGATCCGCGCGGTGTACGACGATCGGGCCGGACATTGCGCCGCGCGCCAGCCAGGTGCCGCGCGCGGTGCGCAGGCCGCCGTTCGTGATCGGTGCGCCAGCGGCCCGTACGCGGTCGCCCACGCCGAGCCAGTCCAAGGCGCGCAGTGCGTTTGGCCACAACGACAGTCCGGCGCCGGCCGCCTCCAGCCGCGGCTGCCGCTCCAGCACCGTGACGTCCCAGCCGCCGAGTCGCAGTCCCCGGGCCGTGGCCAGGCCGCCGATCCCGCCGCCGACAACGATCGCATGCATCTCGGTCTCCTCAACGCCGCTGGACGTGTATCACCGCGCCGGATGTGCGAACCCGGCGGGGCGATCCGCCGATCCCGCATCGCGCCGCATCTCGATCTCCCTGAATGCCGCTGGACAGGCATCACCTCGTCGGCTGCGCGAACCCAAAGAGCTCGTTGCCGCCGGACAGGCGTCGCCGCGTCGGCTCCGCGAAACCCAAAGGGCTCGCGGACAGGCGTCATCGCGTCGGCTGCGGGCATCCAAAGGGCTCGTGGCTGGGCGGACGATCCGCTACAGCTGTAGTAAGAGACGCTACACCTGTAGCATCCGAGCTGTGAAGCCACGAGACGCGGATCGCAAGAGTCGGCTCGCCGACGCCGCTATCGATGTGCTCGGCCACGAGGGAGTGCGCGCGCTCACGCACCGGGCCGTCGACGCCCGCGCCGGGCTGCCGCAAGGTACGTGCAGCTATCACTTTCCGACGCGCAACGCCCTGCTCACCGCCGCGCTTGAGCGCATCGCCGAGCTCGACCTCGCCGACTCCGAGGGGCGCGACCTCGCCGAGGTGATCGAGCGGTGGGCTACCTCGCATCGGACGCGGGCGCGGTTCATGCTCATGCTCGACCCGCAGGCGCGCAGGGAACTGGGGGAGTCCGCGGCGCGGCTGGCGGACGGCTTCGTCGACCGGGCCGAGGCGCTCACCGGCTCCCGGCAGCGCGGGCGGCTGCTCATCGGGCTGATCGACGGACTGCTTCTGGACGAGGTTACCCGCGGCCCCGTCACCGTCGAGGAGCGCCGCGACCGCCTCACCGCGGTCCGGCAGATCGTCGCGACCGAGCGCTAAAGCGGCCGAGCGGAAAAAGCGGCCGAGCGGTAAAGCGGCCGAGCGGTAAAGCGGCCGAGCGGTAAAGCGGCCGAGTGGCGGCAGCGGCCGAGCGGCGGCAGCGGCCGAGCGGTAAAGCGGCCGAGTGGCGGCAGCGGCCGAGCGGTAAAGCGGCCGAGTGGCGGCAGCGGCCGAGTGGCGGCAGCGGTAGGAACGCCGAAGAGCCGGGAGCGACGGCACATAAGAACCAACTCCAACAAAGGTCATGAAAACGAGCGAACCATCCAGTAACCCCGGGCGGTTCCCGTCGTTGAGCGGGATGAGCGCATCCCCGGCGTTCCCCCTCGCGAAAGCGGCCCTGCGATGATCGGCAACCCGCGCACGTTCTGGCTCGCCCTGCTCACCACGGCCGCGGCCCTCACCGCGGCCGCCGTCGTCGGGCCGGTGCTCGGCCGGGTGGCGGTCGCCGCCGCGGCCGCGGTTGCCGCACTGGTGCATGCCGGTGCGCTGATCCGCCTGGCCCTGCGCATCCACCATGGCCGTAGCGACTTCGGCCCGTGCCGCGGGGCCGGCTTCCTGGGCATGGGCGCGCTGCTCACGGGCGCGGGCGTGGCCCTGACGGGAGTGCCGGCGCTGTCCCACGGGCCGATCGCGGCCGGTACCACGCTGATCGCCGCTCCGACGTACCTGCTCGGCCTGCTGCTGCTCCCGGGCACAGCCCCGACCCTCGGGGCCAGGCTGCGCCGCCTGCTCGACGGGGCCGGCATCGGCGTGAGCCTCTTCTACTGCGCGTGGGTCCTGGCCCTGAAGAGCGAGGCGAGCGGGACCGCACCGCTCAGGCTCGCCGTGGCCGTCACCGGGTCCGTGGCCATCGCCGTGGCCGTCGTCACCGGGCTGCGCGCCGTGCGGCATCGTCCCGCGGCGCTGGGCTGCGCCGGTGGGGCCGCGCTGTCCATCGTGGGCCTCGACGTGTACTCCCTGCTGCTCCTCGGCCACCACGGCGCCTGGCCCGCGGTCCCCGCGACCGTCACCGCCGGCCTGGTGCTCGCCGGCCTCGCGATGGTCGCCGGCCCGTTCCTGATCACCGCCGGCGCCCGCCGGGCCGGCGACGGGCCGACGCGCCCGGAGGTGTTCGACGAGGGCGGCTCGCTCGCGGCGTACCCGCTGCTCATCGGCCCCGCCCTGCTCGCCGTCGCGGTCTCGGCCTTTCACCTGCTCACCGGCGGCCGGTTCGACGTCACGTCGGTGGCCCTGGGCCTGGCCGCGTTCGGCGCGCTCGCCGTGCGGGAGCTGCTCGCCGCGCGCGACATCCGCCGGTACGCCCTGCGGCTCGCCGGCCGCGAGGCCCGCTTCCGGACGCTGGTGTCCGGCTCGACCGACGTGACGATCGTGCTCGACGCCGACCTCGTCGTGCGCTGGCAGAGCCCCGCGGCCGCGCGCCAGTTCGGCCTGTCCGACCAGGACGCCCTCGACCGCCCGCTGACCGACCTGCTCCACCCGGACGACCACGGCCCTGTGACCGAGGCCCTGCGCGCCGTGCTGAGCGGCCGCCAGCACGTGCTCGTGCAGGCCCGGCTCCGCGACGGCTTCGGCCGCTGGCGCGACACCGAGTCGACGGTCAGCGACCAGCGCACGGCACCCGAGGTCGCCGGGCTGGTCGTGCACGTGCGCGACGTCGGCGACCGGGCACAGCTGCAGCGCACGCTCGACGAGGTCGCGTGGACCGACGACCAGACCGGCCTCGCGAACCGCCGCCGGTTCGTCGCCGCCGCGGGCGAGGCCTGCCACGAGGGCCGGCCCTGTTCCCTGCTCGTGCTGGAGCTGGAGCGCTTCTCCAGCGTCGCCGACCTGCACGGCCAGGCGGTCGCCGGGGCCGTGCTCATCGAGGCGGCCCGGCGCCTGCGCATCGCCACGGCGGGGCACGACGTGCCGGCCCGGCTGGGCGATGCCGCGTTCGCCGTGCTCACCGAGGCGCCGCTGGTGCACGCCTTCGCCCTCGCGACCCGCCTGGCCACGGCCCTGGCCGAGCCCTTCCACCTGCCGGGGCACACGGTGCACCTGGCCGCGGACGTGGGCGTGGCCGACCTGCTGAGCGCCGGCACCGCCGAGGAGGCCCTGCGCCACGCCGACGTCGCCCGCCGCCGCGCCCGCCAGCTCGCCCGCTCCCGCGACGGCGGCCGGGTCGAGTGCTACGACAAGTCCTTCGAGGCCGCGCTGGTCCGCCGGACCGACATCGAGCAGCAGCTCCCGGGGGCCATCGGCCGCGGCGAGCTCGACGTGGTTTTCCAGCCGATCGCCGACCTGGCCAGCCGCCGGCCCGCCGGGGCCGAGGCCCTGCTGCGCTGGCGGCACCCGCGGCTGGGGGCCGTGCCGCCGGCCGAGTTCCTGCCGATCGCCGAGGAGCTGGGCACCGGCCTGGCCGAGGAGATCGGAGCCTGGGTGCTGCACAAGGCCTGCCGCCAGCTCTCATGCTGGCGCCGCGACGGCCGGGAGCTGTGGGTCTCGGTCAACGTCTCGGCCCGCCGGCTGGCCGCCGACGGCTGGCTGCCGACGGTCGCGACCGCCCTCGACACCCACGACATCCCGCCGGAGGCCCTGGTCGTCGAGGTGACGGAGGCCGCCCTGCCCGACGACACGCTGGCCGTCGAGCAGCTGGCCGGCCTGCGGGCCCTGGGCGTGCGCACGGCCCTGGACCACTTCGGCACCGGCCCGACCGCCCTGGCCCACCTCCGCCGGCTCCCGATCGACATGCTGAAGATCGACCAGTCGCTGTTCAATGAGCCGGCTGGCCGGCGCGGGCCGGCGACCCCGATCGTCGACGTGGTCGTGGCCCTGGCCCGGCGCCTGGGCATCGACGTCATCGCGTGCGGCCTGGAGACCGAGTCGCACGTGGACGTGGTGCGCGCGGCGGGCTGCCCGCTCGGCCAGGGCTACCTGATCAGCCCGCCCGACCACGCCGAGCACGTCGAGGCGTTCCTCGAGCGCCACCGCGCCCCGATGCTCTGAGCGCAGGACCAATGACAAGACCCTGACTCGGGTCCGCCGTGGTGCGGACCGTCGCTCCCGCCAGACACCGCTCGGCGCTGGCGCGCCGTCGCTGCCAGGCCCGCCGTTGGTCACCCAGGGCCAGATGGAATGCTCGGCAGCGAGCTACGTCGTCGGCGGGGGCGTGCGCAGGGTCAGGATCAGGTCGAGCACCAGGGCCGTCCAGCCCGTCTGGTGCGCCGCCCCGAGGCCCGCGCCCGTGTCGCCGTGGAAGTACTCGTAGAACAGCAGCAGGTCGTGCCACGCGCCGTCGGACTGGAAGAGGTCCACGTCGCCGAAGAAGGGCCGCCGGCCCGACTCGTCGTTGAGGAACAGCTTCACGAGCCGGTGCGACAGGTCGTCCGCGACCGTCGCCAGGGTGGCCATCCGCCCGCTCTTGGCCGGGTACTCCACCTGCAGGTCGTCGCCGAAGAACTCGGCGAAGCGCCGCACCGCCTCGATCAGGATGTAGTTGACCGGCATCCAGATCGGGCCGCGCCAGTTCGAGTTGCCGCCGAAGAGCCCGCTCGTCGACTCGCCGGGCTCGTACCCCACCGTGTACTCGTGGTCGCCCAGGTGCACCGTGAAGGGCTCGTCCTTGTGGGCCCGCGACAGGGTGCGCAGGCCGTAGGGGGACAGGAACTCGTCCTCGTCCAGCATCCGCTGCAGGATGCGGATGAGCTGGTCCGGCCCGACCATCGACAGCAGGCGCAGCTGCTGCCCGCCGCGGCTCTTCTTCGCCCCGACGACGTCGCCGTACTCGGGCTTGTTGGTCAGGAACCAGCGCAGCCGGGCGGCCACGTCCGGCAGCCGGCGCAGGGTCGAGGAGCTGATGATCGTGGTCGCGGTGAGCGGGAGGAGCCCGACGACCGAGCGGACCTTGAGCGGGATCTGGTGCCCGTCGGCGGTGCGCAGTACGTCATAGAAGAACGCCTCCTCCTCGTCCCACAGCCCGAACTCGTAGGCGGCGTCGGCGATGTAGGCGAAGTGCTCGAGGAACTTCGCGGCGATGTCCTCGTAGACGCGGTCGTGCACGGCGAGCGTGAGCGACATGTCGAGGAGGTTGAGCGCGTACATCGCCATCCACGCGGTGCCGTCGCTCTGCTCCAGCCGCCCGCCCACCGGCAGCGCCGCGGACCGGTCGAACGGCCCGACGTTGTCCAGCCCGAGGAACCCGCCCTCGAAGACGTTGTTGCCCTCGGCGTCCTTGCGGTTGACCCACCAGGTGAAGTTCAGCAGCAGCTTGTGCAGCACCCGGGCGAGGAAGTCGAAGTCGCGCGAGCCGTCGAGCACGAACACGCGCAGCGCGGCCCAGGCGTGCACCGGCGGGTTCACGTCGCCGAACGCCCACTCGTACGCCGGGATCTGCCCGTTGGGGTGCATGTACCACTCGCGCAGCAGGAGCAGCAGCTGCTCCTTGGCGAAGCCGGGGTCGACGCGCGCGATGGCCACGCAGTGGAACGCGAGGTCCCAGGCGGCGTACCACGGGTACTCCCACGGGTCGGGCATGGACAGCACGTCGCAGCTGTTCATGTGCCACCAGTGGGAGTTGCGGCCGTAGCGGCGGCTGTCCGGCGGCGGCTCCGACACCGGGTCGCCCTGCAGCCAGCGGGCCACGTCGAAGTGGAAGAACTGCTTGCCCCACATGAGCCCGGCGACGGCCTGCCGGACGATCATCTTCTCCTCGGCGGTGGCGGCCGCGGGGACGAGCGCGTCGAAGTACTCGTCGGCCTCGGCCCGCCGCCGCGCCATCGTGGATTCGAAGTCGGCCTTGAGGTCGGCCGGGGCGAGGTCCTTGGCGCCGGGCGCGTTGAGGTTGAGCCGCAGCCGGATCTCGTGCGTGCCGCCGGAGGGCACCGAGACGAGGTAGTGCAGGGCGCCCTTGGTGCCCACGGCGGCCGGGTTGACGCTGTCGGTGCCGTGGATGATGTGGTCGCCGATGCCGTCCTTGGGGTACTCCTCGCCCTCCTTGCCCCAGATCCGCGGCCCGTTGGTCTCGTTGTTGCAGAACAGCGGGCGGGGTGCGCCGTCGCCGGTCAGCGCCAGGCGGCCGAGCAGGCGGTGCTCGGCGAGCAGGCCGTTGTCCTTGGCGCGGATCTCCGGCCGGTAGTCGCGGCCGGGCAGCCCCCAGGCCCACGTGTTGCGGAACCACAGGGTGGGCAGCACGTGCAGGCTCGCGGGTTCGGGCCCCATGTTGCGGATCCGGATCTTGATGCACATGTCCGTCGGGCCGGCCTTGGCGTAGTCGACCTCGACCGCCCAGTACCGGTCCTCGTCGAAGACGCCGGTGTCGACGAGCTCGTACTCCGGCTCGCCGCGCCCGCGCCGGCAGTTCTCGGCGACGAGGTCGTCGTACGGGAACGCCTCCTGCGGGTAGTGGTAGCGCCACTGCATCCACGAGTGCGTCGGGGTGGAGTCGGTGTACCACCAGTACTCCTTGACGTCCTCGCCGTGGTTGCCGAGGTCGCCGCCGAGACCGAACATCCGCTCCTTGAGGATGGCGTCCTTGCCGTTCCACAGCCCGAGCGCGAAGCAGAACGTCTGCCGGTCGTCGCAGATGCCGGCCATGCCGTCCTCGTTCCAGCGGTACGTGCGGGAACGGGCCTGGTCGTGCGGGAAGTAGTCCCAGGCGTTGCCGTAGGCGCTGTAGTCCTCGCGGACCGTACCCCAGGCTCGCTCGGACAGGTAGGGCCCCCAGCCCCGCCATGGGCGCTCCCCGCTGTCGGCTTCGGCCAGCCTCCGGCGTTCGGCGTTCCCATCGTCCTCGATCACGCGGCTATTCTCCGTTGTTCATGTTTCGGTCAAGTTGAGACCCGACCATTCGACCCATAGGTGGCATTTGTTCCTACACCAAAAAGCTGGGAACCGCACCCTCCTGGATCTTGGACGCCGCAGCGCCGTCCGTTCGGGCTCGATTGACCCGGGCCCGATTGATCAATAATTGTGCTGGGGTCGAGTCGCCTCCTGCCACCTGCTGCCACCAAGATTGTGCGCATGGTGGTGTACGGCACGCAGGTATGCGGTGATCTGGCGCACGGGGCGGCACTCGAGTGGCTCGTCCCGGACGGGACCGGCGGCTACGCGATGGGCACGGTCTCGGGGCTGCGCACGCGGCGGTACCACGGCCTGCTGGTGGTGGCCGAACCCGGGCAGCCCGCCCGCCGCCACCTGGCCCTGGCCGCCCTGGACCCGGTGCTGACCCTGCCCTCGGGCGCCGAGGTCGAGCTGGCCGTGCACGAGTGGGCCGGCGGCGCGATCAGCCCCGCCGGGCACACCCTGCTCGAGCGCTTCGAGCTCGTCGACGGCCTGCCCCGCTGGCGCTGGCGGATCGGCCCGGTCGTGATCGAGCGCGAGCTGGCGATGGTCCACGGCCGCGCCCACCTCGGCGTCGTGCACCGGCTGGTCAGCGCCCCCGGCCCGGTCACCCTGGCGCTCAAGGCCCTGGTCACCTGGCGCGACGCGCACGGCGAGCTGTCCGCCGCGGGGCCGGAGCCGCTCGTCGAGGCGCACGACGGCGGGGCCGTGGTCGAGCGCGCCTTCCGCCTGAGCGGGCCCGGCTTCCAGCAGGTCTCGCAGTGGTACCGCGGCGCCCACGCCCGCCTCGAGGCCGACCGGGGCCTGAGCGCGCACGAGGACCTGTGGTGCGCCGGCCGGTTCACCGCCCGCCTGGAGCCCGGCGACACCCTCGAGGTCGAGGCCTGGGCCGGCGACGGGGACGCGCACCGCGGGGCCGGGCGGATCGTGGAGCGGGCCCGGCTGCGCAACCGCGCGCTGACCCACGACGCGGCCGACCCGGCCGACGCCGCGCTCGTGCTCGCGGCGGACGCCTTCGTGGTCGCGGGGGCCGCGGGCGCGCCCGACGTCGTGGCCGGGTACCCGTGGTTCGGCACCTGGTCGCGCGACACCATGACCGCGTACGAGGGACTGTTCCTCAGCACCGGCTGGTACGACGAGGGTCGCGAGCTGCTGCGGGCCTACGCGGCGACCCTCGACGACGGCATGCTCGCGAACACGGCCGACACCGGGCGGACCGAGCACAACACCGTCGACGCCACGCTGTGGTTCCTCCACGCGATCGAGCGGCACGTCAGCGGTACCGGCGACGACGACCTCGCCGCCGAGCTGCTGCCCGCGCTCGAGGAGGTCGTCGCGGCCCACGTGCGCGGCACTCGCTACGGCATCCGGGTCGACGGTGACGGACTCGTCACCCAGGGCGCCCCCGGCGTCGCGCTCACCTGGATGGACGCCCGGGTCGGGGAGATTCCGATCACACCCCGGGCCGGTAAGCCGGTCGAGGTGAACGCGCTGTGGATCAACGGGCTCGCCGCGATCGCCGCCCTCGCCGAGCGCACCGGCCGCCCCGCCGGCCCGGTCCCGGCCCTGCTCGCCACCGCCCGGGCGAGCTTCGAGCGCCGCTTCCCGATCCCGTCACCGTTGCACTCCGCGACCGGCCGGCCGGATGTGACGCCCCTCTTCGACGTGGTCGACGGGCCCGGCGGGGACGACCCGGCGCTGCGCCCCAACCAGCTGCTCGCGTGGAGCCTGCCCCGCGGCCCGATGCGCGGCCGGGAGGTCCCCGAGGCCGTGTCCGCCCTGATCACGCCCCTGGGGCCGCGCAGCCTGGCGGCCGGGGAGCGGGGATACATCGGGGTCCACGCGGGCGACCCGGCCCGGCGCGACGCCGCCTACCACCAGGGCACCGTGTGGCCCTGGATGCTCGGCCCCTATGTGGACGCCCACACGGCCGGGGCGTCGAGCCGTCACGGTGAGCTCCTGCGGGGAATCGAGGCACATCTGTGGGAGTGGGGCGTGGGCTCGGTCAGCGAGACCGCCGACGGGGACGCCCCGCACCGGGCCACGGGGTGCCCGTTCCAGGCCTGGTCGGTCGCGGAGGTGCTGCGCGTTCGGAGGAATGTCGGCTGAGCGTTACACCCTAGAAATGAGATTTGCCGCCTTGGTAACCCTCACGAGGCAGGATGAGTCTCAAACCCACCCAACGGCTCACACGCGGGGGAGAAATCGCGTGTGTGGCAGTGCCGTGCGTGGGTATTTGGGCGAGCGTTTTGATCAACGATCTGTGGGGGCGGCCACGTGAGCGAGACCATCGGGACCGGAAGACGACGACCGTTGCGCATTCTGATGTTGTCGTGGGAGTACCCGCCGGTGGTCGTCGGCGGCCTCGGGCGGCACGTCCACGCGCTGGCCACCTCCCTCGTGGCGGCCGGCAACGAGGTGACCGTCGTGACGCGGCACGCACCCGGCGCGCCGCTGGAGGAGTACTCGGAAGGCGTGCGGATCGTGCGGGCGGCCGAGGACCCGCCGCTGTTCCCGCTGGCCACGTCGACCCTGCTGGCCTGGACGATGGCGTTCAACCACACCCTGACCCGGGCCGCGCTGCGGGCCGCGGCGACGGGGGAGTACGACGTCATCCACGCCCACGACTGGCTCGTCACGCACACCGCGGTCACCCTCAAGGAGAGCCTCGACCTGCCGCTGGTGGCGACCATCCACGCCACCGAGGCCGGCCGGCACCAGGGCTGGCTGCCCGACGAGATGAACAAGTGCATCCACTCCGTCGAGTGGTGGCTGGGGCACGAGGCCTGCCGCGTCATCGTCTGCTCCGAATACATGCGCTGGGAGGTCACCCGCCTGCTCGACCTCGCGCCGGCGCGGGTGTCGGTGGTCGCCAACGGGGTCGACGCCAGCGTGTGGCGGGCCCCGGCGCGGGCGGTCAACGCGGCCCGGGCGCGGTTCGCGGGCGAGGGGCCCCTGCTGGGGTACGCCGGCCGCCTGGTCTATGAGAAGGGCGTCCAGGACCTCATCGCGGCCCTGCCCGAGCTGCGGGCCCGGCACAACGGGCTGCGCGTGGTCATCGCCGGCGACGGCCCGCACAAGGGCGAGCTGCTCGAGGAGGTCCGCCGGCACCGCCTGCAGCGGGCCGTCTCCTTCGCCGGCTTCATGGGCGAGGGGGAGCTGCCCGCGCTCATGGCCGCCACCGACGCGCTCGTCGTGCCGAGCATCTACGAGCCGTTCGGCATGGTCGCGCTGGAGGGCGCCTCCGCCGGCGCGCCGCTGGCCGTGGCCGCGACCGGCGGCCTGGCCGAGATCGTCGAGCCCGGCGTCACCGGCGTCACGTTCCCGGCCAAGAACCCCGACGGGCTCGCCGCCTCGGTCGCCACCCTGCTGGAGGACGAGCCGTTCGCCCGCCGGGTCGCCAAGCAGGCCCGCTCCATGGTCAGCGAGCGCTACGGCTGGTCCACGATCGCGGCCGACACGGCGAGCGTCTACGGCACCGCGATCTCCGAGGCGCCCGGGTTCGCCGCGCGCCAGGCGGCCGCGTTTCTCGAGCACGGGCGGCCGCAGATCGTCGTACCGGACGGTAACCTGCTGACGCTGTAGACGCCGCTCAGATACATCGGATTTCTGACCGACCCCGGTATGCGGATTTGCCGGGGTCGGTCATATTTTGGGTCTCGCCAGGGCGATGCATCCCCGGTACGGTTTGCCAGGAATAGCGACCGGAATCGATCAGGAAGCAACTGGGTGAGCGGCAGCGCCGACGAGGTCCTCGGCAACAGATACCGGCTGATCGCACCCGTCGGCACCGGCGGCATGGCGGTCGTGTGGCGGGCCCGCGATCTCGTGCTCGACCGGGACGTCGCCGTCAAGCTGCTCGCCGGGTCGCTGGCCGGCAAGCCGGGCAACCGCGAGCGGATCCGCTCCGAGGCCCAGGTCGTCGCCCGCTTGCAGCACCCCAACATCACCGCCGTGCACGACTACGGCGAGGCCGGGGACGTCTCCGCCGGCCGCAACGGCCGCCGCCCCTACGTCGTCATGGAGCTGCTCGAGGGCGAGCTGCTCACCGAGCGGCTGCGCGCCGGGCCGATGTCCTGGCGCCGGGCCACCCAGATCTGCGCCCAGGTCGCCGCCGGGCTCGCCGCCGCGCACGAGAAGGGCATCGTCCACCGGGACATCAAGCCCAGCAACGTCATGCTCACCGCGGCCGGGGCGAAGATCCTCGACTTCGGCGTCGCGGGCCTGGCCGGCTCCTACGACCCGGACGACGAGCGCGACGGCACCGTCTTCGGCACGCCCGCCTACCTGGCCCCCGAGCGGCTGCTCGGCGGCGGGGTCGTGGCCGCCACCGACGTCTATACCGTCGGGCTGCTCGCCTACCGCTGCCTCACCGACCGGCTGCCGTGGCAGGCGGACACCCCGACGCAGATGATCGCCAACCACGTGTACGAGCCGCCGCACCCGCTGCCGGAGATCCCCGGCATGCCGGCCGAGGTGGCCCGGCTGATCACCCGGTGCCTGGCCAAGGACCCCGAGGCCCGCCCGCCCGCGGCCGAGGTCTCCCGCGTGCTCGCCGCCGCCACCGGCATCCACGTGGTCCTGCCCGGCGAGGACGGCTCCTCCACGCAGGAGGTGCACGCGCCGCCGCCGAGCGAGGACACCCCGCAGAGCCGGCGCGCTGAGTTACCGGTCCTGCGGCGCCCCGGCGGCGGCAGCCACCACCGGGTCGTCACCAGCCGCGGCGCCCGGCGCGCCTGGGTCGCGGTCCTGGCGACCGTGCTCGCGGCCGGGGCCACGACCGGAATGATCATCTGGAAGCCGTGGGCGCCCAAGCCGGGCTGCAACGTCGACTTCTACATCCATCCGGTGTCCATGCCCGGCGCCGACCGCGGCTTCGAGGCACGCGTTACCGTTGCCAACATCGGCAACCGCACGCTCGACCCGTGGGAGCTGGTCTTCCTCTTCCGGGGCGGCCAGCAGGTCGACCGTGTCGACGGCTCCGGCGCCTACACGCCCGGCGTCGGCGGCCTGCGGATCACCGGCCAGTCCGCGCTGCTGCCCGGCAAGGCGGTCACCGTCGGCGTCTACGGCCACGGCGGCAAGCCGGGCCCGCCCAGCGACTTCGTGCTCAACGACACCGCCTGCGACCTGCGCGTCGAGATGCGCGCCCCGGACGAGCAGCTGCCCCCGATCGCCGAGAACGTCCAGGCGCCGCCGGACGCGTCCCGCCCGCCCACCGGCCGCCCCCAGGGCCCCCCGCCCGGCGGCGGCGACCCGAACGGCGGCCCGCCCGGCTTCGATCCCAACGACCCGGACGGCAACCCGGACCCGAGCCGGCGGCCGGCCCAGCCCGGGCAGTCCGGCCCGCCGGCGTATTTCCAGAGCGCCGCCCCGCCCGCCCAGCGCACCCGCCGCAAGCGGCATGCGTGAGGTCACGGCGCCCGTCGGCTTCGTCTTCGGCGGTGGCGGGGTGCTCGGCGCCTACGAGGTCGGCATGGTTCGCGCGGTCCTGCACCACGGCATCCGGCCGGACCTGATCGTCGGCACCTCGATCGGGGCGTTCAACGGCGCCGCCGTGGCCGCGTCCCCGGACGAGCACGTGGCCGACCGGCTCACCGAGCTGTGGTCCTCGCCGCAGGCGCGCACGGTGTACGGCGACTCCCTGCCCCGCCAGCTGAGCCGCTTCGCCAGGCGCACCCACCTGCACTCGCCGGCCCCGCTGCGGCGCATGCTCGAGCGCGAGCTCGGCGAGGGCACCACGTTCGCCGACCTCGAGGTGCCGTTCCAGTGCTGCGCGGCGAGCATCGAGCGGGCCGCCGAACACTGGTTCTCGTCCGGCCCGCTGATCGACGCCGTGCTCGCGTCCTCGGCGGTGCCGGGGCTGCTGCCGCCGGTACACCTGGGGCAGGAGCATTTCATCGACGGCGGCATCGTCAACTCCGTGCCCGTCGGGCGCGCGGTCGCGCTGGGCGCCCGGACCGTCTTCGTGATGCAGGTCGGGCGGGTCGAGCGGCCCCTGCGCCCGCCCCGCCGCGCGTGGGAGGTGGCCCAGGTCGCCTTCGAGGTCGCCCGCCGCCACCGCTTCGCCCGCGAGCTGCAGGAGGCGCCCGGGGACGTGTCCGTGCACGTCCTGCCCACCGGCGGCGGTTCCCCGAGGGACGACTCGCCGCTGTCGTACCGCAAGGTCGAGCTCGCCCGCGGCCGCATCCAGCGGGCGTACGAGGCGAGCCTCGCCTACCTCGAGGCACTGGGCTAGATGCCGCCCCGCTGGATCCGCCGGCTCGTGCTGACCCCGCTCGCCCTGGTCCTCATCACCGCGCTGCTGGCCGTCATGCCGATCTGGCTGCTGCTCGCCGGCGCGCTGGGCCCGCTCGGCTCCGGCCGCCTCCGCGGGCTGCGGGTCGGCTGGATGGTCGCCGTCTACCTCTTCCTGGAGGTCGTCGCCCTCGTCGTGCTCTTCGCCCTGTGGGTCGCCAGCGGCTTCGGCTGGCGGCTGCGCGGCCCCCGCTTCCAGCGCATCCACTACGTCCTGACCGGCAAGTTCCTCAAGATCCTCTACCATCAGGCCCGCTTCGCCCTCGGCGTCAAGGTCTCCGTGGTCGGCACCGACCCCGACGTGGCCGCGCCCGGCCAGCCCGAGCTCGTCTTCTGCCGCCACGCCGGCCCCGGCGACTCGTTCCTGCTGGTCCACTCCCTGATCAGCTGGTTCGACCGCGAGCCGCGCATCGTGCTCAAGCAGACCCTGCAATGGGACCCGGTCATCGACGTGATGCTCAACCGCCTGCCGAACCACTTCGTGACCTTCGCCGAGGACAGCGAGGAGCACATCGCGGCCCTGGCGACCGGCCTCGACGAGAACGACGTGCTCGTGCTCTTCCCCGAGGGCAGCAACTTCACCCCGAACCGGCGCGAGCGGGCCATCCAGCGGCTGCGGGACCTGGGGCTGACGGCGATGGCGCAGCGCGCGGAGCGGATGCGCCACGTGCTGGCGCCGCGGCCGGGCGGCACCCTGGCCGCGCTGGACGCCGCGCCCGAGGCCGGGGTGATCTGGGTCGCGCACACCGGCCTGGACAAGCTGCTCACGGTCGCCGACGTCTGGCGCCATCTCCCCCTGGACCTGACGATCACGATGCGCTGGTGGTCGGTCGAGCCCGAGGAGATCCCCGCCGGCCGCGACGAGCGGGTCGAGTGGCTCTACGAGTGGTGGGCCCGGATCGACGACTGGATCGATCACCACAACCCGTGAAATATCGGGTATGCCCGGGATTCCCCGCGCGGGCGGTGATCCGCCGCGGCGTGCCGTGGGGGAGAATGGTCCGATGCGATTCGGTGTGCTGGGCACGGGACATTGGGCGACGGTCACGCAGGCGGCCGCGCTGGCGACTCACCCCTCCGCGACGCTCGCGGGCGTCTGGGGCCGCAGCGCCGACAAGGCGGCGGACCTGGGCTCGCGCTACGGCGTCCCGGCCTACACCGACGTCGACGCCCTGTTCAAGGAGGTCGACGCGGTCGCGATCGCCCTGCCCCCGCACGTCCAGGCGCCGCTGGCCGTGAAGGCGGCCCAGGCCGGCAAGCACCTGCTGCTCGACAAGCCCCTGGCCCTCGACCCGGCCGCGGCCGACGAGGTGGTGGCGGCGGCCGACGCGGCCGGCGTGGCCTCCGTCGTCTTCTTCACCAACCGCTTCATCCCGTCGATCGCCGGCTTCCTGGCCGCCAACGAGGAGCTCGGCGGCTGGTATGCGGCCCACGGCACGATGTACACGTCGATCTTCCAGCCCGGCAACCCCTACGCCGGCTCGGTCTGGCGCAAGGAGCGCGGCGGCCTGTGGGACCTCGGCCCGCACGCGCTCTCGGTGATCCTGCCGCTGCTCGGCCCCGTCGTCGACCTCTCCGCCGCCGAGGGCCCCCGCGACACCGCCCACCTGCTGCTGCGCCACGAGGGCGGCGCCGCCAGCACCCTCTCGCTGACGCTGGACGCCGCGCCCGACGCGACGAGCTTCGGCTTCTCCTACTTCGGCGAGCACGGCGCCACCACCCTCCCCGAGTGGGACGCGACCCAGGTCGAGGCCTTCGGCAACGCCGTGAACGCCCTGATGGACGCGGCCGCCGGCCGGCCCCACCCGTGCGACGCGGCCTTCGGCGCCCAGGTGACCCGCATCCTGTCCGCCGCCGAGCAGGCCCGCAGCACCTCCACCATCGTCGCCGTCTGAGCGCCCCGCGCGCGGTGGGCCGGGTCAGCGCATCCGGCCCATCGCGTCGCGGAGGCGGGTCAGGTCGCGGATCCGCCGCTCGTACGTCACGGCGAACCCCACCAGCAGCGCCCCCGCCACCGCCAGCGGAGCCCACCGCGGCAGGTAGTCCCAGAACAGCAGCACCTCGTGCCAGGCCAGCACGGCCAGCACCGCCCCGCCGGCCGCGATCGGCGCCTTGAGCCGCAGCCGGGCCCCGGCCAGCACCACCGCCACGGCCACGAACCCGAGCACCAGCCGCCGCCCCGGCGCCCCCGGCGTGGTCATCACGAGCGCCAGGCTGGGCAGCAGCCCGGCCAGCAGCGCCGGCCCGAACGCCGTCCAGCTGGTCAGCCCCGGGTTGCGCCGCGCCGCGAACCACCCGGCGACGAGCGCGGCCAGCGCGACCGGCGCCGTGTACGCCTCGGCGACCGACACCTCCCGCGCGACCAGCACCAGCTCGTAGGCGACCAGCTCGGCGGCGACGGCCCCCGCGGCGTACGCGATCCGGGCCGGACCGCCGAGCGCCCGCAGCCCGAGCGCCACCCCCCACAGCCCCGCGACCCCACCGGCCGCGGCGATGTCCGCGGTCGAGAGCAGGAACGCGACCACGGCCGCGGCGTGCGCGACGCCGTCGAGCAGCCGCCCCTCGGCCCCGCGCCCGCGCAGCAGGAAGCCCCCGCCGAGCGCGAGCCCCGCGGCCGCCAGCACCAGGTACGCGGTGGTGGTCAGCGGCAACCCCGCGGCCCGCCCGGCCGCGAACGCCAGCCACGCGCCGGCGGTCCCGGCGACGGCCCAGGCCGTGCCCCGCGCGACGGCGGTGCGCCCCGCGACACCCGCCACGACCGCGGCCGCCACCAGGAGCCCGAGCCCGGCGAGGGTGGACCAGGCCGCGGCCAGCAGCCCCGACAGCCCCGGCACGATCCCGAACCAGCAGGTGATCGCCGCGACGACGGCGCCGTGCGAGGGCCGGCGCAGCGCCGCCCCGAGCGCGGTGGCCAGCCCGGTGGCGAGGGTGGCCGCGGGCACGACCGGCCACGGCGCCCCGGCCGCGACGCAGCCGAGCACGATCGCCAGCAGCGCCGGGGGAGCCGCGAGACTCCAGCGGGCCAGCCCGAACCGCCCGGCGACGAGCACCGCCAGCCCGGCGAGCACGGCCAGCGTGACGGCCGACGCTGCGGCCCCGAAGGCGGGCGGCTGGTCCTGCCACCATTCGGTACCGTCCGGTCCCAGCCCCACCCCGCCCGGCGCGCCCCGCCAGATCGCCCCGATCCAGCCGAGCGGCCGCAGCAGCGCCTCGAGCACGGCCGGCACCAGCGAGACCGTCGCGAGCAGCGCCGGCACGACCGCGGCCACGGCGTGACGCCCCCGCACCGACGCCGGGCGGAAGGCGCGCGCGGCCAGCCAGGTGCCGGCGAGGGCGGCCGCGCCGAAGGTGCCGAACCAGGTCGCGCCGTGGTTCGCCGCCGCCGCGACCGCCGCCGCGACCGTGACCCCGGCCCCGGCCGTGGCGGTCGCGACCGTGCCCGCGTTCAAGACCCAGCCCCAAGCCCGGTCGCGCAGCGCGAGCGCGGCGGCCAGCACCAGCGCGAGCCCGGCCGTGGCGCCGGCCAGCGCCGGGGGGACGGCGACGGTGCCCAGCGACGCCAGCCGGAACCCGGCGGCCCCCGCGACGGGCAGGGCCAGCAGCCCCAGGACGGCGGCCGGGAACCCGGTCGCGCGCCCGGCCGAGCGGACGGCGACCGCGGCGGCCACGGCGCCGAGCAGGGCATAGGCGGCAAGGGTCACGGCGGGCGAGACGAGCCCGACGACCGCGAGGTGCGCCCCCGCGACGGGCATGGCCAGCAGCGCGAGCACCTCGGAGGTCCACACCTTCGCGCCCTCGGCCGGCTTGACGAAGGCGACTCCGGGCGCCGCCATGATCAGCAGCGCGATCCCGTCCGCCAGGGCCGCGAGCGCCGGGTCCGGGGCCGCGAACGCCGACGGCGCCGCGAAGGTCACGAGGAGCAGCGCCGCCCACGGTACGACCGGATGCCGCACCAGCAGCCAGACCGCCCCGGCGAGCAGGACGAGCGCGGCCGGCTCCTGCCAGTCGAAGAGCCGGCCCGCCGCCGTGGCGGCCGGGTGCCACGGGGGCAGCGCGTGCACGGCGCTGCGGGCGGCGGCGAGGAGCGCGAACGCCGCGTACGGCACCGCGAACCCGCCGGCCACCACGAGCGCCCCGGCCCGGACCCCGGCCCGGACCCGCGTCGGCGCGACGAGCGCGAGGGCCGCGACGGCCAGCCCGAGCACGGCGAACGCCACGTACCGCTGCCCCGGGACCACCTCGGCCACCAGCCGGGCCAGGCCCACCGCCATGATCCCGACGGCGATCCCGGCGGCCGGCTGCGTCGTGCGCGGGTGCGGCGCCCCGGCCGCGACCACCAGGGCGGCCAGCGCCGCCAGGACGCCCGCGATCCGCAGCGCCGCGGGCACCCCGTCGACCGTGGCCAGCGCGTGCAGCGCCGGCGGCAGCGCCGACAGCACGGCCAGGCCCGACGCGATCCAGGCCACCCGGCCGGTCGGCCGGGCGAGCCGGTTGGCCAGCGCGACGTCCGCCGCCGCGAGGATCACGAACACCAGCGCCCAGCCGGTCGCCCCGAGGCCGCGGTGCAGGGCGAGCAGCGGCAGCACGGGCTGGACGGCGAGCACCGCGGCCAGGGCCGGGGCGCGCAGCCTCGTCAGGGCCGCGTACCCGCCGCCCACCGCCGCCGCGAGGGCGAAGACGATGCCCGCGTACGTGGTGGGCAGGGTGGCCTCCGCCAGGCCGGCGAGGTTGACGTACCACGCGGCGTACCCGTCCAGCACCACCAGCAGCAACCCGAGCGCGGCGAAGGTCTCGGCGGTCGCGCGCAGGCCGCGGCGCTGGGTCAGCGGCGGCACGGCGAGCGTGACCAGCGTGACGGCCGCGAGGATGGCCGCGCGCCCGAGCACCCCGAAGCTCGCCCAGGCGACGGCCGTGAAGACGATGGCGGCCGCGCCGAGGAGCAGGCCGCCGAGCACGAACAGCAGGTTCTGCACGGTTCGCGGCGCCGCCTCGGGCCGCCGCTCGAACCCACCAGCGGGTTCCGGGGGAACAGTGGCCGGGGGAACAGTGGCCGGGGGAACAGTGGCCGGGGGAGTCGGCGTCACCGGGCGGGGCGTGGTGGCCACGGATGCCTTCACCCGCGCGGCGAGCAGGTTGCGCTGCGACACCGCCGCGTTGTAGGCCAGCACGGCCGAACCGAAGCGCGCCCGGGCCGCCTCCACCTCCGAGTACAGCTCGCGCGTGCGCGCGTTGAGCCGTACGACCTCCGCCGCATCGGGAAAGGGCGGCCTTCCGCAGCCGCCGCACCCGGACTCCAGCCCGGCCGGCGCGCCGCAGAACGGGCACGGGTAGCTCACCATGCCCCTCAGGGTGCCGCAGCGGGGACCGGGGCCGTATCGGCTCGGCTACTCAACCGGGCCTGAGTACCCGCGCTTCCGGTCCCGCGTGATCAAGGGGCATGCTGTCGTGATGCGGTTGCTGAGCGAGGACGAGTACCGGGCCACGATGGAGCCGGAGCCGGTCCAGCTCGGGCCCGGCGACGAGCCCCCGTTCGACTTCTGGCCCTACTTCGACGAGATCCCCGAGGCGGACCTGCAGGGCCACGACTTCTCCGAGGGCCTGGTGACGTACGCCTGGCACATGCCCCAGGGCAACCGGCAGCACGTGCTCGTCAACTGCGAGCGCTCGAACGTCTTCCTGGTCGTCGTGCTGGACCTGAACCTCAACGTCGTGCTGGGCCACTACGTGCTGGACATCATGCGGGTCCAGGACGGCGGCTAGGCGTCCAGGCCGCGCTCGATGGCGTAACGCACGAGGTCCACCCGGCTGTGCAGCTGCAGCTTGCCCAGCGTGTTCTGCACGTGGTTCTGCACCGTGCGGTGCGACAGCACCAGCCGCTCGGCGATGTCCTTGTACGTCACGCCCTTCGCGACCAGCCGCAGCACCTCGGTCTCCCGCTCGGTGAGCCGCGGCGCGTCGGGGTCCTCGGCCCGCGTCACGCTCGCCAGCCGCCGGAACTCCCCGAGCACCAGCCCCGCCAGCCCCGGCGTGAACACCGGGTCGCCCTGCGCGGTGCGCCGCACGGCCGCCAGGAACTCCTCCCGGGCCGCGGACTTGACGAGGTAGCCGGTCGCCCCGGCCTTCACGGCGTCGAGCACGTCCTGCTGCTCCCCGCTCGCGGACAGCATGAGGATCCGCGCCTCCGGGCAGGACGCCAGCACGCCCTGGATGACCTCGACCCCGGACCGGTCGGGCAGCTGCAGGTCGAGCACCACGACGTCGGGCCGCACCGAACCGGCGATGCGCACCGCCTGGGCGCCCTCGCCGACCGCGGCGACCACCTCGTAGCCGGCCTCGGCGAGGTCCCGCGCCACGCCCTCGCGCCACATCGGATGGTCATCGACCACCATCACGCGCAGATTCGCCCCGCTGTCCACCCAAGCACCATAAACGCTCAGCGCGGCACGGTGAGTTCCACCTCGGTACCGTTTCCCGCCCCCGACGTCACGCTCACCGCCCCGCCCAGCTCCCGGATGCGGCCCCGGATCGACTGGGCGACCCCGAGCCGCCCGTCGCGCTCGGCCTCGGCCAGCCGCCCGTCGGGGATGCCGGCCCCGTCGTCGCGGATCGACACCGTGACCTCGTCGTCGAGCTCCTCGAGCAGGATCCAGGCCCGGGCCCCGTCGCCCGCGTGCCGCCCGACGTTGTCCAGTGCCGCGCCGACCGCCGCCGCGACCTCGCCGGCCACCGACGCCGGCAGCAGCACGGGCGTGGCCGGGGCCGCGACCGTCACGGTGGCCGAGGCGAACGCGTCCAGCAGCGGCCGCAGGTCGATCGCCGCGCCGCCGGGGGGGGGGGGGCCCGGGGGCGCCGCGGGCGCGGCCCGCCCCGCCCGCCGGGGGGGGGGGCGGCCCGGCCCCCCCCCCCCCCCACGCGCGGCCGAAGGGG
>NZ_JBEPEH010000070.1:0-41019 GCF_040300725.1 Dactylosporangium sp. NPDC000244
AACCGCGGATAGACCGCCGACAGCTCCTCACCCATCCCGAGACGCTGCGAACCCTGGCCCGGGAACAACACGGCCGTCCCGCCCGGCACCACCGAGCCGCGGACGGCAAGCTCGCCGTCCAGCAGCACACCGCGATGCTCGAAACCGGTCCGGGTCGACGCCAGCGAAAACCCGATGTCCACCGGCGAACCCGGCCAACCAGCCAGTCGGGCCGCCTGCGCCTCAACACCAGCCTCAGAACGGCTCGACACCACCCACGCCGCCGGCACATCAGCCTCAGCCGAAGACTCCGCGGCCTCGACACCCTCCAGGATCACGTGCGCGTTCGTGCCGCTGATCCCGAACGACGACACCGCCGCCCGGCGGGGACGATCCGCATCCGGCCACGGCTGGGCCTCGGTCGCCAGCGCCACCGCGCCCGCCGACCAGTCCACCTGCGACGAGGCCGTGTCCACGTGCAGGGTCCGCGGGACGACCCCGTGCCGCATGGCGAGGACCATCTTCATGATGCCGGCAGCGCCGGCCGCGGCCTGGGTGTGGCCAAGGTTCGACTTGATCGAGCCGAGCAGCACCGGGGCCGGGCGGTCCTGGCCGTAGGTCGCCAGCAATGCCTGCACCTCGATCGGGTCCCCGAGCCGCGTCCCCGTCCCGTGCCCCTCGACCACGTCCACATCCGACGGATCGAGGCCGGCGCTCGCCAAGGCCGCGCGGATCACCCGCTGCTGCGACGGACCGTTCGGGGCCGTCAGACCGTTCGACGCGCCGTCCTGGTTCACGGCCGAGCCCGCGATCACCGCCAGGACCCGGTGGCCGAGGCGCTCGGCGTCGGTGAGGCGTTCCAGCACGAGGACGCCGACGCCCTCGGACCAGCCGGTGCCGTCGGCGGCGTCGGCGTACGACTTGCAGCGCCCGTCCCCGGCCAGCCCCCGCTGGCGGGAGAAGTCGGCGAACGTGGTGGGCTGCGCCATCACCGTCACGCCGCCGGCCAGGGCCGCGTCGCACTCGCCGGCCCGCAGCGCCTGGGCGGCCAGGTGCAGGGCGACGAGCGACGACGAGCACGCGGTGTCGACGGTCACGGCGGGGCCCTCCAGGCCCAGCGCGTACGAGATCCGGCCCGACAGGACGCTGCCGGAGGTGCCGACGCCGAGGAAGTCCTCGACGCCGGTCGGGACGGTGCCGGCCGAGCGGGCGTAGTCGTGGTACATCAGGCCGGCGAACACCCCGGTCCGGCTGCCGCGCAGGGTCGACGGGTCGACGCCCGCCGCCTCGATCGCCTCCCAGGAGACCTCGAGCAGCAGCCGCTGCTGCGGGTCCATGGCGAGCGCCTCGCGGGGGCTGATGCCGAAGAAGGCGGCGTCGAATCCGCCGGCGTCGTAGAGGAACCCGCCCTGCCGGGTGGTGGACTTGCCCTCCGGGTCGGGATCGTGGTCGTAGAGGCCCTCGATGTCCCAGCCGCGGTCGGCCGGGAAGTCGCCGATCGCGTCCTCGCCGCCGGCCAGCAGCCGCCAGAGGTCCTCGGGTCCGGCCACGCCACCGGGGTAGCGGCAGGCCATGCCGACGATCGCGATCCGGTCGCCAGCCACCGGCCCGTCACCACCGACAGGCCGGACGGTGGCGGGAGCGGGTGTGGCCGGGGCGGCCTCGGGCGCGAGGTGACTCAGGATGTGCTCGGCAAGGACGGCCGGGCGCGGGTAGTCGAAGACGAGGGTCGCGGGCAGGCGCAGCCCAGTGGCGGCGGCCAGGCGGTTGCGCAGCTCGATCGCGGTGAGCGAGTCGAAGCCGAGCTCCGAGAACGCCTGCTCGGCGCCGATGGCGGTGGGGCCGGCGTGGCCGAGGACGGCGGCGACGTGCGTGCGGACCAGCTGCAGGACGTGGTCGGGGTGCCCGGCCAGGCCCTCGCTGACCGGGACGCGGGCCTCGGCGGGGCGCGGGCGGGTCCGGCGGCGCAGGGCGCGCGGGTCGAGCCGGGCCGCGACCACGTTCGGCTCGGTGCCGGCGGCCGCCGCGTCGAACAGCCGAAGCGCGGCCGGGGTCGGCAGGGGTTGCAGGCCGTCGCGGGCCATGCGACGGCGGTCGGCCTCGCCGAGACCGGCGGTCATCGCGGTGACGTGCTCCCACAGGCCCCAGGCGATCGAGACGCCCGGGAGGCCCTGGGCACGCCGGTGCCGGGCGAGGGCGTCGAGGAACGCGTTCGCGGCGGCGTAGTTGGCCTGGCCGGCGGCGCCGAGCACGCCCGCCACGGACGAGAAGGAGACGAACAGGTCCAGGTCGCGGTCCGCCGTCAGGGTGTGCAGGTGCCAGGCGGTGTCGGCCTTGGCGCGCAGTACCGTCGCCATCTGATCGGCGGAAAGGGAGGCCACGGTGGCGTCGTCGGTGAGGCCGGCGGTGTGGACCACGCCGGCCAGGCGTCCGGGCACGGAGTGCAGCAGCTCAGCGAGCCGCGCGGGGTCGGCCAGGTCGCAGGCGACGGTCCGCTCCACGACGCCGTCGCGGACCAGCTCGGCGGCCCCGTCCGCGGCGGGGCCCCGGCGGCTGGCCAGGACGATCCGGGCGCCGTGGTGTTCGTGCAGGTGACGGGCGACGAGTCCGGCGAGGCCGGCCGGGTTGCCGGTCACCAGGACGGTGCCGTCGAGCCGCAGGGGCGGGGGCGGTTCGGTCTCGTGCCGGGTCAGCCGCGGGGCGAGGAGCCGGCCGGCGCGCACGGCCAGCTGGGGCTCGCCGTCCGGGAGGGCGGGCACGTCGTCGGTGTCGGTGTCGGCGATCCGGATGCGGTCCGGGTGCTCGGTCTGCGCGGCGCGGACCAGGCCCCAGACGGCCGCGGCGACCGGGTCGATCGGGTCATCCGGGCCGGTGGCGACGCCGCCGCGGGTGACGATGGTGAGCGATTCCGGCCGGGCCAGCCACTGCTGGATCCGGGCGAGGACGGCGGGCACGGTCCGGTGGAGGTCGGCGAGGACGTCCGGGCCCGACGGCGCGACCGTCAGCGTCTCCGTGCTCGTGCCGGCCGTCGCCGGCACCGGAATCCACTCGGTGCGGTAGAGGGGGTCGGCCGGGACCGTGAGGGGGCGGGCCGCCAGCGACGTCACGGTGCCGATGACGGCGCCGGTCGGGTCGGCCAGGGTGATCTCGACCCCGGACGGGGCGGGGCTCAACCGGGCGCGGACGGCCGAAAAGCCGGTGCCGGGGGCCGGCAGCGTGACGCCGGACCAGGCGAACGGGAGTCCCGCGGTGTGGCCGTCGACCCAGCCGGCCGCGTGCAGGACCGCGTCGAAGAGGGCCGGGTGGACGGCGAAGCCGGCGGTCGGCAGGGCCGTGGGCAGCTCGGCCTCGACGTAGACGTCGTCGCCGTGGCGCCGCAGCGATCGCAGGCCGCGGAAGGCCGGGCCGTAGCCGAGCCCGAGGTCGGTCAGGCGCTGGTAGACCTCGTCGGCCCCGACCAGGTCCGCCTCCCCCGGCAGCTCCTCCGGCAGCGGCAGGCTCGCGATAGGCGGGGTCGCCGCGGGTGCCAGCACACCGGTCGCGTGCCGGGTCCACGGCTCGTCGCCGCCGTCGGCGGGGGCCGAGTGGATGGTGACCGCGCGGCGGCCGTCGCCGTCGGCGGCCGCGACCCGCACCTGGACGGCGACGGCGGAGCCCGGCGGCAGCGTCAGCGGCGTGTCCAAAACCAGCTCGTCGACGGCCGGGCAGCCGGCCTCGCGACCGACGCCGGCGGCGAGATCGACCAGGGCGGTGCCGGGCAGGAGGATCGCGCCGTGCACGCGGTGGTCGGCCAGCCACGGGTACGCGGCGACCGAGAGTCGGCCCGTGCACATGAGCTCGTCGCCGCCGGCGATGCGGACCAGGGCGCCGAGCAGCGGGTGTCCGGCCGTCTCCAGCCCCAGGCCGGTGGCGTCGCCGGAGTGGGCCGCGGGGGTGAGCCAGTAGCGCTGGTGCTGGAACGGGTACTTCGGCAGCGGCACGGCGTTCCCGGCGTGGTAGGCCGCGAAGTCGATGCCGGTGCCGCGCACGTGGGCCTGGGCCAGGCCGTGCAGGAGCGCCTGCGGTTCCGGCCAGCCCGAGCGCAGCAGCGGGATGAACGCGGCGTCCTCGACACAGTCCGGCCCGAGGGCGCTCAGCGCGGCCCCGGGGCCGGCCTCGAGGAAGGTCCGCACCCCGTGGCCGTGCAGGAACCGAAGCGTCGGATCCAGCTGTACGGGCGCGAGCACGTGCTGCACCCAGTAGTCCGCGTCGAACTCGGTCATGAGCTGGCCGGTCACGTTCGACACGATCGGGATCTGGGCCGGCCGCCACTCCACCGACCGCAGCACCTCGGCGAACGCGGCGGTCACAGGCTCCATGAGCGGCGAGTGGAACGCGTGCGAGACCCGCAGCGCCTTGGTGCGCACATCGCCGAGCCGCGCCACGACGGCCGCCACCTCGTCGGCCGGGCCGGACAGCACCACCGAGGACGGCCCGTTCACGGCGGCGATCGCCACCGAACCGGACAGCGCCGCCTCGGCCTGGGCCGCCGGGCACGCCGCGGCGACCATCACGCCGCCGGGCGGCAGCTGCGCCATCAGGCGGCCGCGCGCGGCGACGACCCTGACCGCGTCGGGCAGGCTCATCACCCCGGCGCAGTAGGCGGCCGACAGCTCACCGACCGAGTGACCGGCCAGGAAGTCCGGCTTCAGGCCCCAGTCCCGCAGCTGCTCGAAGAGCGCGACCTCGAACGCGAACAACGCGGGCTGGGTGATCTCCGTCGCGTCGATCCGCTCGTCCGGGAGCTCGCCGAAGAGCGCGCGCACCTCGTCGTGGACGCGCCGGAACACCGGGAAGTCCAGTCCGGCGCCCATTCCGGCGCGCTGGGAGCCCTGGCCCGAGAACAGGACCGCCAGGCCGCCCGGTGTCACCGAGCCCCGGACGGTCTCGTCGCCGACGATCACGGCCCGGTGCTCGAGGCCCGCGCGCGTCGCGGCCAGCGAGTAGCCGATGTCGACCGGCGATCCCGGCCAGCCGTCCAGCCGGGCCACCCGCTCGGCCAGCGCCGCCTCGGAGCGGGCCGACACCGTCCACGCCACCGGCCCACCGGCGTCGGCGGTGGGCCGGGCGGGCTCCTCGGGGACCGACTCCAGGATCACGTGGGCGTTGGTGCCGCTGATGCCGAACGACGACACGCCGGCCCGGCGGGGGCGGTCGGACGGCGGCCACGGGCGCGCCTCGGTGAGCAGCTCGATCGCGCCGGCGGTCCAGTCGACCCGCGGGGACGCCTCGGCCAGGTGCAGCGACTTCGGCACCAGGCCGTGGCGCATGGCGAGGATCATCTTGATGACCCCGGCCACGCCGGCCGCGGCCTGGGTGTGGCCGATGTTCGACTTCACCGAGCCGAGCAGGAGCGGCGGGCGGTCCGGCTCGCGCCGGCCGTAGGTCGCCAGGAGGGCCTGGGCCTCGATCGGGTCGCCGAGCCGCGTGCCGGTGCCGTGGCCCTCGACCACGTCCACATCGGACGGTCCGAGGCCGGCGGCGGCGAGGGCGGCACGGATCACGCGCTGCTGCGACGGGCCGTTCGGGGCCGTCAGGCCGTTGCTGGCGCCGTCCTGGTTCACGGCGGAGCCGGCGAGCACGGCCAGGACCCGGTGGCCGAGGCGCTGGGCGTCCGCCAGGCGCTCGACGACGAGGATGCCGATGCCCTCGGCCATGCCGGTGCCGTCCGCGGCGGCGGAGTACGCCTTGCAGCGGCCGTCCGGGGCCAGGCCCTGCTGGCGGGAGAAGTCCACGAAGGTGGCCGGGCCGGGCATCACGGTGACGCCGCCGGCGAGGGCCACGTCGCACTCGCCGCCGCGCAGGGCCTGGGCGGCCAGGTGCAGGGCGACGAGCGACGAGGAGCAGGCGGTGTCGATGGTGACGGCGGGGCCCTCGAGGCCCAGGGCGTACGCGACGCGGCCGGAGGCGACGCTGCTGGAGTTGCCCAGGCCCACGTGGCCGTCCACGCCCTCGGGGAGGTCGGCGGCGGTGGCGTACCCACCGTGGATCAGGCCGGTGTAGACACCCGCGCGGGCGCCGCGCAGGCCCAGCGGGTCGATGCCCGCGTCCTCCAGCGCCTCCCAGGAGACCTCGAGCAGGTGCCGCTGCTGCGGGTCCATGGCGAGGGCCTCGCGGGGGCTGATGCCGAAGAAGGCGGCGTCGAAGTCGCCGGCCCCGGCGAGGAAGCCGCCCTGGCGCGTGCTCGTGCTGCCCGCGCGGCCGCCGTCGGGGTCGTACAGCTCCTCCAGGTCCCAGCCGCGGTCGGCCGGGAAGTCGCCGACGACGTCGTGTCCGTCGGCGACGACCTGCCAGAACTGCTCGGGATCGGCGATGCCGCCGGGCAGGCGGCAGGCCATGCCGACGATCGCGATCGGCTGCGCGCGGCCGTCCTCGACCTCCCGGAGCCGCTGCCGGGTCCGGCGCAGATCGCCGGTGACTCGCTTGAGGTATTCGCGCAGCTTCTCTTCGTTGTCCATCACACCAGCCCGTCGCGCCGGTTCCGTCACCTGAAGCTAGCGATGACGCTCCACAGTGGAGAACCCCTAACCGGCGCGACGATCCCCTAGGAGGGGACTCAGCTGGTCCAGCGGAAGAGCTTCGAGGCGGCGAGGCAGCCGCCGACCGCGTAGACGACCATGACGCCCAGGCGCAGCGGCTGCCACCAGTCGCCGTCCCACGCCGCCTGCATGGCCTGGGAGCCGGCGCCGAGCGGCGTGAACACCGCGATCTGGCGCAGGATCTCGGGCATGGCCGGCCCGGGCGTCCACAGCCCGGCGAAGAACACCACGGGGAAGAACAGGATGCTGCCCAGGCCGCTGCCGGCCCGGGCGTTCGGGGCCATGGCCGCCACCAGCAGGCCGATGGCGAAGACGGACGCGGCGGCGAGCACGAACGCGACGACGAAGCCGGCGAAGTCCTTCGGCGCCGGGATGTCCATCAGGCCGATGCCGACGACCAGCAGCAGGGCCACCGTCACCGCCATGACGACGAGGTGCACGACCATCTCGGCCAGCAGCAGGGTGAGGGGCTTGGCCGGGGTGGTGGCCAGCCGCTTGAGGATGCCGCGCTCGCGGTAGTTCGACAGCACGGCGCTGATCGTGGACAGGCCGAGCATCGTGATCGTGACGCTGATGAGCGGCGGGAGGTAGACGTCGAGGACGCGCAGGCCGCCGAGGTTGGGGTCGGGCGTCTTCATCATGGCGAGGTTGCCGAAGACGGCGAGCAGCACGACCGGCAGGGCCACGCCGAAGAGCAGCACGATCGGCTCGCGCAGCAGGAGCTTCATCTCCATGACGGTGAAATTGCCGAAGCCCTTCAAGGGACTGTCTCCTCTGCCCTAATCTTCGATCGAGTGGCCGGTGAGCTGCAGGAAGACGTTCTCGAGGTTCGCCTGTTCGACCCGCAGGTTGTTCGCGATGACCTGCTGGGCGGCCAGGGCCGAGGTGACGGCGAAGAGCACGTTGCCGGTGCCGGTCACGACGGTCTCGGTCGCGGTCGTGTGCACGGCGGTCACCTCGGGCAGCGCCTCGAGGATGGCGCTGTCGACCGGCTTCGAGGGCTGGAAGTGCACGCGGACATCGCTCTGCACCTGCTCGATGAGGGCGCTGGGGGTGTCGACGGCGACGACCTTGCCCTTGTTGAAGATGGCGAGCCGGTCGCAGAGCCGCTCGGCCTCGTCCATGAAGTGCGTGACGAGCAGGATGGTGACGCCGCGGTCGCGGACCTTCTCGATGAGCTCCCACGTGTCGCGGCGGGCGCTGGGGTCCAGGCCGGTGGTGAGCTCGTCGAGGACGGCGACCTCGGGGTTGCCGATCAGCGCGAGGGCGATGGACAGCCGCTGCTTCTGACCGCCGGAGAGCTTGCTGTAGTACGAGTCGAGCTTGTCCGTCAGCCCGAGCTGCTCCAGCAGTTCGAGGGGGTCGGCCGGGTCGCGGTACAGCGACGCGTAGAGCTTCAGCGCCTCGCGCACCTTCATCTTGTCGGGCAGCTGGCTCTCCTGCAGCTGCACGCCCAGCCGCTCGCGCAGGGCCTCGGCGTCGCGCAGCGGGTCGAGCCCGAACACCTTGACCGAACCGCCGTCGGGGCGGCGCAGGCCCTCGATGCACTCGACGGTGGTGGTCTTGCCGGCGCCGTTGGGGCCGAGGATCCCGAAGATCTCGCCGGGCTCGACGGTGAACGAGACGCCGTCGACGGCGGTCTTCGACTCGTAGCGCTTGATGAGGTTCTCGACCTCGATCACGGGCACGGCAGTCCTCCGGGCCAGCTCGCTGAAACGCTCAACACGATCGGTCCTCCAGCCAGATTTGTACGTTGCGGGCGAGGGCGTCGGCGTGGTCTCCGACCATGGTGAAGTGATTGCCCGCAGTGTCGAGTACATCGTGGGGCATTGACCATGAGGAGCGCCAGTCGCCCGGTCCGGACCACACCCCGAGGGGTTCGGAGGCCCGGACGAGCAGTGTGGGGGCCGCCATCGGCAGCGCCTTCCACTCGGCGAAGAACGGCAGGTACGCGGCCCAAGCGGTGGTGCGGAAGTCGTCCATCGGGGTGTAGGCGACCGTGCGCTCGGTGAGGCCGTCGAGCAGCTCCGGCACCCACTCCCCCAGCACCTCGCTGCCCATCGCGTAGCTGTCCATGAGCACGACCGCCTCGGGCGAGCGGCCCCGGGCGTCGAGGGCGTGCGCGAGCACGTTGGCGACCTGCGAGCCGCCCGAGTGACCGGCCAGCACGAACGGGGCGTCGCCGATGGTGCGCAGGATCGTCGCGACGTGCGTGGCGATGAGCGTGTCGAGGTCGGCCGGGAGCGGCTCGTCCACCCCGAAGCCCGGGTTCGGCAGCGCGTAGACGTCGCGGCGGCCGCGGAACCCGGCGGCGAGGCGGGCGTACTCGTGCGCCCCCGACATCATCGACATGGTGCAGCAGCAGATGAGCGCGGGCGCGTCCCCGCCGCGGGCGAGCCGGACGGCGGCGGGCGGGGCGGCCAGCGTGGCGGCGTCGCGGAAGCTCGGCCGGAACTGGGCCAGCCGCACGAGCAGCTCGGTGTAGTCGGCGGCCCGGCCGACCGACTCGGTGTAGGTCAGCAGCCAGCCGAGGATGCCGCCGGGGCGCTCGGCGGCCGCCTCGCCCGCGTCGTCCTCGCCGCCGAGGCTCGCGGCGAGGTGCCGGGCGAGCAGGTCGGGCCGGGGGTAATCGAAGAGCAGGGTGGCGGACAGTTCGAGGCCGAGCCGCCGGCGCAGGGCGTTGCGCAGTTCGAGGGCGGTCAGCGAGTCGAAGCCGAGCTCGAGGAACTCGCGGTCGAGGTCGAGCCGGTCCGCGCCGGCGAAGCCGAGCACCTCGGCGGCCTGCTCGCCGACGAGGCGGAGCAGGATGTCGTAGCGCTCGTCGGCGGAGACGGCGAGCAGCCGCGGGCGCAGATCGGCCTCGACCGGCTCCGGCACCGGCGCGGGCTCCGGCTCGACCAGGTCCCGCAGCAGGGCGCTCGGGCGGACGGCGGTGAAGACGGCGGCGAAGCGGGGCCAGTCGGCGTCGGCGACCGCGACGCTGGCCTCGTCGCCGGCGAGCGCGAGGCCGAGCGCGGCGAGCGCGGGCTCGGGGGCGAGGGGGCGCAGGCCGCGGCGCAGCAGCGAGTCGTCGTCGCCCGGTTGCGCCCACGGCACCCAGGCGACGGCGAGCCCGCCCAGGCCCTTGGCGCGGCGGCGTTCGACGACGGCCTCGGCGTAGGCGCCCGCGGCCGCGGCGACCGCGAAGCCGCCGCTGCCCCAGGTCGCGGCGGTGGAGCCGAACGTGACGAACAGGTCGAGGGGCGTGTCGCCGTAGGTGTCGGCGAGCTCCCGCAGGGTCCGCGTCTCGTCCTCGATGGCGCGGGCGAGGTCCGGGCCGATCGGGCTCGGGGCGGTCGTCGCGCCGCCGAGGTACACCACGCCGTCGACGACGTCGTCCGGGCCGGCCTCGGTGATGACGCGCTCGACGCCGTTCGCGGTCAGCCAGCGGGTGACGTGCGGGACGCGCTCGGCGGCCGCGCCGGCCAGCAGGACGGTGCGGGGTGTCTTGCGGGATGTCACGGCCCCCTCGGGGGCGGTGGCGGCCACGGTGGCGCGGCGCAGGCGGCGTCCGTAGACGCCGTCGGGGCGGACGGCGACCTGGTCCTCGCCGTGCTCACCGGCGAGCACGGAGCAAACGGCCTCCAGCGGCGGCGGCCCCTCGGCGGGAATCTCGATCAGGCCGCCCCACCGGGCGGGTTGTTCGAGGGCGGCGACCCGCCCGACGCCCCACAGGATCGGGTCGTCGCGGGTCACGCACCACAGTGGAGCATCGAGGTCCGGCCGGTGCAGGAGGTCGAGCGCGTCGCGCAGCCCGGTCGCGCAGACGATGCCCGAAACGGGACCGTCGGTGCCCTCAGCGAGCAGGCGCGGGTCGGCGCCGGCCTTGCGCAGGGCGGCGGTCCACTCGTCGGCGTCGGCGGGCGCCACGGCGAGCAGCCAGGTGCCGTGCAGCACGGGCGGTTCGGCGTCGGGCAGGCGTTCCCAGCCGGTGCGGTAGAGCCAGGCGGCGGGGTCGGCGCGGCGGATGAAGTCGGGCCAGTAGCGCTGCCGGTCGAACGCGTACGTCGGCAGCGGCACGGTCGTCCCGCCGCGGTGGTAGGCGGCGAAGTCGATGCCGGTGCCGCGCACGTGGGCCTGGGCGAGGCCGGTCAGCAGGGCCTGAGGCTCGGGCTGGCCGGATCGCAGGAGCGGGATGAACGCGGCGTCCTCGACGCAGTCGGGCCCGAGGACGCTGAGCGCGCTGCCCGGCCCGACTTCGAGGAACGTCCGCACGCCCTCCCGGTGCAGATGTCGCAGCGTCGGGTGGAACTGCACCGTCGCCAGCACGTGTCGAACCCAGTAGTCCGCGTCGAACTCGGTCATCAACTCACCGGTCACGTTCGACACGATCGGAATCTGAGCCGGCCGCCATTCGACCGACCGCAACACTTCAGCGAACGCGGCGGTCATCGGCTCCATGAGCGGCGAATGGAACGCGTGCGACACCCGCAACCGCGTCGTGCGCACTCCCGGGAACACCAGCCCGTCCAACACCTCAACCGGACCCGACAACACCACCGACGACGGCCCGTTGATCGCCGCCACCGACACCCCATCGGGCACTACGTCCACCGGAGCACCGACCGCCAGCATCCCCCCGCCCGGCGGCAGCTCACCCATCAACCGGCCGCGAGCCTCAACAACCTTGACCGCGTCTGCAAGACTCAACACCCCGGCGCAATACGCGGCCGAGAGTTCACCGACCGAGTGCCCGGCCAGGAAATCCGGCTTCAGACCCCATTCGCGCAACTGCTCGAACAAGGCGACCTCGATCGCGAACAGGCCCGCCTGCGCATTCCGCGTCTCGTCCACCGACCCCGACGGCTCCGGCAGCAGCGAGCGGACCTCCTCGTACACCTCCCGGAACCGCGGATGGACCGCGGACAGCTCCTCGCCCATCCCGGGCCGCTGCGAGCCCTGGCCGGGAAACAGCACGGCCAGACCGCCCCGGGTCACCGAGCCGCGCACGGTCTGCTCGCCCATGAGCACGGCCCGGTGTTCGAGGCCCGCCCGCGTCGACGCCAGCGAGTAGCCGATGTCCAGCGGCGACCCCGGCCAGTCCCGCACCCGGGCCGTCTGCCGGGTCAGGCTCTCCTCGGAGCGGGCCGACACCGTCCACGCCACCGGCAGGCCGGCCTCGGCGGTGGGTGCGGCGGCAGGCTCCTCCACCGACTCGAGGATCACGTGGGCGTTGGTGCCGCTGATGCCGAACGACGACACGCCCGCCCGCCGGGGACGGTCGGACGCGGGCCACGGGCGCGCGGCGGTCACCAGCTCGACCGCGCCGCCCGCCCAGTCGACCTGCGGGGTGGGCTCGTCGACGTGCAGGGTCGCCGGGACCAGGCCGTGCCGCATCGCCATGACCATCTTGATGATGCCCGCGGCGCCCGCGGCCGCCTGCGAGTGGCCGATGTTCGACTTCACCGACCCGAGCAGCAGCGGCCGGCCCGGCTCGCGGTCGCGGCCGTAGGTGGCCAGCAGCGCCTGCGCCTCGATCGGGTCGCCGAGCCGCGTGCCGGTGCCGTGGCCCTCCACGACGTCCACGTCGGACGATCCCAGCCCGGCCCCGTCGAGCGCGGCCCGGATGACGCGCTGCTGCGACGGGCCGTTGGGCGCGGTGAGCCCGCTGCTGGCGCCGTCCTGGTTCACGGCCGTGGCCCGGACGACGCCGAGCACGGGGTGGCCGTTGCGGCGGGCGTCGCTGAGCCGCTCGACGAGCAGCAGCCCGGCGCCCTCGGCCCAGCCGGTGCCGTCGGCCGCCGCGGCGAAGGACTTGCAGCGGCCGTCGACGGCGAGGCCGCGCTGGCGGGAGAACTCGACGAACGCGGCCGGGGTCGACATCACGCACACCCCGCCGACGAGGGCCAGGGTGCACTCGCCGTGGCGGAGGGCCTGGGCGGCCAGGTGCAGCGCGACGAGCGACGAGGAGCAGCCCGTGTCGATGCTGATCGCCGGGCCCTCCAGGCCGAGCGTGTAAGAGATGCGGCCGCTGGCGACGGAGGCCGAGTTGCCGGTGCCGAGGTAGCCGTCGACGGGGGTGGCGGTCGCGGCGAGCAGGGCCGTGTAGTCCTGGCCGCTGGTGGCCGCGTAGACGCCGGTGCGGGTGCCGCGCAGCGAGGACGGGTCGATGCCGGCCCGCTCGATCGCCTCCCACGACAGTTCCAGGAGCAGCCGCTGCTGCGGGTCCATGGCGAGGGCCTCGCGCGGGCTGATGCCGAAGAAGCCGGGGTCGAACTCGCCGACGCCGCGCAGGAAGCCGCCCTCGCGGGCGTACGAGGCGCCGCTGCGGTCGGGGTCCGGGCTGTAGAGGGCGTCGAGGTCCCAGCCGCGGTCGTCGGGGAACGGCGCGATGGCGTCGCGGCCGGCCGCGACGAGGTCCCACAGGTCCTCCGCCGAGGCGATGCCGCCCGGGAACCGGCAGCTCATCCCGATGATCGCGATCGGCTCGCCGGTGACCGCCGCGAGGCGCTGGTTCTGCTGCTTGAGCCGCTGGTTGTCGACCAGCGCCGTCCGCAGCGCCTCGACGACGTTGTCCATCGATACGCTCATCGCCGGCTCCTCGGGGTCACGAGTCGGATCCGTCCATCGCGAGCCGGATGAGGCTCTCGACGTCGAGCTCCTGGATCGAAGTGGGCGCCTCCGACGCGAGCGCCGCGGCGGGCTCATCGCCGGCGGCCAGGCGCAGCAGCGGGTCGAGCAGGCCGGACTCGCGCAGCCGGGCGAGCGGGATGGCGGCCAGGGCCTGCCGCAGCTCCGCGTCCTCACCCGGCTCGTGCGGCCCCTCGGCGTCGAACAGCAGCCCGGCGAGGTGGTCGGCGAGCGCGTCCGTCGTCGGGTGGTCGAAGACGAGCGTCGTCGGCAGCTTCCGTCCGGTGGCGCGGCTCAGGGCGTTGCGCAGGTCCACGGCGGTGAGCGAGTCGAAGCCGAGGTCGAGGAAGCCGCGGCCGACCTCGATCGCGTCCGGCGACGGGTGCCCGAGCGCCTTCGCCGCGTGCTCGCGGACGAGCTCGACGAGGGCCCGGCGCCGGGCGGCGGCGTTGAGCGCGCTCGTCCGGGCGAGCCAGTCGGCGGCGGCATCGGCCGTGTCCTCGACGGCCTCGTCCGCGGCCTCGAGCGCCCGCACGGCCGCCAGCTCGCCGAAGAGGGCGCTGGGCCGGGTGACGGTGAACCGGGGGTGGAACACGGCCCAGTCGACGTCGGCGACGGTCACGGTGGTGTCGGCGAGGTCGAGGGCGCGCTGCAGCCCGGCGATCGCGGTGGCCGGCTCCATGCCGTCGAGGCCGAGGCGGCGCAGCTGGTCCTGGGCGCCGTCGGCGAACATGCCCGACTCGGTCCAGGCGCCCCAGGCGACCGCGGTGGCCGGGCGGCCCTGGGCCCGGCGGCGCTCGGCGAGCGCGTCCAGGTAGGCGTTGCCGGCCGCGTAGGCGCCCTGGCCGCCGCCGCCCCAGACGCCGGCGACGGAGGAGAACAGCACGAACGCGTCGAGGTCGGCGTCGCCGAGCAACGCGTCGAGGTTCGCCGCGCCGGCCGCCTTGGCCCCGACCAGGTCGGCGAGGTCGGCGAGGTCCATGTCGCGGACCGGGATCACCTCGCTGACGCCGGCGCAGTGCACCACCGTGCGCACCGGCGAGCCGGTCGCCGCGGTCTCGGCCAGGACCGCGGCCAGCTCGGCCCGGTCGGCGACGTCGCAGGCGGCGACGACGACCTCGGCGCCGAGCGCGCGCAGCTCGGCGGCGAGCTCCCCGGAGCCGGGGGCCTCCCACCCGCTGCGGCTGGTGAGCACGATCCGCTCGGCGCCGGCGCCGGCCAGCCAGCGGGCGACGTGCCCGCCGAGCGCGCCGGTGCCGCCGGTGACGAGCGCGGTGCCGGTGGGCCGCCACGCGGTGCCCGGGGCCGGGCCGTCGGACGGTCCGCAGGCGACGAGGCGGCGGCCGAACACGCCGGCGGCCCGAATCGCGACCTGGTCCTCGCCCGTACCGCCGCCCAGCACCCGCCCGAGCCGGTCCACGCCCGCGGACCCGAGCTCGGCGGGCAGGTCGACGAGCCCGCCCCAGCGCTGCGGATGTTCGAGCGCCGCGGTGCGGCCGAGGCCCCACAGCATCGCCGGCCGGGGCGCGGCGAGGGCGTCGCCGGCGTCGACCGACACGGCGCCGCGGGTGAGCCACCACACCGGCGCCGCCCAGTCGAGCTCGGCGAGCGCCTGCAGGAGTAGCAGGTTGCCGGCCACGCCGCGGCCGAGCACCGGGAAGTCGTCGCGGTCGCGGTCGTCGAGGGCGAGCAGGGACAGCACGCCGGCCGGCGCCTCGAACCCGTCCCGGAGCCGGGCGACGACCTCCGCCGTCTCCTCCTCGGTGCCGTCCATCTCCAGGTGTACCGTCACGCCCCCGACCGCCGCCGAGCACTGCGCGACCAGCTCGGGGTCGGCGCCGGGCGGGACGGCGAGCAGCCAGGTGCCCGTCGCCGGCTCCCCGGCCGCGGCCACGGGCGTCCAGGCCACCCGGTAGCGGGCGGCATCGAGGCGGCCCTGTTCCCGGCGCCGGCGACGCCAGGCGGCCAGGGCGGGCAGGAACGTGCGCAGCGACCCGTCGGCGTCGACGTCGAGGGTCTCGGTGAGCGAGCCGAGGTCCTCGCGCTCGACGGCCGCCCAGAACTCGTGCTCGGTCTCGTGCTCCGGCGCCGGCTCTGAGGCCGGCCACTGCGGCGGCTGGGGCCAGAACCGCTGGTGCTGGAACGCGTACGTCGGCAGGTCCACGGCCGCCGTGCGCGCCAGGACGGTCTCGAAGGTGACGGGGTGCCCGAGCGCGTGCGCCTGCGCGAGGTTGGCCAGCAGCCGGGTCGGCTGGTCGGCGTCGCGGCGCACGGTGTCGAGCACGTGGGCGTCGTCGGCGATCTGGGCGAGGGCCATGGTGAGCACCGGGTGCGCGGAGACCTCGACGAACGTGCGGTGCCCGGACTCGAGCGCGGTCCGTACGGCCGACTCGAACTCGACCCGCTGGCGCAGGTTGTCCATCCAGTACTCGGCCGACATCGTCGCCCCGGCGACCGTCGAGATCATCGGGATGTGCCCGGGCCGGATCGTGATCCCGGCCAGATCCGCGAGCACCTGGTCACGAACCTGCTCGACGCTCGGGTGGTGCGAGGCGTAGTCGACGGAGATGAGCCTCGCCCGCTCCACCCGCGACACCAGATCCTCGACCGCGCCCACCGGCCCCGCCACGACGACCGTCCGAGGGCCGTTGACGGCCGCAATGACCACGCCCTCGGGCAGCAGCGGCGTGACCTCGTCCACGGAGAGCGGGACCGACGCCATCGTGCCGGTGCCCTTCAGGTCTTTCAGCGCCCGCGCCCGCACCGCGACGACCCTTGCGGCGTCGTCCAGCGACAGGATCCCGGCGACGTGGGCGGCGACGATCTCGCCCTGCGAGTGGCCGATCACGGCGTGCGGCTTCACACCCGCGTGCTCCCAGACCCGGGCCAGGGCCACGCCGACGGCGAACAGCACCGGCTGCACGACCTCGACCCGATCCAGCCAACCCGCGTCGTCACCCGTCAGCAGACCCGCGATGTCCACGTCCAGCCACGGCGCGAGCGCCAGCTGGCACTCCACGATGGCGTCCGCGAACACCGGGCACGAGGAGAACAGCCCCGCCGCCATGCCCGCCGACTGGCTGCCCTGGCCCGGGAACACCCACACCACCCGGCCGCCCTGGCCCGCGGTGCCGGTGATCGTCAGGTCGTTGAGGCTCGCTACGAGCTCATCGGTGGTCCGGCCCACGGCGGCCGCACGGTGGTCGAACACCGCCCGGGTCGTCGCGAGGGACCACGCGATCTGCTCGGCGGGTGCGGTGCGGGCGACGGCCGCGAGCCGGGCCGCCTGCTCCGCGACCGCCGCCGCCGAACGGCCCGAGATCGGCCAGACCACCGGCCCCACGACCAGGCCGCTCGTCTGTGAAGTCTCGCCGGGCGTCTCGTCGGGCTGGGCGAGGATCACGTGGGCGTTGGTGCCGCTGATGCCGAACGACGACACCGCGGCCCGGCGGGGCCGATCGGTCGCCGGCCACGGACGGGCCTCGGTCGCCAGCTCTACCTTCCCGGCCGACCAGTCCACGTGGGGGGTCGGGGTGTCGACGTGCAGGGTCGGCGGCACGACGCCCGCCCGCATGGCGAGAATCATCTTGATCACGCCCGCGACGCCCGCGGCGGCCTGGGTGTGGCCGATGTTCGACTTGATCGAGCCCAGCAGCAGCGGCTCGCCCCGGTCCTGGCCGTAGGTCGCCAGCAGCGCCTGGGCCTCGATCGGGTCGCCGAGCGTCGTGCCGGTGCCGTGCGCCTCGACCACGTCCACATCGGACGGTGCCAGGCCGGCGTCGGCGAGGGCCTGGCGGATGACCCGCTGCTGCGAGGGACCGTTCGGGGCCGTCAGACCGTTCGAGGCGCCGTCCTGGTTCACCGCCGAGCCCGCGAGCACCGCGAGGACGGGGTGGCCGTTGCGCCGCGCGTCGGCCAGGCGCTCGACGAGCAGGATGCCGACGCCCTCGCCCCAGCCGGTGCCGTCCGCGCCGGCCGCGAAGGCCTTGCAGCGGCCGTCGACGGCGAGGCCGCGCTGGCGGGAGAAGCCGACGAACACGCCCGGCGTCGACATCACCGTCACGCCGCCGGCCAGCGCCAGGTCGCACTCGCCGCGCCGCAGCGCCTGGGCCGCCAGGTGCAGGGCCACGAGCGAGGACGAGCAGGCGGTGTCGACGGAGACCGCGGGGCCTTCGAGGCCGAACGTGTAGGAGACGCGACCGGACAGCACGCTGCCCGCGTTGCCGGTGAGCAGGTGGCCCTCGGCGTTGTCGCTGCCGTACATGAGGGCGGCGTAGTCCTGGTGGTTGGTGCCGACGAAGACGCCGGTCGGGCTGCCGCGTAAGGCGTGCGGGTCGAGCCCGGCCCGCTCGAACGCCTCCCACGCGGACTCGAGCAGGAGCCGCTGCTGCGGGTCCATCGCGACCGCCTCGCGTGGGCTGATGCCGAAGAAGCCGGGGTCGAAGTCGGCGACGCCGGCGAGGAAGCCGCCGTGGCGCACGTAGCTGGTGCCGGCGTGGTCGGGGTCGCTGTGGTACAGCTGCTCGATCGGCCAGTTCCGGTCGCCGGGGAACTCGGTGATCCCGTCGCGGCCCGCGGCCAGCATCTGCCACAGCTCCTCGGGCGAGCCGCTGCCGGGGAAGCGGCAGCTCATCGCGACGATCGCGATGGCCTCGTCGGCCGGGCCCGCCGGGCGGGCCGCGACCACGACCTCGGCCGCTGAGCCGCCGAGGAGCGCGTCGAGGTGGGCGGCGAGCAGCACCGGGGCCGGGTAGTCGAACGCCAGCGTGGTGGGCAGCGTGAGCCCGGTCGCGGTGGCCAGCACGTTGCGCAGGTCGATCGCGGTGAGCGAGTCGAGGCCGAGGTCGCGCAGGGGCCGGTCGGCGGGCACGTCCTGCTCGCCGGCGTAGCCGAGCACGGCGGCCGCGGCCGACCGCACGAGCTCCAGCAGCGCCGCGGCCCGCTCGGCCGGCGCCAGGGCCGCCAGCCCGTCGCCGGGGGCGGCCGCGGGCTCGGGGTCGGCGGCCAGCGTCTGGCGCAGGCGCCGGACCTCGGGCAGCGCGCCGATGAACGGGCTCGGCCGCAGCCCGGTGAAGGCGCCGGCGAACCGGTCCCAGTCGAGGTCGATGACGATCGGCGCGGTCTCGTCGCGGAGCAGGGCGCCGGTCAGCGCCTCCAGGGCGAGGCGCGGCGGCATGGGGGTGACGCCGCCCCGGCGCATCCGCTCGCGGGTGCGGTCGTTCTGGGCCGGCATGCCGTCGCCGCTCCAGGCGCCCCAGGCGACCGAGGTCGCGGCGAGGCCGCGGGCCCGGCGCCGCTCGGCGAGGGCGTCGAGGTAGGCGTTCGCAGCCGCGTAGCCGGCCTGGCCGGCATTGCCCGCGACGCCGGCGAAGGAGGAGAAGAGCACGAACGCGCGCAGCGGCAGGTCGCGGGTGAGCTCGTCGAGGTGGGCCGCGGCGAGCGCCTTGGCGGCCAGGATCCGTTCGAGCCGCGGGGCGGTGAGCGCGTCGACGATGCCGTCGTCGAGGACGGCCGCGGTGTGCACGACCGCGGTGAGCGGCAGCTCGTCCGGGACGCCGGCGATGAGGGCGGCCAGCGCGTCGCGGTCGGTGACGTCGCAGGCGGCCAGGCTGACCCGGACCCCGTCGGCGGCTAGCTCGTCGGCGAGGTCGGCGGCGCCGGGGGCGTCGGGCCCGCGGCGGCTGGCCAGGATGATGTGCTCGGCGCCGGACTCGGCGAGCCAGCGGGCGACGTGCCGGCCGAGGCCGCCGGTGCCGCCGGTGACGAGGGCGGTGCCGGAGAGCTTCCAGCCGTCGGCGTCGCCGGCCTTGCCGGGCCGCGCGTGGTGCAGGCGGCAGGCGAGGCGGCCGGAGCCGCGGACGGCGACCTGGTCCTCGCCGTCGGGGTCGGTGACGGCCGCGACGAGGCGCCCGGCGGCGGCCCGGTCGAGCCGGTCCGGGAGGTCGATCAGGCCGCCCCAGCGGTCGGGGTGCTCGAGGGCGACGACGCGGCCGAGGCCCCAGACGGCGGCCTGCACCGGGTCGGCGGGCCGGTCGGCGGCGCCGGTGCGGACCGCGCCGCGGGTCGCGCACCACAGCGGCGCGTCGAGCCCGAGGTCGCCGAGGGCCTGCACGAGGGCCGCGGTGCCGGCCAGGGCGAGCGGGGCGCCGGGGTGCAGCGGGTCGGGGCGGTCGTCGAGGGCGAGCAGCGACAGCACGCCCCGCACGCCGCCGATCAGCGCGCCGGTGTGAGCGCCGGGCGCGGGCCGGGTCAGCGCGGCCCAGAGCTCGTCGATGAGCTGCTCACGGCTCGCGCCGGCGAGGTCGACCTCGGCGGTGACGACCTCGGCGCCGGCCGTGCGCAGCGCCTCGGCGATCGGGTCGTGGTCGGCGCCCCCCTTGGGGGCGAGCACGAGCCAGTGGCCGGCGAGGACGGGCTCCGGGCGGTCGGTCAGGGGTTCCCAGTCGATGCGGTAGCGCCACCCGTCCGCGGCCGACTGCTCGCGCTGCTGCCGCCGCCAGGCCGCGAGGACCGGCAGCGCGGCCGCGGCGTCCTCGCGGGGAGCACCGGTGAGCTCGGTCAGCGCGGTGAGGTCTTCGTCGTCGACGGCGGCCCAGAACGCGTCGGTCTCGCCGGCCGGGGCCGGGGCCTCGCCGGGCTCGGGGAACGCGGGCCAGTAGCGGACGCGCTGGAACGGGTACGTGGGCAGATCGGCGTGGCGGGGCGGGCCGGGGTGGAACGCGGCCCAGTCGAGGGCGGCGCCGGCGACGTGCAGCTCGGCGAGCGCGGTGAGCAGCGCCCCGGGCTCGGGCCGGTCGCGGCGCAGGGTGGGCACGACGACGGCCCCGTCGGCGCTCGCGTGCAGGTGGGGGGCGAGGGCGGCGTCGGGGCCGACCTCGACGAGGGTGTCGATGCCGTGCGCGCGCAGGGCGGCGAGCCCGTCGGCGAACCGCACGGTGTCGCGCACGTGCCGCACGAAGTACTCGGCGTCGAACTCCGTGATCAGCTCGCCGCGCACGTTGGAGACGACCTGGAGCCGGGGCGGGTGGAAGGTGACGCCCTCGAGCACCGCGCGGAACTCGTCCAGCATCGGGTCCATGAGCGCCGAGTGGAAGGCGTGCGACACCCGCAGCCGGTTGGTCCGTAATCCCTCGGTGTCGATGGCGTCGATCGCCGCGGCCGGGCCGGCGAGCACCACCGAGCGGGGGCCGTTGACGGCCGCGATGCAGACGCCCTCGGTGAGCAGGCCGCGGGCGGTGGCCTCGTCGCAGTTGACGGCGAGCATCGCGCCGCCCGGCGGGAGGGCCTGCATCAGCCGGCCGCGCGCGGCGACGACCGCGCACGCGTCGGGCAGCGACCAGACGCCGGCGACGTGGGCCGCGACCAGCTCGCCGATGGAGTGGCCGCCGACCACCTCGGGCCGCAGCCCCCACGCTCGGAGCTGCTCGAACAGGGCCACCTCGATGGCGAAGAGCCCGGCCTGGGCGTACTGCGTCTCGTCGGCGAGCCCCGGCGGGACGTGCTTGAGGGCCACCGGCAGCAGTCCGTCGAACGCGGCGCAGACCTCGTCGTAGACGCGGGTGTAGACGGGGTATCGGCCGTACAGCTGCGAGCCCATCCCGGCCCGTTGCGCGCCCTGCCCGGAGAAGAGCACCCCGATGCGGCGCCCGGCCCCGGCGACCCCGGTCAGGGGTGCCGTCCCGGCCGCGACCCGGTCGAGGCCGGCGAGCAGCTCGTCGCGGTCGGCGGCGAGGACGACGGCCCGGTGCTCGAGGGCGGCGCGGGACACGGCGGAGGCGCGGCCGAGCCCGGCGACGTCGGCGTCCGGGTGCGCGGCCAGCCACCGCGACCAGCGCCGGGCCACCGTGGCCAGGGCGGTGCCGGTCCGGGCCGACAGGAGCACCGGCACCGGGCCATCGGCGGTCTCGTCCGGCGGCGGCGGTACGACCTCCGCCTCCTCGATGATCACGTGCGCATTGGTGCCGCTGATCCCGAACGAGGAGACCCCGGCCCGGCGCGGCTGCTCCCCCGCGGGCCAGGGCCGCGGCTCGGTCAGCAGCTCGACGGCGCCCGCGGACCAGTCCACGTGCGGGGTCGGCGTGTCCACGTGCAGCGTCTTCGGCAGCACCCCGTGCCGCATCGCGAGGACCATCTTGATGATCCCGGCGACGCCCGCGGCCGCCTGGGTGTGGCCGATGTTCGACTTCACCGAGCCGAGCCACAGCGGCCGGCCGGACGGACGGTCCTGGCCGTAGGTGGCCAGCAGCGCCTGCGCCTCGATCGGGTCGCCGAGCGTGGTGCCGGTGCCGTGGGCCTCGACGGCGTCGACGTCCACCGGCGACAGGCCGGCGCTGGTGAGCGCGGCCCGGATGACCCGCTGCTGCGAGGGGCCGTTCGGGGCCGTGAGACCGTTCGAGGCGCCGTCCTGGTTGACCGCGCTGCCCCGCACGACGGCGAGGACCGGGTGCCCGTTGCGGCGGGCGTCGGCGAGGCGCTCCACGAGCAGCAGCCCGACGCCCTCGGCGAAGCCGGTCCCGTCGGCCGACGCCGCGAAGGAGCGGCACCGGCCGTCCGGCGACAGTGCCCGCTGCCGGCTCGAGGCGAGGAACAGGCCCGGGGTCGACATCACGGTCACACCGCCGGCCAGGGCCAGGCCGCACTCGCCGGAGCGCAGCGCCTGCATCGCCCAGTGCAGGGCGACCAGCGACGACGAGCAGGCGGTGTCGATCGACACCGACGGGCCCTCCAGGCCGAGGGTGTACGACAGCCGCCCGGAGACCACCGCGGCCGCGTTGCCGGTCATGAGGTGGCCCTCGTTGCTGCCCGGGGCCATCATGAGCAGCGGCCCGTAGTCCTGCCCGTTGGTCCCGACGAAGACCCCGGTCCGGCTGCCGCGCAGCCGCGACGGGTCGATCCCGGCCCGCTCGAACGCCTCCCAGGCCGCCTCCAGCAGGAGCCGCTGCTGCGGGTCCATGGCGAGGGCCTCGCGCGGGCTGATGCCGAACATGCCGGCGTCGAAGTCCCCGACGCCGGCCACGAAGCCGCCCTCCCGGGTGTAGGAGGTGCCCGCGCGGTCCGGGTCGGGGTCGTAGAGGTACTCCAGCGGCCAGCCCCGGTCGGCCGGGAACGGCGAGATGGCGTCGCCGCCGCCGGCCAGCAGGTCCCACAGGTCCTCGGGCGCGTCGACCCCGCCGGGGAACCGGCAGCTCATGGCCACGATCGCCACGGGCTCCTGCGCCTGCGACTCGACCTCGCTGAGTCGCTGGCGCGTGACGTGCAGGTCCGCCATGACCCGTTTCAGGTAGTCACGGAGCTTGTCCTCATTGGCCATCGGGGTCGCGCTCCCTCGTGATGCGGTACGGGTCGTCGGGGGCCGGCGGTCAGGAGACGCCGAGGTCGCCGTCGACGAGGGCGAAGAGGTCCTCGTCGCTGGCCTGGGCCAGCCGGGCGCTGATGTCGGTGCCGGCGGCGGTGTCGTCGCCGGCCTGCTCGAGGCTGGTGAGCATCGCCTGGAGCCGCATCATGGCCCGCATCCGGGCCTGCTCGTCGCCGGCGATCACGGGCAGGTCGTCGGCGAGCCGGTCCAGGTCGGCCAGGACGGCCTCGGGCAGGACCGACTCGTCCACGACCACCTCGGCGTAGACGTAGTCGGCGAGGGTGGCCGGCGTCGGGTAGTCGAAGACCAGCGTGACGGGCAGCGGTACGCCCGTCATCGCCCCGAGCCGGTTGCGCAGCTCGACCGCGGTGACGGAGTCGAAGCCCAGCTCCCGGAACGCCCGGTTGTCGTCGATCGCCTCGGCGGAGGGGTAGTTCAGCACCGACGCGACCTGGCCGAGGACGAGCTGCAGCACGGCCCGGGGCCGCTCGGCCGGCGGCAGGGCGCTGAGCCGGGCCGCGAGCGGACCGTGCTCCTCGGTGCCGGCGGCCTCCACGACGACGGGCTGACGGTGGCGTACGTCGGGCAGGTCCCCCACCAGCGGCGCGGGCCGGGTCGCGGTGAACGCCGTGTAGAACCGCTCCCAGTCGATGTCGGCGACGGTCAGGAACGTCTCGCTGTAGTCCATCGCCTGCTCCAGCGCGGCGATCGTCGACTCCGGGGCCATCTCGCGCACGCCGTGGCGGCGCAGGACGTCGCCGAAGTCGCCCTCGGCCATCCCGCCGCCGTCCCAGGCGCCCCAGGCGATCGACAGCGCCGGCAGGCCGAGGCCGCGGCGGTACTGGGCCAGGCCGTCGAGGTAGGCGTTGCTGGGCGCGTAGTTGCCGACGCCCGAGCTGGCGACCGTGCCGGCGAACGACGAGAAGAGGATGAACGCCGACACGTCGAGGTCCATCGTCAGCTCGTGCAGGTGGCGGGCGACGTCGACCTTGGCCCGCAGCACCCGCTCCATCTGCTCCGGCCCGAGGTCGGCGATGAGCGCGTCGTCCAACGTGGCCGCCGCGTGCACGACGGTCGTCAGCGGGCACTCGAGCGGGATCTCCTCGATCAGCCCTTCGAGCAGCGCCCGGTCGGAGGCGTCGCCGGCCACGATCGTGACCCGGGCGCCGAGCTCGGTCAGCTCGGCCTCCAGGGCGGGCGCGTCCGGGTCGGTGGAGCCGCGGCGGCTCACGAGGATCAGGTGCTCGACGCCGCGCCGGGCGAGCCATCGGGCCGCGTGGCTGCCGAGGGCGCCGGTGCCGCCGACGATCAGCGCGGTGCCGTACGGCTGCCAGGGCATCTGCGGCAGGCTGTCGCCGAGGGCGACCCGGGTCAGGCGGCGGGCGAAGAGCCCGGCGGCGCGGACCGCGATCTGGTCCTCGGCCCGCCCGCCGAGCGCCGCGGCGAGCAGGTCGCCCGTGCGCTCGTCGGCCTCCTCGGGCAGGTCGATCAGGCCGGCCCAGCGGTCCGGGTGCTCCAGCGCCGCGACCCGGCCGAAGCCCCAGACCATCGCCTGCTCGGGCGAGCGGAGCTTGTCCATCAGGCCGGTCGAGATCGCGCCGCTGGTGAGGCTCCACAGCGGGGCCCGCAGCCCGGCGTCGCCCATGCCCTGCACGAGCGCGACGGTCGCGGAGAGCCCGATCGGCACCGACGCGTGCCGCGGGTGGGCGGATTCGTCGAGGCCGAGCAGCGACAGCACCCCGGTCACGTCCGCGCCGGCGACCATGCCGTCGGGCAGCGGGCCGTCGGGGGCGGTCTCGGGCTGCACGACGGCGAGCAGGCGCTTGGCCAGCCCGTCGCGCTCCAGCTCGGCCGCGCTGAGCCGGATCGTCACCGCGGTGCCGCCGTGCTCGGCCACGACCGCGGCGATGGCGGGCTCCCACGCGGTCGCCGCCTCGGCCTCGGGGGTGAGGATCAGCCAGGTGCCCGGCAGCGGGGCCGCCTTCGCGCCGGCGAGCGGCTTCCAGGTGTCCTGGTAGCGCCAGTTGTCGATGACGGCCTGGCGGTTGCGCTGCTTGCGCCACGAGAGCAGCACCGGCAGGGCCGGGCGCAGGGCGTCGATGGTGCCGATGAGGTCGGTGTCGTCGACGGTGAGGGCCTCGGCCAGCTGGGTGAGGTCCTCGGAGTCGACGGCGGCCCAGAAACGGCGCTGCGACGGGTCCGCGCCCACCGTCTCGCCGGTGGCCGCGGGCACGAGCGGGCCGGTGCCGTCGAGCCAGTAGTGCTCGCGCTGGAACGGGTACGTCGGCAGGTCGACGGTCCCGGCGGGCGCGAGGATCGCGTCGTAGCGGACCGGGTGGCCGAGGCTGTGGGCCAGCGCGAGGTTGCTCAGCAGCCGCTCCGGCTGGTCGGCGTCGCGGCGCACGGTGTCCAGCACATGCGCGTCGCCGACGATCTGCGTGAGGGCCATGGTGAGCACCGGGTGCGCGGAGATCTCGACGAACGTGCGGTGCCCGGACTCGAGCGCGGTCCGTACGGCCGACTCGAACTCGACCCGCTGGCGTAGGTTGTCCATCCAGTAGCCGGCGGACATCGTCGCCCCGGCCACCGTCGAGATCATCGGCGTGTGGCCGGGCTGGACGGTGATGCCGTCGAGGGCGGCGAGCACCTGGTCGCGGACCTGCTCGACGCTCGGGTGGTGCGAGGCGTAGTCGACCGGAATCAGCTTGGCGCCCTCGACCCGGTCCACCAGGCGTTGCACCGCGTCCGGCGGCCCGGCCACCACGAGCGAGCGCGGGCCGTTGACCGCCGCGACCACCACATCGTCCGGCACCTCGTCCGCCGTCAGCGGGACGGAAGCCATCGTGCCCGTGCCCTTGAGCGCCTTGAGCGCCTGTGCCCGCACCGCCACGACCCGGGCCGCGTCGTCGAGGGAGAGGATGCCGGCCACGTGCGCGGCCACGATCTCGCCCTGGGAGTGGCCGATGACCGCGTGCGGCTTCGCGCCCGCCCGCTGCCAGACCCGGGCGAGGGCGACGCCGACGGCGAACAGCACCGGCTGGACGACCTCGACCCGGTCCAGCCAGGCGGTGTCGGCGCCGGTGAGCAGCGCGGGGATGTCCAGGTCGATCCAGGGGGCGAGGGCGGTCTGGCACTCGGCGATCGCGTCGGCGAACGCCGGGCAGGTGCCCAGCAGCCCGGCGGCCATGCCGGCGGACTGGCTGCCCTGGCCGGGGAACACCCACACCAGGCGGCCGCCGGACGTCGCGGTCCCGCTCACCGCGCCGGTCGCCGGGACACCGGCCGCGATGGCGTCGAGCCGGTCGGCGAGGGTGTCGCGGTCGGCGCCGACGACGGCGGCGCGGTGCTCGAACGTCGAGCGGGCCGCGACCAGCGACCACGCGATGTCCTCGACGCGCACGTCCGGGTTGGCGCGCACGAACGCGGCGAGCCGGGCGGCCTGCTCGGGCACGGCGCCGGCCGAGCGGCCCGACAACGGCCACACCACCGGCCCGGCGACCAGCGGCTCGGCCGGGGCCGGGGCGGCCTCGGGCTCGGCCGCCGGCTCGGTCTCCTCGGCGGTGGGCTGCTCGATGATGACGTGGGCGTTGGTGCCGCTGACGCCGAACGAGGAGACGGCGGCGCGGCGCGGGCGCTCGGCCTCCGGCCACGGCCGGGCCTCGGTCAGCAGCTCCACCGCGCCCGCGGACCAGTCCACGTGCGGGGTGGGCGCGTCGATGTGCAGCGTCTTGGGCAGCACGCCGTGCTCGATCGCCTTCACCATCTTGATGACGCCGGCGACGCCCGCGGCGGCCTGGGTGTGGCCGATGTTGGACTTGACGGAGCCGAGCCAGAGCGGCGCGTCGGCGGGGCGGTCCTGCCCGTAGGTGGCAATCAGCGCCTGGGCCTCGATCGGGTCGCCGAGGGTGGTGCCGGTGCCGTGGGCCTCGACGACGTCGACCTCGGCCGGGGACAGCCGGGCGTTGGCCAGCGCGGCCTGGATGACCCGCTGCTGGGCCGGGCCGTTCGGCGCGGTGAGGCCGTTGCTGGCGCCGTCCTGGTTCAGGGCCGAGCCGCGGATGACGGCGAGGACCGGGTGGCCGTTGCGGCGGGCGTCGGAGAGCCGCTCCAGCAGCAGCATGCCGACGCCCTCGCCCCAGCCGGTGCCCTCGGCGCCGGCCGCGAACGCCCGGCAGCGGCCGTCGACGGACATGCCGCGCTGGCGGGAGAAGACGATGAACACGCCCGGCGTCGACATGACGGTGACGCCGCCGGCGAGGGCCAGGTCGGACTCGCCCTGCCGCAGCGACTGGCAGGCCCAGTGCAGGGCGACCAGCGACGAGGAGCAGGCGGTGTCGACGGTGACGGCGGGCCCGTTGAGGTTGAGCGTGAAGGCGATGCGGCCGGAGGCGACGCTCGTGGTGTTGCCGGTGCCGACGTACATGTCGACGCCCTCGGGCATGGAGTTGACGCCGAGGCCGTAGTTGCCGGTCGCCATGCCGACGAAGACGCCGGTCTGGGTGCCGCGCACGGAGCTCGGCGCGATCCCGGCCCGCTCGAACGCCTCCCACGAGGTCTCGAGCAGTAAGCGCTGCTGCGGGTCCATGGCCATCGCCTCGCGCGGGCTGATGCCGAAGAACGACGCGTCGAAGCCGCCCGCGCCGTCGACGAACCCGCCGACGCGCGTGTAGCTCTTGCCGGGCTTGTCGGGGTCGGGGTCGTAGAGCGCCTCGAGGTCCCAGCCGCGGTAGTCGGGGAACTCGCCGAGGGCGTCGCGGCCGTCGGCCACGACGTCCCACAGCTCCTCGGGGGTCGTGACACCGCCGGGGAAGCGGCAGCTCATGGACACGATCGCGATGGGCTCGTGCTGCTTGGCCTCGGCGGCCCGCAGCTGGCGGCGGCTGTCGTGCAGGTCGGCCGTCACTCGTTTGAGGAAGTACCGAAGCTTGTCGTCGTCACTCATCTGCTGCCACCCATCTCAATGAATTCCGAATTCCTTGCCGATGAAGTCGAAGACCTCGTCGTCGCTCGCCTTGGCCAGGTCGGGCCGGCTCTGCTCGGCGTGCTCCGGCGGGGTCTCGCTGATGCCGCTCAGCAGCTCCTGCAGGCGCCGCTGGGCCCGGGCCCGGGACTCGGCGTCGAGCACGGCGACCGCGAACATCCCCTCGAGCACGTCGAGCTCGGCGAAGAGGGGCTGCAGCGACGGGGTGGCGCCCTCGGCCAGCTCGCCGCGCAGGAACGCGGCGACGGCTGCCGGGGTCGGGTAGTCGAAGACCAGCGTCGCCGACAGGCGCAGGCCGGTCACCTCGGTCAGGCGGGCCCGCAGGGCGAAGGCGACGAGGGAGTCGACGCCGAGCTCGGCGAAGAGCGCGTCGGGCGAGACGGCGTCGGCCGGACCCAGCCCCAGCAGCTCCGCGACGGTCTCGCGGACGGTGTCGAGCAGCACCTGTTCCTGTTCCGCCGGGGGCTTGGCCGCCAGCTCGCGCGCGAGCGCCGCGGTGTCCGACGACCGGGTCGCGGCGTCGCCCTCCGGGCTCGGGTCCGGGTCCGCGGTGCCTCGCAGGCGCTGCCCCATGCGGGACAGGAACGACCGGGAACGCTGCTCGTTCATTGCTGAACCTTCCTAGCGTCGGTGGGATGGGCTCAGGAGATCCCGAATTCCTTTCCGATGAACTCGAAGACTTCGTCGTCGGTCGCCGACTCGAGGTCGGGCGAGCCGGCCCCGTCGTCGAGGCGGCCGACCGGGGAACTGGCCTTGGCCAGCAGCTCGTACATGCGGGCGGTGAACCGGGCCCGGGCGGCGTCGTCGAGCGGCACCGCCGACAGCAGGCCCTCGAGCGCGTCGAGCTCGGTGAAGACCGGCTGGGTGGACGGGGCGGCGTCGGTGACGAGCTCCGAGCCGAGCCGCTCGGCCAGGGCGGCCGGGGTCGGGTAGTCGAAGACGAGCGTCGCCGGCAGCCGCAGCCCGGAGATGGCGTTGAGCCGGTTGCGCAGGTCGACCGCGGTCAGTGAGTCGAAGCCGAGGTCGGTGAAGAGCCGGTCGGGGTCGATGGCGTCGGCCGAGGCGTGGCCGAGCACGGCCGCGATGTGGGTGCGCACGACGTCGAGCACGACCCGGCCGCGGTCCGCCTCGGGCACGCCGGCGAGGCGCTGGCCCAGGGTCGGGCCGCCGGTGACGGCGCCGCCGTCGGCGCTGCGGCGCAGGCCGGTGCGGACCAGCCCGCGCAGGATGGGCGCGAGGGCGCCCGCCTCGGCCTGGGCCCGCAGCGAGGCCTGGTCCAGGCGCAGCGGCAGGATCGTCGCGGCGTCCAGGACGATCGCCGCGTCGAACAGCTCCAGCGCCTGTTCCGTGCTGAGCGTGGTCGCACCCTGGTCGGCCATGCGGCGCCGGTCGGCGTCGTCCAGGTGGCCGGTCATGCCGCTGGCCTGCGCCCACAGCCCCCAGCCGAGCGAGAGGGCGGGTCGGCCGGTGCCGCGGCGGTGGGCGGCCAGCGCGTCGAGGTAGGCGTTGGCGGCGGCGTAGTTGGCCTGGCCGGCGCTGCCGAACGTGGCGGCCGCGGAGGAGAACAGGACGAACGCGGCCAGGTCCTCGCCCGCGGTCAGCTCGTGCAGGTTCCAGGCCGCCTCGATCTTGGGCCGGGTGACCGCGTCGAGCCGGTCCGGAGTGAGCGCGGTGAACACGCCGTCGTCGAGCACGCCGGCGGCGTGGACGACCGCGGTCAGCGGCCGGTCGGCGGGGACGACGGCCAGCAGCGCCGCCAGGGCGTCCCGGTCGGCGGCGTCGCAGGCGACGACGTCGGCGGTCGCGCCCAGCTCGGCCAGCTCGGCCACGAGCGCGCCGGAGCCTTCGGCGGCCGGGCCGCTGCGGCTGGCCAGGATCAGGTGGCGGACGCCGTGGGCGGCCGCGAGGTGGCCGGCCAGGATGCGGCCCAGGGTGCCGGTGCCGCCGGTGATGAGGACGGTGCCGGCCGGGTCGATCGACCGCTCGGTGCGCTCGGCGTTGGCGGGCACGCGGCCGAGCCGGGGCACGAGCACCTGCCCGCCGCGGATCGCCAGCTGCGGCTCGCCGCTGTGGACGGCGGCCGCGAGCGCCTCGCCCGGCTCGTCGACGTCGACGAGCTGGAACCGGCCGGGGTGCTCGGACATCGCCGCGCGGACCAGGCCCCAGATCGGCGCCGCGGCCAGGTGCGGCGGGGAGTCGCCGGCCGCGACGGCCCCGCGGGTCACGACGACGAGCCGGGCGTCGGCCCGCCGATCGTCGCCGAGCCAGGCCTGCATCTGCCCGAGCACGTCGTGGGTCGTGGTGCCCGCGATCAGGACCACGTCGGGCGTCTCGGCGTCGATGTCGGGCAGGATGCGCGCGCCGGCCGCCTCCATCGCGGCGCAGAGCGCCAGGTCGTCGTCGCCGCGCACGACCCAGCCCGAGGTGCCGGGCACGGGGCCGGTGGGCACGGCGAGGGGGGTCCAGTCGACGCGGTACAGGGAGTCGTTGCGGGCCGAGGCGGCGCCGATGGCGTCGGCGTTCACGGGCCGCATGATGAGGGACTCGACGGTGACGACCGGCGCGCCGGTGGGGTCGGCGACCTCGAACCGGACGCCGGCCTCGCCCGCGGCGGCGAGCCGGACGCGCAGGGCGCCGGCGCCGCGGGCGTGCAGCGTCACGCCGGTCCACGCGAACGGCAGGCGGGGCAGGGTGGGGTCGCCGCCGTCGCCCATCCGGCCGAGGAAGCCGCCGATCGGCATGGCCTGCAGGGCGCCGTCGAGCAGCGCGGGGTGCACGCCGAAGGGGTCGGCCTGGCCGCGGTACTCCACCGGCAGCTCGACCTCCGCGAACACCTCGTCGCCGCGGGTCCAGGCGGCCTTGAGGCCGCGGAAGGCCGGACCGTAGCCGAAGACGGTGGACTCGACGCCGGCGTAGAAGCCGTCGGTCTCGACCGCGGTGGCGCCCGCGGGCGGCCAGACGCTCAGGTCGAACGCGCCGGCGGCGGGCCCGGACGCGGCCGGCGCGAGCACGCCGGTGGCGTGGCAGGTCCAGTCCCCACCCCGAAGCCCTTGGCCAGCCGGGGCCTGCTCCGCGGCGCCGTCGTGCGGCCGGGAGTGCAGCTGGATCGTGCGCCGGCCGTCGCCGTCGGGCGAGCCGACCGCGAGCTGCACGGCGAGCGCCCCCTGCTCCGGCACGACGAGCGGGGCGAGCAGCGTCAGCTCGTCGACGCGCGGGCAGCCGACCTGCTGGGCGGCGTGGTTGGCGAGCTCGACGAAGCCGGTGCCGGGCATCAGGATCGTGCCCATCACGCGGTGCTCGGCGAGCCACGGGTGGGTGCGCACCGACAGCCGGCCGGTGAACAGCACCCGGTCGTCGTCGGGGTACGTGACCGCGGCGCCGAGCAGCGGGTGGCCGGCGTCGAGCAGGCCGGCCGAGCCGACGTCGTGGATCGGGTTCGGCTGCGGGTCGAGCCAGAAGCGCTGGCGCTGGAAGGCGTACGTCGGCAGGTCCACCGGGGCCGCCGGGGCGAGCACGGCGGTGTAGTCGACGGGCAGGCCGATGCAGTGGGCGTGCGCGAGGTTGGTGAGCAGCCGCGTGGGCTGGTCGGCGTCGCGGCGCAGGGTGTCGAGGATGTGGGCGTCGTCGGCGATCTGCGTGAGCGCCATGGTGAGCACCGGATGCGCGGAGATCTCGACGAACGTGCGGTGCCCGGACTCGAGCGCGGTCCGCACGGCGGCCTCGAACTCGACCCGCTGGCGCAGGTTGTCCATCCAGTACTCGGCGGACATCGTCGCCCCGGCGACCGTCGAGATCATCGGGATGTGCCCGGGCCGCACGGTTATGCCGTCGAGGTCGGCGAGCACCTGCGCACGAACCTGCTCGACGCTCGGGTGGTGCGAGGCGTAGTCGACGGAGATGAGCCTCGCCCGCTCCACCCGCGACACCAGGTCCTCGACCGCGCCCACCGGCCCCGCCACGACAACCGTCCGAGGGCCGTTGACGGCCGCAATGATCACGCCCTCGGGCAGCAGCGGGGTGACCTCGTCCGCGGAGAGCGGGACCGACGCCATCGTGCCGGTGCCCTTCAGGTCTTTCAGCGCCCGCGCCCGCACCGCGACGACCCTTGCGGCGTCGTCCAGCGACAGGATCCCGGCGACGTGGGCGGCGACGATCTCGCCCTGCGAGTGGCCGATGACCGCGTGCGGCTTCACACCCGCGCGCTGCCAGACCCGGGCCAGGGCCACGCCGACGGCGAACAGCACGGGCTGGACGACCTCGACCCGGTCCAGCCAACCCGTGTCGTCACCGGTCAGCAGGCCCGCGATGTCCACATCCAGCCACGGCGCCAGAGCCAGCTGGCACTCCACGATGGCGTCCGCGAACACCGGGCACGACGAGAACAGGCCCGCCCCCATACCGGCCGACTGGCTCCCCTGACCCGGGAACACCCACACCACCCGGCCGCCCTGGCCCGCGGTGCCGGTGATCGTCAGGTCGTTCAGGCTGGCTACGAGCTCCTCGGCGGTCCGGCCCACGGCGGCCGCCCGGTGCTCGAACACCGCCCGGGTCGTCGCGAGGGACCAGGCGATCCGCTCGGCGGGCGCCGTGTGGGCGACCTCCGCGAGCCGGGCCGCCTGCTCCGCGACCGCCGCGGCGGAACGGCCCGAGATCGGCCAGACCACCGCGCCCCGCACGAGTCCGGTGACGGGAGGCGGCTCGGGAGCATCCGACGGCTCGGGCTGCTCGATGATGACGTGGGCGTTGGTGCCGCTGATCCCGAACGACGACACGGCCGCCCGCCGCGGGCGGTCCACGGACGGCCAGTCCTGGTTCTCGGTGAGCAGCGAGACCGCTCCGGCGGTCCAGTCGACGTGCGGGGTCGGCTCGTCCACGTGCAGGGTCCTCGGCAGGACGCCGTGGTGCATCGCCATGATCATCTTGATCACGCCGGCGACGCCCGCGGCCGCCTGGGTGTGCGCGATGTTGGACTTGATCGAGCCGAGCCACAGCGGACGCTCGCGCTCCTGGCCGTACGTCGCCAGCAGCGCCTGCGCCTCGATCGGGTCGCCGAGCGTCGTACCGGTGCCGTGCGCCTCGACGGCGTCCACCTCTGACGGGCTCAGCGCCGCGTTGGCGAGGGCCTGGCGGATGACGCGCTGCTGCGAGGGGCCGTTCGGGGCCGTAAGACCGTTGGAGGCGCCGTCCTGGTTGACCGCGCTGCCGCGCACGACGGCGAGGATCGGGTGGCCGTTGCGCCGGGCGTCGGCGAGGCGCTCGACCAGGAGCACGCCGACGCCCTCGCCCCAGCCGGTGCCGTCCGCGCCGGCGGCGAAGGACTTGCAGCGGCCGTCGGTCGCGAGGCCGCGCTGGCGGGAGAACTCGACGAACGCGGCGGGCGTGGCCATCACCATCACGCCGCCGGCCAGCGCGAGGTCGCACTCGCCGAGGCGCAGCGAGTGGCAGGCCCAGTGCAGGGCGACGAGGGAGGAGGAGCAGGCGGTGTCCATCGACACCGAGGGGCCCTCCAGGCCCAGGACGTACGACAGGCGCCCCGAAACGACGCTGGACGTGATGCCGGTGAGGCCGTAGCCCTCGGCGCCGGCCGGTGCGTTGCCCAGCAGCGTGCCGTAGTCCTGCCCGCTGGTGCCCATGAACACGCCGGTCGGGCTGCCGCGCAGCGCGTGCGGGTCGAGGCCGGCCCGCTCCAGCGCCTCCCAGGACGTCTCCAGCAGCAGCCGCTGCTGCGGGTCCATCGCGACCGCCTCGCGGGGGCTGATCCCGAAGAAGTCGGCGTCGAACTCGCCGACGCCGCCGAGGAACCCGCCGGCCTGGGCGTAGAACGTGCCGGGCTGGTCCGGGTCGGGGCTGTAGAGCGACTCGAGGTCCCAGCCGCGGTCGCCGGGCAGCTCGACGACGGCGTCGACGCCGTCGCGGACGAGCCGCCAGAGCTCCTCGGGGCTGCGGACGCCGCCGGGGTAGCGGCACGCCATGCCGACCACCGCGATCGCGTCGTCGCCGGTGTTCGCGGCCGCCACGACGGCGGGCCGGACCGGCTGGACGGTGCCGGCGATCTGGGCCGAGAGGTGCTCGGCGAGGTCGAGCGTGGTCGGGTAGTCGAAGATGAGCGTCGCCGGCAGCCGCAGCCCGACCGCCGAGCCCATCCGGTTGCGCATCTCGACCGCGGTGAGCGAGTCGAAGCCGAGCTCGCTGAACGCTTTGCGGGCCTCGATCGCGGCCACGTCGGCGTAGCCGAGGACCGCGGCGGCCTGCGACCGGACGAGCTCCACGAGGGCGCCGCGCCGCTCGGCCTCCCCCAGCGCCGCGAGCTGCTCGCCGAGCGACGGGCCGGCCGCGATGTCCGCGGCCGCGCGGACCTGGCCGCGGATGAGTCCCCGGTAGAGGGCCGGCACCGCGCCGCGCCCGATCTGCGCGCGCATGGCGGCCAGGTCGAGGCGGGCCGGGACCAGCGCCGGTCCCCCGGCGGCGTCGGCCGCGTCGAACAGCGCCAGCCCCTCCTCGGCCGTCATCGCCGTGACGCCGGAGCGGGAGATCCGGCTGAGATGGACGTCGTCGAGCTCGGTGGTCATGCCGCTGCGGTCGGCCCACAGGCCCCAGGCCAGCGACAGCGCGGCCAGGCCCCGCTCGCGGCGGTAGTGCGCGAGGCCGTCGAGGAAGGCGTTCGCGGCCGAGTAGTTGCCCTGGCCGGGGCCGCCGGCGGTGGCGGCGAGCGAGGAGTACATGACGAACGCGGCCAGGCGGTGCCCGCCCGTCAGCTCGTGCAGGTGCCAGGCGGCGTCGGCCTTGGAGCGCAGGGTGGCCGCCATGCGGTCGGGGGTGAGCGAGGAGATGACGCCGTCGTCGCGGACGCCGGCCGCGTGGATGACGGCGGTCAGCGGGTGCTCGGCCGGGATGCCCGCCAGCAGTGCCGCCACGGCGTCGCGGTCGCTCGCGTCGCAGGCGACGACCTCGGCGGCCGCGCCCAGCTCCGCCAGCTCGGCGACGAGCTCGGCGCTGCCCTCGGCGGCCGGGCCGCGGCGGCTGGTGAGGATCAGGTGCCGGGCGCCGCGGGTGGTGACGAGGTGGCGGGCCATGAGCCGGCCCAGGGTGCCCGTCGCGCCGGTGATGAGGACGGTGCCGGCCGGGTCGAACCCGGGGGCCGGCTGCTCGGCGGCGGGCACGCGGCCGAGCCGGGCGGCGAACACGGTGCCCTGGCGCACGGCCAGCTGCGGCTCGTCGGTGCCGAGCGCGGCGGGCAGCGCGGCGATGGTCGCCGGGTGCTCGTCGAGGTCGATCGCGACGAAGCGGTCCGGGTTCTCCGACTGGGCCGAGCGGATGAGCCCGGCTACGGCGGCGCCGGCCAGGTCGGACACGCCCGGGTCGGCGGGTGTCGCGACCGCGCCGCGCGTGACCAGGGCGAGGCGGGTGTCGGCGAGCACGTCCTCGGCGAGCCACTCCTGCAGCAGGCGCAGGGCCTGGTTCGTGACGGCGGCGAGCGCCGCGGGGACGTCGGCGGGCTCGCCGGCCACGGTGCAGGCGGCCAGCACCACTTCCGGGGCCGGGGTGCCCGCCCGGACGGCGGCGGCCAGGGCGGCCACGTCCTTGTAGCCGGGGGCGGCGACGGCGTCGAGGGTGTCGCCGAGGACCGCCCAGGTGCCGGAGCCGGTGCCGGGGGCGCCGGGGATCGGGGTCCAGTCGACGCGGTACAGCGAGTCGGTGTGCCCCGCGCCCGCGACCCGCAGCTGGTCGGCCGAGACCGGGCGCAACACCAGCTGGTCGACGGCGGCGACCGGCGCGCCGGTCACGTCGGCGACCGCGAGGCGGATGCTGTCCCGGCCGGTGGGCGTGACCCGGACCCGCAGCGCGGCGGCGCCGGCCGCGTGCAGGCTGACTCCGTTCCAGGAGAAGGGCAGGCGGCCGTACCCGACCGGCGTGCCCGGATTCTCCTCGGCGGGCGGCGGGTTGGTGAGGCCGAGCGTGTGCAGGGCGGCGTCGAGCAGGACCGGGTGCAGCTCGTAGTGGCGGGCCTCAGCGGCCGGGTCCTCGGGCAGGACCAGCTCGGCGAAGACGTCCTCGCCGCGGCGCCAGCCGGCCCGCAGCGCGTGGAAGGCGGGGCCGTAGTCGTAGCCCTGGGCGGCGAGGCCGCGGTACAGGTCGCCGGTGTCGACGGCCTCGGCGCCGGCCGGGGGCCACTGCGCGAAGTCGGACCAGTTCGCGTCGCCGGTCGCCGCCGGTTCGAGCACGCCGCTGGCGTTGCGGGTCCAGATCGGCTCGTCGGCGGTGTCGTCGGTCAGCGAGTGCAGCGTCAGGGTGCGGCAGCCGGTGTCGTCGGGCGGGCCGATCCAGAGCTGGATGTCGACCCCGCCGGACGGCGGCAGGATGAGCGGGGCCTCGAGGGTCAGCTCGCGTACCCGCTCGGCGCCCACCTGCGCCCCGGCGCGGATGGCCATCTCGACGAAGCCGGTGCCGGGCAGCAGCACCGTGTCGAAGACGACGTGGTCGGCGACCCACGGGGTGTTCTGGCGCGACAGGCGCCCGGTGAACAGCACGGCGTCGGCCTGGGCGACGGAGACGACGGCGCCGAGCAGGGGGTGCTCGGCGGCGCGCAGGCCGATGGCGGCGGGCTCGCCACCCATGCCGCGGCCGGGGCGGGGCCAGTAGCGCTGGCGCTGGAACGCGTACGTCGGCAGGTCCACCCGGCGCGGCGCGGTGCCCTCGAAGACGGCGTCCCAGTCGACGGGGACCCCGTTGACGTAGAGCCCGGCGAGCGCGGCCAGCAACGCGGCGGCCTCGTCGCGGTCGCGCCGCAGCGAGGCGACCACGACCGCGTCTTCGGACGGCAGGTGCGGTACCAGAATGGCGTCCGGCCCGACCTCGACGAAGGTGTCGACCCCTTCGGCGCGCATGGCGGCCACGTTGTCGGCGAACAACACGGTGCCACGCACATGCCGCACCCAGTAGTCGGCGTCGAACTCGGCGATCAGCCCACCGGTGACGTTGGAAACGATCGGAATCTGCGGCGCGTTGAACGTGACGGTGTCGAGGACCGCGCGGAACTCGTCCAGCATCGGCTCCATCAGCGCGCTGTGGAACGCGTGCGAAACCCTCAGGCGGCTGGTGCGGATCCCGGGGAACTCGGGCAGCAGCTCGGCCGGACCCGACAACACCCACGAGTTCGGCCCGTTGATCGCCGCCACCGACACGCCCTCAGGCACATCCTCGACCGGAGCACCAACCGCCAGCATCCCCCCGCCGGCCGGCAAAGCCTGCATCAACCGAGCCCGAGCCGCCACCACCTTGCACGCGTCTTCCAGCGACCACACCCCGGCCACATACGCCGCGACCAGCTCGCCGATCGAGTGACCGCCGACCACTGCCGGCTGGAGACCCCACGCCTTCAACTGCTCATACAGGGCAACCTCGATCGCGAACAACGCCGGCTGCGTGATCTCCGTTTCGTCGACCCGCTCATCCGGCAGCTCACCGAAATGCGACCGCACCTCGGCGTACACCCGCTGGAACACCGGGAAGTCACGCAGCCCGGAACCCATGCCCGCCCGCTGGGCGCCCTGGCCCGAGAACAGCACGCCGACGCGGCGGCCGGGCGTCGCGACGCCGGACACCGCGCCGCTCAGGGTGCTCAGGCCCGCGGCGAGGGACTCGCGGTCGGCGGCAAGCACGACCGCGCGGTGCTCGAAGGCGGGGCGGGTCGCGACCGAGGACCAGCCGACGTCCAGCGCGGACGCGTCGCCGGGCAGCGACCCGGACCAGCGGGCGGCCTGCTCCGCGAGGGCGGCGGCGCTGCGGCCGGACACCAGCACGGGCACGACCGGCAGGGTCGCCGTGGCCTCGGGCTGCTCCGCCGGGGCGTCCTCGGGGGCCTCTTCCAGGATCAGGTGGGCGTTGGTACCGCTGACCCCGAACGACGACACGGCGGCCCGGCGCGGGCGTCCGGCGCGCGGCCACTCCTGCGCGTCCGTCAGCAGGGACACCGATCCGGCGGTCCAGTCGACGTGCGGCGTGGGCTCGTCCACGTGCAGCGTCTTCGGCAGCACCCCGTGGCGCATCGCCATCACCATCTTGATGACCCCGGCGACGCCCGCGGCGGCCTGCGTGTGCCCGATGTTCGACTTGATGGAGCCCAGCCACAGCGGGTGCTCGCGGTCCTGGCCGTAGGTCGCCAGCAGCGCCTGCGCCTCGATCGGGTCGCCGAGCGTGGTGCCGGTGCCGTGGGCCTCGACCGCGTCGACGTCGGCGCCCGCGAGGCCGCCGTTGGCGAGGGCCTGGCGGATCACACGCTGCTGGGCGGGGCCGTTCGGGGCGCTCAGGCCGTTGGAGGCGCCGTCCTGGTTGACCGCGCTGCCGCGCACGACGGCGAGGATCGGGTGGCCGTTGCGCCGGGCGTCGGCGAGGCGCTCGACGAGGAGGACGCCGACGCCCTCGGACCAGCCGGTGCCGTCGGCCGCGGCGGCGAACGCCTTGCACCGGCCGTCGGCGGCGAGGCCCCGCTGGCGGGAGAACTCGACGAACGCGGCCGGCGTGCACATGACGGTGACGCCGCTGACGAGGGCGAGCCCGCACTCCTGCTGGCGCAGGGCCTGGGCGGCCAGGTGCAGGGCGACCAGCGACGAGGAGCAGGCGGTGTCGACGGTCACCGCGGGGCCCTCCAGGCCCAGGGTGTAGGCGATGCGGCCGGCCACGACGCTGCCGGCGTTGCCGGTCATGAGGTGGCCCTCGAGCCCCTCGGCGGCGCCCATGACGACGGCGCCGTAGTCCTGGCCGGTGCTGCCCGCGAAGACGCCGGTCTGGCTGCCCTGCAGCGACAGCGGGTCGATCCCGGCCCGTTCCAGGGCCTCCCAGGAGGCCTCGAGCAGCCACCGCTGCTGCGGGTCCATGGCGAGGGCCTCGCGCGGCGAGATCGAGAAGAACGCGGGGTCGAAGTCGGCCATGCCGTCGACGAAGCCGCCCTGGCGCGCGTAGGAGGTGCCGAGGGTGTCGGGGTCGGCGTCGTACAGCGACTCGAGGTTCCAGCCGCGGTCGGCCGGGAAGTCGCCGACCGCATCGCGGCCGTCCGCGACCAGGTCCCACAGCTGCTCGGGCGAGGCGACGCCGCCGGGGAACCGGCAGCTCATCGCGATGATCGCGATCGGCTCCTGCCGGCCGGACTCGACCTCGCGCAGGCGCTGGCGGGCCTGGTGCAGGTCGGCGGTGACCCGCTTGAGGTACTCGAGGAGCTTCGCCTCGTCAGCCACGGCCCGTCAACTCCTTCGTCAGCGCCGTTCTCGCGATGGCCATCACGACACCCCCAGCTCGCGGTCGATGAAGTCGAACAGCTCGTCCGGCGTCGCCGACTCGATCCGCTCGGTGACCGTCCCGTCCCCGGCGCCGTCCTCGGCGTTGACCGCGGCGAGCAGCGCGTGGAGCCGCTCGGCGATCCGCGCCCGGGCGCTGCGGTCGGGCGCGGCCCGGGTCAGCGTGGCCTCGAGCCGGTCCAGGTCGCCGAAGACCGGGTTGTCGACCGCCACGGCACCGTCGAGGACGAGGGCCCGCACGAACTCGGCCAGCAGGACGCAGTTGGGGTAGTCGAACACGACGGTCGCCGGCAGCCGGACCCCGGCCGCGGCGATCAGCCGGTTGCGCAGCTCGACCCCGGTGAGGGAGTCGAAGCCGAAGTCGCGGAAGGGCCGGTCGACCTCGATCGCCTCGGGCGAGGCGTGGCCCAGGACCGCGGCGGCGTGCCCGCGCACCAGGTCGACGACGGCCTGCTCCCGCTCGGCGGGGGCGAGGCCGGCGAGCCGGGCACCGAGCGCCGGGCCGCCGGCGGCGTCCCCGGCCGGGTCGGCGAGGGCCTGCCGGGCCTGCGGGGCGATCCGGCCGAGCAGCGGGCAGGGGCGCACGGCGACGAGGCCGGGCACGAACCGCTCCCAGTCGATGTCGGCGACCACCGTGACGGCCTCGCCGCGGCCGAGGCTCTGGCGCAGCGCGGCCAAAGCCCGCTCGGCCGGCAGTCCGGTGACGCCGCTGCGCTTGCGGCGCTCCTCGACGACGGCGTCACCCGCGGCCATGCCGTCGACGGCCCAGGGGCCCCAGGCGACGGCGGTCGCGGGCAGGCCGCGGCGGTGCCGGCGCTCGGCGAGCGCGTCGAGGAAGGCGTTGGCCGCGGCGTAGCTGCCCTGGCCGGCGCTGCCGATCTCGGCCGCCATCGCGGAGAACAGCACGAACGCGCTGAGGTCGTGGTCGCGGGTGAGCTCGTCGAGGTTGAGCGCGCCGACGGTCTTGGGCCGCAGGACGGCGCTCACGCGGTCGGCGGTGAGCCGGTCGAGGACCCCGTCGTCGAGGACGCCGGCCGCGTGGAAGACGGCGGTGAGGGGCAGGTCGGCCGGGACGGCGGCGAGGACGGCGGCGAGCGCGTCACGGTCGGCGACGTCGGCCGCGGCGATGGTGACCCGCGCGCCGAGGGCCTCCAGGCGTTCGATGAGGGCGGCCGCGCCGGGCGCGCCGGGCCCGCGGCGGCTGAGCAGCAGCAGGTGTTCGGCGCCGCGTTCGGCGAGCCAGGCGGCCAGTTCGGCGCCGAGCGCGCCGGTGCCGCCGGTGACCAGGACGGTGCCGCGGAACTCGGGCTCCGCGTCGGCGTCGGGCTCGACGGCCGCGGCCCGCACGAGCCGCCGGCCGAGCAGCCCGCCGCCGTCGATGGTGAGCTGGTCCTCGCCGTGCGCGCCGGTGAGCGCGGCCCACACCAGGTCCCAGCCGCGATCGTCCGGCGTGGACGGCAGGTCGATCAGGCCGCCCCAGCGCTCGGGGTGCTCGAGGGCGACGACCCGGCCGAGGCCCCAGATCGCGGCCTGCTCCGGGTCGGTCTCGGCGCCGCGGGTGAGGCACCACAGGGGGGCCGCGACGCCGGCCGCGCCGAGGGTCTGCACGAGCGCGAGGGTCGTGGTGAGCGAGTCCGCCACGTGCAGGACCCCGTCGAACACCACGTCGGCCGGGATGTCCGAGCCGGGGCTGAGCACGTGCGTCCGCGCGCCGCGGCGCTCGAGCTGCTCGGCCAGGCCGTCGTCCGGGCCGGCCGCGACGATCAGCCAGGTCGAGGGGCCGGTGGTCGGCTCGGGGCGCGGGATCGGGTCCCAGGCGATGCGGTACGCGAGGCCGTCGGTCACGGCGCGGGCCTCCCGGCGGCGGCGCCAGTCGGCGAGGGCGGCGAGGTCCTCGCGCTCGACGGCGGCCCAGAAGTCGGCGTCGAGGCCGTCGGCCGCGGCCGGTTGCTGCGGGGCCGGGGTGGGCCAGAAGCGTTGCTGCTGGAAGGCGTACGTCGGCAGGTCCACGCTCGCCGTGTGCGGCAGCACGGTGTCGAAGGTGACGGGGTGCCCGAGCGTCCAGGCCTTCGCGAGGTTGGCGAGCAGCCGGGTCGGCTGGTCGGCGTCGCGGCGCAGAGTGTCCAGCACGTGCGCGTCGTCGACGATCTGCGTGAGCGCCATGGTGAGCACCGGATGCGCGGAGACCTCGACGAACGTCCGGTGCCCGGACTCCAGCGCGGTCCG
>NZ_JBEPEH010000071.1:0-40611 GCF_040300725.1 Dactylosporangium sp. NPDC000244
CTGCCGTCCGGGGGGGGGAGGGGCGTGGTGCACCGCCCACCGCTCCGACCCGCGGACCGCGCGGCGCCCCGCCCCCCCCCCCCCCCGCGACTCGACGAAGCTGGTGCGCCGATCAGGCCTCGGCGGCCGCGGGCTCCGGCTCCTCGGCCGGCGCCTCCTCGGTGCCCTCGGGCTCGATCGTCTGGTCCTGCGCGACCGAGACGATCGCGACGACCAGCTCGGGGTCGGCGGCGAGCTCGACGCCGGCGGGGAGCTTGACGTCGGCGGCCTTGACCTGGCTGCCGGCCTCGAGGCCCTCGATCGAGGCCTCCAGGTGCTCGGGCAGCTTGGTCGCGTCGGCCAGCACGGCGATCGTGTTGCTCTCCGTCATGACCAGGGTGTCGCGGGCCGCGTCACCGGTGAGCTGGACGGGGATCTCGACGGTCACCTTCTCGCCGCGGCGGACCACGAGCAGGTCCACGTGGTCGAAGGTGTCCTTGATCGGGTCGCGCTGGATCGCCTTGGGCAGGGCCAGGGCGGCGCTGCCGTCGGAGATCTCGATGTTGAAGACCTGGGTCATGCCGCCGTGGCGAATGGCCGCGGCGAACTCACGGGCGGGAAGGGCGATGTGACGGGGGGCCTCGCCGTGGCCGTACAGCACGGCTGGCACCTTGCCGGCCCGGCGCGTGCGGCGGGCACCACCCTTGCCGAACTCCGTGCGGGGCTCGGCGCTGATCTTTACCTCGGACACGACAGAACTCCTGATGCGGTTGTGCGGCGGGCACCGGCCTGCGCGACCGGCTAACAGTTGTCTTCATGCGGCGCTCGGGCGAGGGGGCGCACGGGGCACAGACCCGAAGCGCCGCGTCGATCACGGAGCCCGCTTCGGCCGTCATGCCGGTTGGTGGGTGGCCGCCGGGGTGACAATCACCCGGCAGTCACACAACAACCGCACGCCCGGCCCGTGGGGAGCACCCTCGCCGTGGCAACCTGCCTAGCTTACCCGAGGCGGTTCGGCGCACGAACACCCTCCCCCACAGGCATGACGCAGTCCGAAACTCAGGACAAACCGCCGCCGGGGGCGTGGGGGACGGAGTCCCCCCCCGGCCACGACTCGGGCAGAACTTCTAGGACAGCCCGCCGAAGAGGGTCGTCACCGAGCCGTCGTCAAACACCTCACGAATCGCCCGAGCGAGCAGCGGGGCGATCGAGAGCTGCGTGATCTTCTCCACCTTGCGGTCGGGCGGCAGCGGCAGCGTGTTCGTCACCACAACCTCGCTGATCCGGCTGGCGTCGAGCCGGGAACAAGCGGGGTCGGAGAGCACAGGGTGCGTGGCGGCGACCACGACCTCGGCCGCGCCCTCGTTGAAGAGGATGTCCGCGGCGCTGACGATCGTGCCGCCGGTGTCGATCATGTCGTCGACGATGAGGCAGACCCGGCCCTCGACCTCGCCGACCACTCGGTTGGCGACGACCTGGTTGGGCTTGCTGGGGTCGCGGGTCTTGTGGATGAAGGCCAGCGGGCAGCCGCCGAGCCGGTCGGTCCACCGCTCGGCGACGCGCACCCGGCCGGAGTCGGGCGCGACGACCGTGATCGGGCGGCCCGCGTACTTGGCCTCGATGTGGTCGGCCAGGGTGTTCATGGCGAACAGGTGGTCGACCGGGCCGTCGAAGAAGCCCTGGATCTGCGCGGTGTGCAGGTCCACGGTGAGGATGCGGTTGGCGCCGGCCGTCTTGAGCAGGTCGGCGATCAGCCGGGCGGAGATCGGCTCGCGGCCGCGGTGCTTCTTGTCCTGCCGCGCGTAGGGGTAGAACGGCAGGACGACCGTGGTGCGCTTGGCCGAGCCGCGCTTGAGCGCGTCGACCATGATGAGCGTCTCCATCAGCCAGTCGTTGATCGGCGAGACCATCGACTGCACGACGAACGCGTCGGAACCGCGGACGCTCTCGCGGTACCGGATGAAGATCTCACCGCTGGCGAAGTCGTAGGCGTCCATCGGGGTCGGGTCGACCCCGAGCACGGCGCCGATCTCCTCGGCCAGCGCGGGGAACCCCCGGCCGGAGAAGAGCATGAGGTTCTTGCGGTTCTCCGAACTGATGCTGGCCATTGGGGTTGCCCGCTCCCGATCTCGTGGTTGCGCTCATTGTTCGTCGGGAAGACCCGTTTCAGCCACCTGACCGGCCCCGGCGTGGTTTTCTTCACGTGCCTGAGCCGCCTGCGCCGCCTCGGCGGCCGCGGTGCCGGGCCGCTTGCGCTCCACCCAGCCCTCGATGTTGCGCTGCTGGGCACGCGAGACGCCGAGCGCGCCGGCCGGGACGTCCTTCACGATGATGCTGCCGGCGGCCGTGTACGCCCCGTCACCGATGGTCACGGGGGCCACGAACATGTTGTCGGCGCCGGTGCGGGCGTGGGCGCCGATGGTCGAGCGCTGCTTGCGCACGCCGTCGTAGTTGACGAAGACCGTGGCGGCGCCGATGTTCGTGTGCTCGCCGATGGAGGCGTCGCCGACGTAGGACAGGTGCGGCACCTTCGCGCCCTCGCCCAGCGTCGCGGCCTTGGTCTCCACGAAGGTGCCGACCTTGGACTTGCGCCCGAGCTCGGTGCCGGGGCGCAGGTAGGCGAACGGCCCGACCGAGGCCTGCGGCCCGACGTGCGCGGACACGGCGTGGGTGCGCACGACCGTGGCGCCGGGGCCGACGACCACGTCGATGAGCGAGCTGTCCGGGCCGACCACGGCACCCTCGCCGATGCTGGTCGCGCCGCGCAGGTGGGTGTTGGGCTCGACGACCGCGTCGCGCTCGAGGGTCACGGTCACGTCGATCCAGGTGGTGGCCGGGTCGATGATGGCCACCCCGGCGCGCATCCACTCGGTGTTGATCCGGTCACGCATGAGCGCCCGCAGGCCGGCCAGCTCCGCGCGGTCGTTGGCGCCGAGGGTCTCGGTCGCGTCCGGGGCGCGGTGGGCGACGATCGCGGAGCCGGCCGCCGCCAGCAGGGCGATGACGTCGGTGAGGTACTCCTCACCCTGGTCGTTGTCCGTGGAGAGCTTGCCGAGCATCTCGCGCAGCGCGGTGGCCTCGAAGACGTAGGCCCCCGAGTTGATCTCCCGGATCGCGCGCTGGTCCGGCGTCGCGTCGCGCTCCTCGACGATGGCCGCGAACTCCCCGCCCCGGTTGCGCACGATGCGCCCGAGCCCGGTGGGGTCCGGGACCTCGGCGGTGAGCACGGTGGCCGCCGCCTTCGTGGCCTCGTGGGTGTGCACGAGCGCGGCCAGGGTCTCGGCACGCAGCAGCGGGATGTCGCCGTTGAGCACGACCACGGTCCCGGTCAGCTCGGGGTTGGCGTCGAGGGCGATGCGCACGGCGTGGCCGGTGCCCCGCCGCTCCTCCTGGGTGACGGGCCGCGCCTCGGGCGCCACCTCGGCCAGGTGCTCGCGGACCTGGGCGCCGCCGTGGCCCACGACCACGGTCACGGTGCCGCTGTCCAGGAACGGCTCCGCGGCGGCCAGCACGTGCCCGAGCAGGGTGCGCCCGAGCAGGGGATGCAGGACCTTGGGGACCGCGGACTTCATCCGCTTGCCTTCGCCGGCGGCCAGGATGATCACGTTTCTCACGGAGCGCTCCTCGACGGTGTCGGTGCGCCTCATCGTAGTCAGGTGGCTGGGGTGCCTGGATTCGAACCAGGACTGCGAGGCTCCAAAGGCCTGCGGGCTGCCGTTACCCCACACCCCACTGCCACCGCCGTTTGAAGCCTAGCCTGCGCGTCGATCCCTTTTGCCCCAGGGGCATCCGGCACCCCGCGGAACGAGGTTCAGCCGTCCGGGTCGGGCCAGGACCGACGAAGATCACAATGGAACACCGGGTCACCACCTTGACACGAGCACCATATGGCCAACCTACGCACCCGTAAGTTACGGTGACGTAGGCGTAGCTCCGCCCGGTGACGATTCCCCTTGAGAGGTGCCATGTCCGTATCGGTCCTTGATCCCACGTCCACCGACGGCCCCGATCGCGGGCCGAAGCCGCTCACCGAGGGCAAGCAGCACCCGGGGATCATCGTCGCGCTGTGGGCCTTCGTGATCCTGCCGTTCGTCGCGCTGGTCGCCGCCGTCCCGGTCGCCTGGGGCTGGGGCCTGAGCTGGCTCGACGTCGTCCTCGGCGCGATCTTCTACATCATCGGGGGACTCGGCATCGGGACCGGTTTCCACCGGTACCTCACCCACGGCGCGTTCAAGGCCAACCGCGGCCTGCGCATCGCGCTGACGATCGCGGGCAGCACCGCGATCGAGGGCAACCCGACGCAGTGGGTGGCCGACCACCGCCGCCACCACGCGTTCTCCGACCGCGAGGGCGACCCGCACTCGCCGTGGCGCTTCGGCGAGTCCTTCGGCGGCCTGGTCAAGGGCCTCTTCTACGCCCACGTGGGCTGGCTGTTCTTCCGCGAGCTGTCCAACCGCGAGCGCTTCGCCCCCGACCTGATGGCCGACAAGGACATCCAGCGCATCGACAAGGCGTTCCCGCTCATCGTCACCCTGTCGGCGAGCCTGCCCGCGATCATCGCCGGCCTCGTCACCTGGTCGTGGCAGGGCGCGCTGTCGGCGTTCTTCTGGGCCGGCCTGATCCGCATCGGCCTGCTGCACCACGTCACCTGGTCGATCAACTCGATCTGCCACGTCTACGGCGAGCGGCCCTTCGAGACCCGCGACGGCGACAAGGCCAGCAACTTCTGGCCGCTGGCGATCCTGTCCTTCGGCGAGAGCTGGCACAACCTGCACCACGCCGACCCGACCTGCGCCCGCCACGGCGTGGACAAGGGCCAGATCGACATCAACGCGCGGCTGATCTGGATCTTCGAGAAGTTCGGCTGGGCGACCAACGTCCGCTGGCCCAAGCGCGACCGGCTCGACGCCAAGCGCGTCGCGGCTGGCACGATGAACGGGTGACCGAGCGCCCGGAGGACCATGCGCAGCCGCGGCCGCCGCTGCCGCCGCCCGCGATCTCGACCAAGTCACGGGTGCGGATGCCCTCCGCACAGCGCCGTGAGCAGCTCATCGCCATCGGGCGCGCCCTGTTCGCCGAGCGGGGCTTCGACGCCACCTCCATCGAGGAGGTGGCGTCACGGGCGAAGGTGTCCAAGCCGGTGGTCTACGAGCACTTCGGCGGCAAGGAGGGCCTCTACGCGGTCGTCGTGGACCGCGAGGTGCGCTCGCTGCTCGACCGGATCACCAACGCGCTGACCGCCGGCCACCCGCACGAGCTGCTCGAGCAGGCGGCGCTGGCGCTGCTGGACTACATCGAGGCGGAGACCGACGGGTTCCGGGTGCTGGTGCGCGAGTCCCCGGTGATGTCCCCGACCGGCAACTTCATGAGCGTGCTCAACGACGTGGCCCACCAGGCCGAGCACATCCTGGGCGCGGAGTTCAAGCGGCGCGGCTTCGACCCGAAGCTCGCCGAGCTCTACTCCCAGGCGCTCGTCGGCATGGTGGCGCTGACCGGCCGCTGGTGGCTGGAGGTGCGCAAGCCCAAGAAGGAAGTGGTGGCCGCGCACCTGGTCAACCTCGCCTGGAACGGCCTGTCCAACATGGAGGGCAAGCCGACCCTGGTCACCCGCGCGGGGAAGTGAAGAACGGGCTCAGGTAGGCCACGGCGTGCCCGGCCGAGCGGTAGCCGGGCAGGTCCCCGGCCCGCGGGTCGGCCGGGCGGGCCGGGTCGGTGACCCGCAGGACGGTCCAGTCGCCCTCGGCCAGCGGCGTGCGCAGGCGCAGCGTCCCGCCCGAGACGCGGAAGTCGTGCTCGGCGACCACCTCCGGCACCGGCTCGCCGCGCTGCAGCACCTGCAGGCGCAGCGGGTGCCCGAGCCACTCCTCCGGCGCCGCGAAATCCAGCTCGATCTCCACGATCCGGCCTTGGTACCGCACGTGCCGCCCCATCGCCGTGCCGTTCAGCCGCGCGTCGGCCCGCAGCCCGCGCTCCCGGGTCGCGAACATGCGCCGGCCCAGCATCGCCGCCCGCACCCCGTCGCGGGTGCGGCTCGGGGCCCACAGGCCCGTGCGCCCGAGGCCCTCGTGGAATCCCCAGCCCTCGCGGTGCTCGTCGGTCACTCCGGCCAGCCCGACCCGCCAGCCCGCGTCCAGGCAGGCCACCAGCGGCGAGAACTCCCCGCCGTCGACGCCCTCGAAGAGGTAGTCCTCGTCGCGGTTGAACATCTCGAGTGCGACCAGGCGGCGAGCCAGGCGCGGGTCGTACCGGAACAGTCCGAAGCGACCCGGCTCGCGCCCGGGGTGGTTGAAGCCGGCGAGCTCGTCCCCGGCCGCGAGCCACTCGTAGAACGCCGGGATCGCCGTGCTCGCGCCGCCGGTCTGCAGCGGCTCGACCCAGCGGTCGCCGCCCCAGACGTTCATGTGCCCGAGCGCCGTGCTCGACCACTCGAAGCCGCGCAGCGCCACGAACGCACCGGGCTCGTCGGCCGCGTCGGCGAGCTTGCCGAGCCGCCGCCAGCCCTCGTCGTCGATGGTCTTGGCGGGCTCGCAGGGGCCGTACGCGTGGTCGGTCACCGCGGCGACGTCGAGGCCGGCGGCCCGCATCGAGGCGAACGCCTCGCCGGCCCAGCCGATCCCGTCGGAGAGCCGTGTGTGGTTGTGCAGGTCCGCATGCAGCAGGAGTTCGCCCCGGGCGGGCGGCTCGTCATCACCTTCGGTGATCAGTAGCGCGTCCGGCATCTTCCCAGCCCAGCACCGCGGGGCGGCGCGGGCAAGGAATCGGTGCGAACTCCTGGCGAACGGTCGTGCGACCGGCAGGCGGTCAGGCCACGCGGGCGTTGTGGCGGTGCTGCTCCTCGGCCGTGGCCGCGGCCGGCGGCCCGACGCGGTCGTAGAGGCTCGCGGTGCCGATGATCCCGGCGAGGATGAAGGTGACGATCACGTTGACCATGGAGAAGGCGAACACGTTCGCCTCTGTCTGCATGAGGGCCAGCGACGCCATGCCGACCGCGGTCAGCACCACGCCCGCGAGCGTGTTGATCGCGTGGGCCACGTTGCGGCCGATGATGTTCGCGCCGATCACGATCACGCCGGCGACGATCGAGAGCAGGGCGAACGCCGGGTTCGTGCGCAGGCCCAGCACCCACTCGGCCTCGTCACGGGTGAAGAAGTCCGAGCCGGACGTCGCGATGAAGCCGACCACGCCGTAGACGAGCATGTAGAGGCCCGCCACCACGCAGAGCAGCCGGTAGAGCGGCCGGAGGTGGTGGTTGACCGGGAAGTGTGAGGCCATGGGCCAATCCTAAGATGACCTCAACCGGCGATCTCGGCCAGGGCGAGCCATTGCTCCTCGAAATCGGCTTTTTCCTGCTGCAGGGCCCGAAGCTGAGCGTCCAGCTCGGTGATCTTCCCGTAGTCGGTGGCGTGCTCGGCGAGCTGCGCGTGCAGCTGCGCCTCCTTCTGGCTCAGCTTGTCGATGCTGCGCTCGAGCTTCGCCAGCTCCTTCTTCGCCGCCTTCTGGTCCTTCTCGCTCGCCCTGAGGTCGGGCGCCCGGTCCGCGACGGTCGGCTGGGGCTTGGCCGCCCCGAAGCCCGAGGAGTCCGACACGTGGGCCAGGTACTCGTCGACGCCGCCCGGCAGGTGCCGCAGCCGCCCGTCGCCGTGCATGCCGTAGACCGCGTCGGCGACCCGCTCGACCAGGTACCGGTCGTGGCTGGCCACGATGATCGTGCCCGGCCAGGTGTCGAGCAGGTCCTCGAGCGCGGCCAGGGTGTCGATGTCCAGGTCGTTCGTCGGCTCGTCCAGCAGCAGCACGTTGGGCTCGGTGGCCAGCAGGCGCAGCAGCTGCAGCCGGCGCCGCTCGCCGCCGGAGAGGTCGCCGACCGGGGTCCAGACCCGGGCCCCGGTGAAGCCGAAGACCTCGGCCAGCTGGGCGGCGGACAGCTCCCGGTCGCCGAGCTTGACCCGCTTGGCCACCTCCTCGACCGCCTCCAGCAGCCGCAGGTCGTTGGGCAGCTCGCGCAGTTCCTGTGACAGGAACGCCGGGCGGACCGTGGTGCCGCGCAGGACCCGGCCGCCGTCGGGCTCGCGGACGCCCGCGAGCACGCGCAGCAGCGTGGTCTTGCCCGCGCCGTTGGCCCCGAGCACGGCGATGCGGTCGCCGGGCCCGACGATCCAGTCGGTGGGCCCGAGCAGGGTCCGCTCCCCCGCCTGCAGCGTGACGCCGTCGAGCTCGTAGACCTGCTTGCCCAGCCGGGTCACGGCGAGGCGCTGCAGCGACACGGTGTCGCGGGCGGGCGGGACGTCGGCGATGAGCGCGTTGGCCGCGTCGATGCGGAACTTGGGCTTGCTGGTGCGCGCCGGCGGGCCGCGGCGCAGCCAGGCGATCTCCTTGCGCAGCAGGTTCTGCCGGCGGGACTCGGTCTCGGCCGCCACCCGCACCCGCTCGGCCCGGGCCAGCGTCCAGGCCGCGTAGCCGCCCTCGTAGGCGCGCACGGTCGCGTCGGCGACCTCCCACGTGGTCGTGCACACCGCGTCGAGGAACCAGCGGTCGTGGGTGACGACGATGAGCGCGCCGCGGCGCTGCAGCAGGTGCCGGGCCAGCCAGGCGATGCCGGCCACGTCGAGGTGGTTGGTGGGCTCGTCGAGGATGAGCAGGTCGGCCGGGCGCACCAGCAGCGCGGCGAGCGCGACGCGGCGCCGCTCGCCGCCGGACATCGGGCCGACGGGCGCGTCCAGGCCCAGGTGCGGCATGCCGAGCCCGCCCAGCACCGTGCGCACGCCCGCGTCGCCCGCCCACTCGTGCTCGGCGGCGAACCCGGCCGGCAGCCAGGCGGTGCCGACGATGACGTCGCGGACGGTGGCCTGCGGCGGCAGGTCGAGGGTCTGCGGCAGCGCGGCGACACGCAGGTCGCGGCGGTGGGTGACCCGGCCCTCGTCGGGCTCCTCGGCCTTGGTGAGCATCCGCAGCAGGGTCGTCTTGCCGGCGCCGTTGAGCCCGACGATGCCGATCCGGTCGCTGTCGTCGATGCCGAGGGACACCTCGTCGAAGATGCGCCCGGCCGGGTAGGTCTTGGAGACCTTGTCGAGACTGACGATGTTGGCCATCTACGCCCTCACAGCACTCGGGCGCCGGGGACGGGACCGACGGCGGTCTTCACGGCGCGGCAGCACTGGCGCGACTCCAGCTCGGCGGCGAGCAGCGCGGCGTGCCGGGCGTCCTCGGCCAGGAACACACAGGTCGGGCCGGAGCCGGAGACCAGGCCGGCCAGGGCGCCCGCGTCCAGCCCGGCGTCGAGCACCGCGCGCAGCTCGGGGCGCAGGTGCAGCGCGGCGGCCTGCAGGTCGTTGGCGAGCCGGTCGGCGAGCACCTCGGGGTCCCGCTGGCGCAGCGCCGCGAGCAGGTCGTCCGGCGCTCCGGCGGTGGAGTTGCCGCCGAGCTGGTCGAACGTGCGGTACACCACCGGCGTCGACAGCCCCTCGTCGGCCACGGCGAGCACCCAGTGCCAGGCGTGCCCGCCGGTGAGCACGGGGCTCACGAGCTCGCCCCGCCCGGTGCCCAGCGCGGTGCCGCCGAGCACCAGAAACGGGATGTCCGAGCCCAGCGTGGCGGCGATGGCGGCCAGGTCGTCGCGGGACATCCCGGTGCCCCACAGGTGGTCGCAGGCCACGAGCGCGGCGGCGGCGTCGGCGCTGCCGCCGGCCAGCCCGGCCGCGATCGGGATCTGCTTCTTCAGGTGCAGCCGCGCGTGGGCGTCGTGCCCGGTCTCGGCGGCCAGCGCCCGCACCGCGCGCATGACGAGGTTGTCCTCGCCCAGCGACAGCGCGCCGGTGCCCTCGCCCTCCATGGTGAGCGTGAGCGTGTCGCCGCGGCGGGCGGTGAGCTCGTCGTAGAGGCCGATCGCGTGGTAGACGGTGGTCAGCTCGTGGAAGCCGTCCGGACGCGCCGGCCCGACGTGCAGGTGGAGGTTGATCTTCGCGGGCACGCGGACCCGGACCGGTCCGTGCGCGGCCAGGCGCGGCCGATCGAACTCCTCGTCCTCGGAGAAGAGCGGCTCGGTCACTGCTGCACCCTACCCGGGCGAGTTGCCGGGACCGCGTTGGCTCGCTATCCGGGTGAAGTCGTCCACCGTGAGCTGCTCGCCGCGCAGCCCCGGGTCGACCCCGGCCGCCCGCAGGATGCGCTCGGCCTCCGGCGCGCCCCCGGCCCAGCCGGCCAGGGCGGCCCGCAGCGTCTTGCGGCGCTGGGCGAAGGCGGCGTCGATCACGGCGAAGGTCGGCGCGCGATCAGAGCCGACCCTGCCGGGCCCGTCGTGCACCTCGAAGCCGACCAGCCCGGACTCGACGTTCGGCACGGGCCAGAAGACGGCGGCGGGCACCTTGCCGGCCTGGCGCGCGGTCGCATACCAGGCCAGCTTCACGCTCGGCACGCCGTAGACCCGCGATCCCGGCCCGGCGGTGAGCCGGTCGGCGACCTCCTTCTGCACCATCACCAGGCCGCGCCGCAGGGAGGGCACGGTCGCCAGCAGGTGCAGCACGACCGGGACGGCGACGTTGTACGGCAGGTTCGCCACCAGCGCCGTCGGCTTCACCCCGGACAGGTCGGCCCGCAGCGCGTCCCCGGCGATCACGGTGAGCCGCTCGGCCTGCTCCGGCGCGAACTGCCGCACCGTCTCGGGCAGCGCCGCGGCCAGCGGCGGGTCGATCTCGACGGCGCAGACCGGGTTGCCGTGCTCCAGCAGCGCCAGGGTCAGCGAGCCCAGCCCCGGCCCGACCTCCAGCACGAGGTCGCCGGGGGCGAGATCGGCGGCGCGCACGATCCGGCGCACCGTGTTGGGGTCATGCACGAAGTTCTGCCCGAGCTGCTTCGTGGGGCGGATGCCGAGGCGGTCCGCCAGCTGCCGCACGTCGGCGGGGCCGAGGAGGGTCACGTCCAGCTGCCGAAGGCTCGTTCGCCGTTGGCGGAGATCGCGGCGCAGAGGGCGGCCAGGTCGTGCCCGGTGACCTCGGCCAGGGCCCGGACCGTCAGCGGGATCAGGTAGGACGCGTTCGGCCGGCCGCGGAAGGGCATCGGGGTGAGAAACGGCGCGTCGGTCTCGACCAGGATCGCGTCCAGCGGGGTGATGGCCGCCGCCCGGCGCAGGTGGGCGGCGTTGCCGAAGGTCACCGTGCCCGCGAAGCTGAGCAGGAAGCCGCGGTCGAGGCACTCCCGGGCGAAGTCCTCGTCGCCGGAGAAGCAGTGCATGACCACCTGGTCCGGCGCGCCCTCCTCGTCGATGACGGCCAGGATGTCCTCGTGCGCGTCGCGGTCGTGGATGACCAGCGCCTTGCCGTGCCGCTTGGCGATGGCGATGTGCGCGCGGAAGCTCTCGTGCTGGGCCTTGCGCCCCTCGTCGCCGGTGCGGAAGTAGTCCAGCCCGGTCTCGCCGATGCCCCGCACCCGCGGGTGGGCGGCGAGGCGCTCGATCTCGCGCAGCGCGCCGTCGAGGTCGGCCAGCCGGGGCGCGTCGTTGGGGTGCAGCGCCACGGTGGCGAGCACCGCCGGGTGGCGCTGTGCGGCCTCGACGCCCCACCGCGACGACTCGACGTCGACGCCGACCTGCACCAGGCGGTCCACGCCGGCGGCGGTCGCGCGGGCGATCGCGTCCTCGATCGTGGCCGGCCCGTCGGCCGCATCCCCGTCGAGGGTGATGTCGATGTGGGTGTGGCTGTCGAGCACCCTGACCGGCAGCGGCTCGGGCGCGGGCGGGAAGGCGCCCTGGCGACTGTGTTTTCTCGCACTCATCGGGGTCAAGCATGCCACCCTCGATTTTCCGTTAACGCGCCGTTCACCGAGTCACAATCACCCGGCCCTAGCGTCGGGCAGGTGACGGTAATCGGACACGCGGAAGGGTCCGCGACCCACAGCGTGACGATCGACGGGGTCAGCTACCCGGCCGAGGAGATCGCCCAGGGCGCGGCCTACGAGGTGTATGCGACCCACGCGGCCCCCGGGTTCCTGCCCAACCCGAGGCCGGGCGCGAAGTGGCCGTACCGCCGCTTCGTGCACGCCACGGAGGTGACGTCCGCCCTCGACGGGCTGGAGGACGAGCCGCTGCTGATGCCGGTCACCCGGGCGCTGGACTGGCCCACCATCCACCGGCTGAGCCAGACCCCGGCCGCCGCGTCCGCGCTCGCCCCGATCCGCCGCACCGCGGTCGTCCGGCGGGGCACCCGGATGATCAAGTTCCTCTCCGGCCGGCAGCTGCAGGGGTACCTCAAGGGCTGGCCGATCAGCGGCTTCTGCTACCGCGCCTTCGACGTCGCCCACCTGCGGACCCCCGAGGACCTGGCCATCCTGTCCGGCGAGAACACCGGCGGCGTGGTCTTCGCGGTGCGCTGGCGGGCCGTGGACGCCCACGACTACGACGTGCCGCTGGCGGGCAACTACGGCGGGCTGGTGACCATGCCCCCGCACGACCGCCTCGGCCCGCCCGTGATCGGCACCGGCTTCGCCCCCAGCGGCAGGCACATCGTGCCCGAGTTCGTCACCGCCGACCTGGCCGAGCTGCCGGTGCCGGCGAACACGTCGCTGGTCGCCTACACCGGCGACGGCACCGAGGTCACGCTCTACACCTACCTGCCGGAGCAGCGCGCCTGGAGCCGGATGCACGGCCCGCAGTGGCGCCACCTGCTGCCGAACTCCTCCGACCAGGAGTACTTCCCGGTCACCCCGCCGATGACCCGCTACGTGGGCTCCTACCGCGACAACGTGTTCGAGGCGATCGTCGACCCGCCGGGCGAGTTCCGGGTGGCGGCGAAGACCCGCGCGGCCCGCTACCCCCTGGAGACCCTGGCCCGCCGGGTGCCGTGGGCCACCTGGCGCGACGCCCGCTGCACGGTGATCCGCCAGGAGGGCGACTGGCTGCGCCTGCGTCTGTCCCGCCCGGACGGCGACCAGGTAGCCCGGCTAGGCGCCCACTGCGTCGAGCGCGGCCTCTACGAGGCGTGGGCGCCGGCCAGCGAGGTGACCGACGCCCACGAGAGCGACCACTGGTATCAGTTATAGGCCTGGCGCCCGCTTCGCGGGGTACGCGGCGGGGGGTTCCCACCCCGCACCCCCCATGCCCGCTTCGCGGGCACTTCTTGCCGCGCTTCGCGGGCACTTCTTGCCGCGCTTCGCGGGCACTTCTTGCCGGCGCGTTCGCGCTGCTGCCCGGCGGTCAGCTCGGCCGCGGCTAGCTCTGCAGGCGCGCGAGCTCTTCCTCCACGATCGACTCGTCCAGCTTCTTGAACACCGGGGTCGGGGCCTCGAGCTTGGTCCCGGCCTCGATGTCGACCGGCTCCCACTTGGTGCCGACGGTGTAGTCGCCCATCAGCACCGGGTAGGAGAGGCCGTTGTCGAGGTCCTCGACCTCGCGGATCTCGGGCATCGGCGCGTGCACCCCGGTGCCGCCGAGCAGCTCGTGGATGCGCTGGGCGGCGTGCGGCAGGAACGGCGTGAGCAGCGTGTTGCAGTCGCGCACGGCCTGCAGCGCCACGTGCAGGACGGTGCCCATGCGGGCCTTGTCCTCCTTGAGCTTCCACGGGGCCTGGTCGGAGAAGTACTTGTTGACCTCGCCGACGATCCGCATCGCCTCGGTGATGGCGGCCTTCTGCCGGTGCTTGCCCAGCAGCTGCCCGACCGACTCGAAGCCGGCCCGGACGGCGGCCAGCAGCGCGTCGTCCTCCGCGGTGCGCTCGCCCGCGGCCGGGATCTCGCCGAAGTTCTTGGCGGCCATCGAGATCGAGCGGTTGACCAGGTTGCCCCAGCCGGCCACGAGCTCGTCGTTGTTGCGCCGGCGGAACTCCGACCAGGTGAAGTCGGTGTCGTTGGACTCGGGGCCGGCCACGGCGATGAAGTAGCGCAGCGCGTCGGCGTCGTAGCGCTCGAGGAAGTCCCGCACGTAGATGACCACGCGGCGGGACGAGGAGAACTTCTTGCCCTCCATCGTGAGGTATTCCGAGGAGACCACCTCGGTGGGCAGGTTCAGCGCGCCCAGGGACTGCGGCTTCGGCCCGGAGTAGCCCAGCAGGATCGAGGGCCAGATCACCGAGTGGAAGACGATGTTGTCCTTGCCCATGAAGTAGTAGCCCTCGGCCTGCGGGTCCTGCCACCACTGCCGCCAGGCCTCGGGGTCGCCGGTGCGGCGGGCCCACTCGATCGAGGCCGACAGGTAGCCGATCACCGCGTCGAACCACACGTAGATGCGCTTGTCGGCGCGGTCGCGCCACGCCTCCAGCGGGATCGGCACGCCCCACTCCAGGTCGCGGGTGATCGCCCGCGGCTGGAGGTCGTCGATGAGGTTGCGGGAGAACTTCAGCACGTTGGGCCGCCAGCCCTCGCGGGTGTCGAGCCAGGCGTTGAGCTGGTCGGCGAACGCGGGCAGGTCGAGGAAGAAGTGCTCGGTCTCGACGAACTCCGGGGTCTCCCCGTTGATCTTCGAGCGCGGGTTGATCAGCTGGTCGGGGTCGAGCTGGTTGCCGCAGTTGTCGCACTGGTCGCCGCGGGCGCTGTCGTAGCCGCAGATCGGGCAGGTTCCCTCGATGTACCGGTCGGGCAGCGTGCGCCCGGTCGACGGGGAGATCGCGCCGAGCGTGGTCTTGGCGATGATGTACCCGTTGTCGTAGAGCCCCGCGAAGAGCTCCTGCACGACCTGGTAATGGTTGCCGGTGGTGGTGCGGGTGAACAGGTCGTAGGACAGCCCGAGGCCGTGCAGGTCCTCGACGATCACGCGGTTGTAGCGGTCCACCAGCTCGCGCGGGGTCACGCCCTCCGCGTCGGCCTGCACCTGGATCGGCGTGCCGTGCTCGTCGGTGCCCGAGACCATCAGCACGTCGTGGCCGGCCATCCGCATGTAGCGGCTGAAGACGTCGGAGGGCACCCCGAATCCGGACACGTGACCGATGTGGCGCGGGCCGTTGGCGTAAGGCCAGGCGACCGCGGCGAGAACACGACTCATGACCTGAAAGCGTAGTGACCCGTCGTGGTGTTCCGCGAACAGGATAGTTGTGTTGCGGAACCAGATAAGTTCTCCCGACACGCGTGCCACGTCCGAAAAGTCGGCTATCGCCCGTTGTCCAATGAAAACGTGAGCGAAGAGGCAGTTCGGCGCGCAGGGGCAGTTCGGCGTGCAGGGGCAGGGAACACCGCCGCGACCCGGGGATGGCGGGGTGAGGCCGCGGGGATTCCGCCGGTCCGGGTCCTGGTGCCGGCCGCCGCTCAGCCCGCGTCCGGTTCCGAGGAGCGCGGCGCCGCCGTGCCCCCGTCGGCCGCCGGGGAGACCGCCGCCGAGCACTTCCCGCTGTGGCCGACGACCACCACGCTGGCACTGCACGACAGCTCGGCGGCGCACGCCGGAGCCGATGCGACCGAAGCCGACGCGACCGAGGCATATTCGACCGGGACGTATTCGACCGAGGCTTACAAGACCGCGGCCGACGAGCTCGCGGCGCACGAGGCCGGGCGGGCCGCCGTCGCCGACCACCTCGCCGGGCGGTCCGAGGCGTGGCCGCCGCCGGCGATGCGGGTCATGCGCCAGCCCCGCGACGACCGCCGCAGCGCCCCCCAGCGCCGGGCCCGCCAGCGCCGGGTGCGGCCCGCGCGCGGCCCGGTCGCCGGGCTCACCGCGATGCTCGTCGTCGCGCTGCTCACCGGGTTCTTCGCGTGGACCAGCGCCGAGCCGTTCTGGCTGGACATGGGGCACCGGGTGCGGGGCACCGCCGAGATCACCTCGTGCAAGGGCACCGGAGTGCTGCGCCGGTGCCTGGCCGAGTTCACCCGTCCGGGCGCGGAGGCGGTCGACGGCACCCGGCTGATGGGGCTCGACGAGCCCACCGGCTCCTCGGTGGCCGCGGTGATGGTGCCGGGCGGCCGGGTCGCCTACGCCGGCAACCCGTCCGGCCTGCGGGTGCGCTGGGCCACCGGGTTCGGGCTGGTGCTGCTGTGCGGGCTCCTGCTGGCCTGGCTGACCGGGGCCTGGCGCTTCGCCCGCCTGCGCGACCGCCTCACGGCCTGGACCCTGACCATGACCGCCCCGATCGTGCTGGCCGCCGCGATCGTGCTCGCCGCGTACTGAACCAGCACCGCGACCGCGCCAACCGCAAAAAAAGACCGCCGCAAACAAAGACCGCCGCAAACAGAGAGCGCCGCGAACCCAGCCGACCGAGACACGCTGCCGAGAGGGCCTTACTTGTGTGCGATGACCGCCGCGTAGACCTCGCGCTTGGCCAGGCCGTGCCGCTTGGCCACGTCCAGGGTCGCCTCCTTGCGATCGGCCCCCGCGGCCACCAGCTCGGCCACCTCGGCCGCCAGGGCCTCGTCGGAGGGGCGCCCCGCCGCGACCGGGGGCGCGCCCGCGACCACGAGCGTGATCTCGCCCCGGGCCGTCTCGGCGTCCGCGGCCAGGGCGGCCAGGGTGCCGCGGCGGATCTCCTCGTACGTCTTCGTCAGCTCGCGGCACAGCGCCGCCGGGCGGTCGTCGCCGAAGGCCTGCGCGAGATCGGCCAGCGTGGCGGCGATGCGGTGCGGGGACTCGAAGAAGACCAGGGTTCTCGGCTCGGCGGCCAGCGCCGTGAAGTACGAACGCCGCTCTGCCTGTTTGCGGGGCGGGAACCCCTCGAAGCAGAAGCGGTCGCACGGCAGTCCCGACACGGCGAGCGCGGTCACGACGGCGCTCGGGCCGGGGGCGGCGGTGACCGGCACGCCGAGCGCCACGGCGGCGCGCACCAGCCGGAAGCCGGGGTCGGAGACGCTCGGCATGCCCCCGTCGGTGACCACGGCGACGGTGCGCCCGGCGGCGAGCTCCTCGGCGAGATCCGGGGTGCGCCGCTCCTCGTTGCCCTCGAAATAGCTCACCAATCGACCGGTGATCTCGACGCCGAGGTGTTGCGCGAGCCGCCCCAGCCGGCGCGTGTCCTCGGCCGCGACGACATCGGCGGTTGCGAGTGTTTCACGCAGGCGGGGGGACGCGTCCTCGGGATTTCCCAGCGGCGCTCCGAGCAGAATCAACGGCACATGTGCGATGGTGGCATCCCGACCCCTACGATCGCCCAATGACCTCGGGTGTGCTGACCCAGACAAGCGAGCCGGAGAGCCCCGCCCCCGCGCCGGAGCCCACGGTGCGCGTGGTGCCCGACATCGTCCGCCGCCGGCTGGCCCGGGCGCCGAAGGGCGGCCTGAACTTCTGGCTCGTCGCGGCGCTGATCACCGGCGTCGGCCTCTTACTGCGCCTGGTCAATCTCGCGCATCCGAAGGACGTCATCTTCGACGAGGTCTACTACGCCAACGAGGCGCAGGACCTGCTGCAGCGCGGGGTCGAGTGGAACCCCGAGGACAACACGCCGCAGTATGTCGTGCACCCGCCCATCGGCAAGTGGATGATCGGGATCGGCGAGCAGCTCTTCGGCTACAACTCCTTCGGGTGGCGCATCTCCGCCGTCACGGTCGGCGCCATCTCGATCCTGCTGATCATCATCGCCGCCTACAAGCTGTTCCGGTCCACGATCCTCGCGGGCGCCGCCGGCCTGCTCATGTCCCTCGACGGCATGCACTTCGTGCTCTCGCGGGTGGCTCTGCTCGACGTCTTCCTGATGTTCTGGATCGTGGTCGCGTTCTTCTTCCTGGTCCTCGACCGCGAGCAACGCCGGGCCCGCTGGCTGAGGCTCCTCGAGGACGGGTTCGACGCGAGCAAGCCGGGCCTGCGCGCACGACTCGGCTTCCCCTGGTACCGCCTGCTGTGCGCGATCTCGCTGGGCCTGGCCTGCGGCGTGAAGTGGAGCGGCATCTACTACGTCGCGATCTTCGCCGTCGCCATCTGGCTGTTCGATCTCAGCGCCCGCCGCAGCGCCGGTGTCAAGCACTGGGTGCTCGACACCTTCCTCAGCACCGCCTCGATCTGGTTCTTCGCGATCTTCGTCATCGCCCTGGTCGTCTACATCAACTGCTGGTGGGGCTGGTTCCTCTCCGACGGCGGGTACTTCCGGCACTGGTACGCCGAGAGCAACGGCCTGCCGCACGACCGGTTCATCGACCCGCTGGTGAACCTGTGGCACTACCACTCCGAGGCGTACGCGTTCCACACCGGGCTGAGCACCAAGCACCAGTACCAGTCGTGGCCGTGGCAGTGGCTCCTGCTGGGCCGCCCGGTGGCCTTCTACTGGGACCAGTCCGGCCCCTGCGGCGCGCCCAGCTGCGCCTCCGAGATCCTGCTGCTCGGCACCCCGCTGCTGTGGTGGTCGTTCCTGCCCGCGCTCGTCGCGCTCGGCTGGCTCGCCGTCGCCCGCCGCGACGGCCGCGCCTGGCTGATCATGGCGGGCGCGCTGACCGGCATCCTGCCCTGGTTCAACGAGATGCCCGAGCACCGCACGATGTTCTACTTCTACTGCCTGCCGGCCGAGCCGTTCCTGGTGCTGGCCGTGGTCTACGTGCTCGGCGCGATCCTCGGCCCGGCCCGCAAGCTGCGGCCCAACAGTGACCAGCGGCTCATCGGCTCGATCATCGTCGGCGCCTACATGCTGCTCGTGGCCGCCTGCTTCGCGTATTTCTACCCGATCTACGCGGGAATGGACATTTCGTATACCCAGTGGTTCTCCAGAATGTGGCTGGGCTCTCGCTGGGTGTAGATCTCTCGTGGGAGTGGGTACAAGAGAGCCGGAATACCTGCCTTATATTATTTGCCGCACGGCAAGCAAAGGCTGGCGAAAGGCTCGAATGTCCGGCGTTGGCTCCATCGACAAAGCACTGCGCATCACTCCACCGGATCGCCTGGTGGAGACCCTCGACGCGTATCTGAGCGCGACCCACGGCACCAAAAGCAGCACGGTCTGGCTGGCCGACTACCGCACCACGACGCTGTCGCCGAGCGGAGCCGAGCCCGAGGAGGCCCTCGGCGAGCAGCTCGGCTCGGCGATGCGGGCGTTCGCGAGCCAGACCCCGGTGGTGGAGGCCCGCGACGGGCAGTCCCTCGCCCGGCTGCACCTGCCGGTGAGCGCCTGGGGCGAGCGGGTCGGCGTGCTCAGCGTCGGGTTGGACGCCGACCGGGTGCCGGCCGAGCGGCCGCGGCTGGAGGAGCTGGCGGAGAGCTTCGCGGTGGCGCTGTCGGCCGCCTACCGGCGCACCGACCGCTACCACCTGGACCGGCGGCGCAGCGGCCGGCTGACCATGGCCGCCGAGATGCAGTGGGACCTGCTGCCGGCCCGGGCCTATGAGCAGCCGGGCGTGAAGTTCGCCGGGCAGCTGGAGCCGGCCTACACGGTCGGCGGCGACCACTTCGACTGGGCGATCAACGGCGACTGGCTCACCGTGACCGCGCTCAACGGCATGGGCAGCGGCCTCGACGCGGCCCTGCTCACCACGCTCGCGGTCAACGCGATGCGCAACGCCCGCCGCTCGATCCCGGCGGGGCAGTCCCGCCCCGGCGACCTGACCGACCAGGCGGTGCTCGCGGCGGACGCGATCTACTCCCAGTACGGCGGGGCGCGGCACGTGGCCACCCTCCTGCTCGCGCTGAACACCACCACCGGCGAGCTGCGCATGATCGACGCCGGCTCGCCGCGCATGATCCTGGTCCGCAACGGGCAGGTGCGCGACATGGCCCTCGATGCCCAGCTGCCGCTGGGAATGTTCGGCGACACCCGCTACGTCGAGGAACACACCACGTTGAACCCAGGCGATCGGATTTTCGTAGTCAGCGACGGGGTGCATGCCGCCATCCGGCCGAACGAGGCGACGTTCGGTGAGCGTGAGTTGAGCCGTGCCATACGATCGACCCGGTTGCAGCCACCGGCCGAGGCGATCAGCAGCGTCATGCGGAGCCTTCGTGAGTATCACGCGGGCGCCGAGCTTGCGGACGACGCCCTGATCATCTGCCTGGACTGGTCGCCCCGAGCCGACCCGTGACCGCCGCGACACCCGGAGGACAACGTGCGGAGCCGACCCTCACCGCACCCGTCGAGCCACGATGACCTGGCCCGGGCGGCGGCCCTGGCGGATGCCGCGAGCCAGGCGCTGGTCCTGGCCACGAGCGCGGCCAACGACAACTCCGGCGTGTCTGCCGCCCAGCTGCGCGTGCTCGGCGTCGTCGACCAGGCCGGGTCCGTCAACCTGACCCAGCTCGCCGTGGCCCTGCACACCGCGCCCTCCTCGGCCAGCCGCCTGTGCGACCGCCTGGAGGCCGCCGACCTCCTGCGCCGCACCGCCGACGAGCGCGACCGGCGCGAGGTGTGGCTCGTGCTCACCCCGACGGCGCACCGGCTGCTGGACGGTCTCGGCCGGCAGCGCCAGGAGACGATCGCGGCGGTGCTGCGGCGCATGTCCCCGGACGACCGCGCGGCCCTGCTGCAGGGTCTCTCGGCGTTCGCACAGGCGTCGGGCATTCCGGTGGCCGAGGACGACGCCGCCGCCCAGGCGAGCTGAACCGCCGCTTCGCGATAAGGCGCGCGGAAATGTCTGGCCTTTTCGATTCGGATTTATCGGACATTTTCCACTTATGCCACCATCGCGCTCGCGGCCCATCGACGACTGGCATTTGTCACCGGCCCGCCCCGCAGTCCGAATCGCCCGTTGTGCGCGGCCTTTCCGGATGCAATTTGCAGGTTGGCACGGGTTTGAGTAAGACGATCTCAATCTCAGAGTAATAACACTGATGACACGCGTGTAATTTGGAGTAGAACCTGCGGCCGTAGGTTGGATTTCCGAGTAACGTCCCGAGCCTAGCCGGGAAGTTGGCGCAGCAACACGCCGGGATCGTACGTAATGGCCCGAACTCCGTCGTGTTAGGGCGCCATTCGCCTGCGTTTTCACACACGGTCGGCGTGACGCTACCCAGACGTAAACGACGGCAAATCACGCTCGGTAGCCATGGCGCGGCCGACGGCGAGCAACCTCGCCGAAATATTCGGGCAAAGACCCCCCATTCGGCGGCGCAATCGCGCACGCGCCGTGCGCTGCACAGTGGCAATAAATCGATAGATCTCTATGGATCACGCGGGCGAGCGGGGAAACGGGGGACCCTCCACGGCTTTGGGCATCGATTGAATTCGATGAAACACTCCACGAAACCGGGTCCGGGTTCTATCGTGTTCGACGTCGAACATGGCCGATCTGGAACGGGAAGGTGCCAGTCCGGGCACGTCGTAGACCCGCCTCTTCGGGAGTGACGGTGCATACCAGCCACCACGGCGAAACCACGCTTGGCAGATTGGCGCACAACGACGCCGCCGAGCGGTTCCTCGGCTCGGCGAGCTGGGCCGGCCCCGCGCGGCCCCTGGAGGTGCGGCCGGTGCCGGTCGAGTTCGTGCCCGACCGGGAAGTGCCGGGCCTGCCCGCGGTACACCTGGAGCGCCGGCGGCTGCTCGACCAGCTCGACGCGGCGGTGGAGCAGCCGGTCACCCTGGTCTGCGCGCCGACCGGCTGGGGCAAGACCGTGCTCGCCGCGTCGTGGATCCGCGCCGGGCGCCCGCCCGGGCGCATCGCCTACGTGCGGTTCGAGCCGAACTGCGGCGCCGCGGCGTGGCGCCAGCTCACCGCGGCCCTGAACGCCGCGGGCATCGCGCTGGACCCCGCCACCTACGCGTGGACCGGCGGCCGGCTCCCGGAGCGCCCCGTGGTGGTCCTCGACGACCTGCACAACGTCACCAACCGCACCGTGCTGCGCCGGGTCGAGCGGCTGATGACGCGTCTCGGCGACCGCATCGGCTTCCTGCTGCTCGCTCGCAGCGAGCCGCCGCTGTCGCTGTACCGCTGGCGCGTGCGCAGCCAGCTCACCGAGCTGCGCGCCGACCACCTCGCCTTCGCCCAGGCCGAGATCGCCGGGCTGGCGGACCGGCTCGACGTGCGGCTGGCCCGGCAGTTCCAGCACGCGCTGTGGCACGTGACCGAGGGCTGGCCGGCCGCCGTCGCGGTGGCGCTCTCGGCGATGGTCGGCCGCCACGAGCCCGAGCGGGTCGTCACCGACCTGGTCGCGGGTGAGGCCGGGCCGAACGATCAGGTGGGGCTGACCGAGTACGTGCAGCGGGAGATCCTGGCCCACCTGGACCCCGACGTGCACGAGGTCATGCTGCGCACCTCGATCGTGGAGACGGTCTGCCCGGGGCTGGTCGAGGCGCTGGCCGGCAGCCGCAACGGCACCCGCCAGCTGGCCCAGGCGAGCCGGTCCGACGCGCTGGCCACCTTCTACGGCGGCTCGCACTCGTGGTACCGCTACCGCCGCCTGCTGCGCGCGGTCCTGCGCGCCGAGGTGCGCACCACCCTCGCCGCCGAGGAGCGCGGCCTGCACCGGGCGGCGGCCGGCTGGTATGCCGCGAACGGGCTGCCCGGCGACGCCGTCGTGCACGCCGTCCTCGGCGCCGACTGGGTGAGCGCCGAGCGATTATTTCTGCAGTACTGGCCGGAGCTCTGCGGGTCGGGGTCGCGCGCGATGGCGTTGCGAACCGGCCCGCAGCCTCCACAGGACATCGCCGAGCGCCCGATGCTCGCCTTCGCGCTGGCCATCTGCTGCCGCGACACCGGCGACGCGGCGGCCATGTCGGCCTTCATCCGGCTCGGCGAGCGGGCGCTGGGCGAGGCGCCGGCCCCGCTGGACGCCGAGATCCTGGCGGCCATGCGCATGGCCGAGGCGATCGCCGCCGACGACCTGGACCGCTTCGCGGACGCGGCCGAGCGGCTGCTGGAGCGCGTCGAGGAGGCCGGCGGCGAGCACCTCTACGCCGACGCGGCCGACGGCGCCCGCGCGAGCGCGCACCTCACGCTCGCGGGCGCCGGGATCGCCCGCGACGCGGTCGAGGATGCCGACGCGGCCCTGGAGCGGGGCAACGCGCTGGCCCGCAAGTCCGGCTTTCCCCTGCTCGTCGTGCAGGCGAACCGGCTGCAGGCGCTGGTGCACCTGCGGCGCGGCCGGCTCTCGGCGGCCGCCGCGTGCGCGCGCCGGGTGCTGGACGCGAGCCGGGACGCGGGCATCGCGGAGTCGCGCAACATCAGCGACGCCCGGCTGGTGCTCGCCACCATCTGCCGGGTCCGCGGCCGGCTCGACGAGGCGCGCTTCCACCTCGACGAGAGCATCACCGCGGAGGCGCCGCCTGACCCGCACGGCTGGCTCAGCGGCATTCTGAGCCTGGCCCTGCTGCTGTTCGACTCCGGCGACCCGGCCGGCGCGGCGGAGGCGCTGGAGCCGGTGCTGGGCGACCGGATCGGCGCCCTGCCGCCGGCCGCCGAGCTCACCGCGCGCGTCCTGCACGCCGACCTGTGCCTGGCCGAGCGGCAGCCGGAGAAGGCCCGCGCGGTGCTCGACGAGCTCGACCGGCACCGGCCCGGAGCCCCCGTTGTGGCGCTCGCCCGCGCCCGGGTGGCCCTGGCGTCGGACCGGCCGCAGACGGCGCAGCACGCCCTGGAGGGACTGCTCGCCGAGCCGGTGGCGGCTTCGCTGGTGGTGGCGGTGGCGGCGAGCGTCATGCTGGCCCAGGCCCGGCACCGCCTCGGCGACCTCGCCGGCGCGACCGAGCAGATCGAGCGGGCGCTGCGGCTGGCCGCGCCCGAGGGCATCCGGGCGCCGTTTGCCGGGCACGGCTCGTGGATCGCCGCGCTGCTCGAGGGGGCGGTGATGACTCGCCGGGTCGGCCGCGAGGAGATCGGCCATGAGGCAGCCGAGCATGCGGAGTTCCGTCAGGAGGAAGCCCGTCGTGAGGAAGTCCGTCGGGAGGAGGCCGAACACGTGGAAGCCGAACATGAGGAGGCCGAGGAGGAGGCCGAGCCCGTCACCGGCGCGTTCGACGTGGCCGCCGAGCACATCATCGACCCGCTGACCGAGCGGGAGACCCTGGTCCTGCAGTACCTGCGCAGCATGCTCTCCATCGCCGAGATCGCCACGGTGCTGAGCGTCTCGACCAACACCGTCAAGACCCATGTCCGGCACGTGTACCGCAAGCTGGGCGTCAGCCGCCGCCGCGACGCCGTGCGACGTGGACGCGCGCTGAGCATCATCTAGGCCCTCACCCGCCGCAGGCGAGTCGGCCGGGGCCCGGGCGGGGCCACGATATCCGGCATGAACGGTTTACGGGAGCAGGTCAACGGGGTGCGGGTGGGCGTGCGGTACGCCGTCGCGAGGCACTCCGGGCCCGTCGGCGGGGACTGGTACCTCAGCACGCCCCTGCCCGGCGGGGACGTGATGCTCGCGGTCGGCGACGTGATGGGCCACGGCCGGCCCGCCGCCGCCACCATGCTGCGCCTGCGAGCCGCGATGAGCCGGCTGGCGCTGGCCGGCGACGAGCCGGGCGCGATCCTGGCCGCCCTCAACCGGATGCTCTGCCGCCGCCCGTCGACCGTGCTGGCCACCGCCGTGTGCGGTCGCTTCCACCCCGCCGATCACTCGCTGACCTGGGCCCGGGCCGGGCACCTGCCGATCCTGCGGGCCACCACGGCCGGGGTGAGCGCGCTGGCCCAGCCGTTCGGCATGGCGCTCGGCGTCGACCCGGCCGCGCCCTACCCCACCGCCTGCGTGGTGCTCGACCCGGGCGACCTGCTGCTGATGTTCACCGACGGCGTCGTCGAGCGCCGCGACCGCGCGATCGACCAGGGCGTGCAGGGCCTCGCCGACGAGGTGGGGGTGGCCGTGCGCGGCTCGGCCCCCGGCGAGCGGCTGCGCACCGCGCTGGACTGCGCGCCCCGCGGCAACCCCGACGACGACGCGTGCCTGCTGGCCGCCGAGCCGGTGTAGAGCCGCCACCCGGCCGTTCACCCATCGAGGGTGATCCGCATTCACCCGGGCCGCTCGAATCATGTTCTCAGGCACGACACGTTGCCGGCTTACGGCAGGCGCCGAAGTCCGGGAACGGGAAGGCCGGGGGATCTGCCCACGTCCGCGGGCGGGATCAACCGGCAGCCCGGGACCGGCGTGGAGGGGTCTGCGCCGGTGTCCGGTCCCGCGGGCGGCGGGACCGGGCACCACGGGTCGGGCCTGTTCCGGGGGGAACAAGTTCACGGGGGATATAGGGCCGTGCTGGTCCTCGGTTCGCTGAACCGGGGATCGGCACGGCCTCATCGTTGTACGCCGTCATGTGAGAACGAGGAGAAGACGGGCGGATGCGGGTCAAGGAATTTCGGGCGTTTGGAACGTCCATGCTCACGCTGGTGGGCGCGCTGAACGTCGCGCAGGGACTGCTGGTGGGATTCGCCGGCGACAAGGTCGGATTCGACCGCAACGATGTGGCGTTCACCAGCGCCGGCACCTGGGCCGCGGCCACGGTGACGCTGGGCGCGATGCTCGCCGGGGCCGGTATCGCGCTGCGGGCCAAGCGCCCCAGCGCGAAGGCGGTGGCCGCGAGTGTGGTGGCGTTGCACGCGATCTCGCAGCTGGCCATGCTGAGCGCCTACCCGGCGTGGTCGCTGCTCATGGTCACGCTGGACGTGATCATCCTGTTCATCCTGACGGTACCGCGCGGCAGCGTCGTGGCCGCGCCGGACGATCGCGTCATGCCCGCGCGCCCGGCGCCCACGGCGAAGCTGACCCTGCGGCGCAACAGCCGCTCGGACGCGTACCGCGGCCGCCACAAGGCCGGCCGCCCGCCGGTGCGGCACAGCGTCTCCCGCGACGACATCATCACCATCGACCTCCTGCCGCCCGAGGTGGTCGCGGGCCCGTCGCCGATGCAGCCGCCCGCCTGCGGCCACCAGGACGACACGGTGGTCGTCAAAGCGCTGGTGGGGGCGCCGGTGAGCGCGGCGCTGCTCGAGGAGACCGTCGAGGCGGAGCTCGTCGGGGACACCCCGACGGTCTGGGTGCGCGCCGTGGGCCAGGCCACCGTGCCGGCCGGCGACGCGGCCATGCCGGTCCAGCGCGCCTCCCTCGAGTCGCTCGACCCGCTCATCGACCCGCTGCCGCTGGTCCTGGCCGAGGAGGAGGCGATCGCGGCCGAGGAGCTCGCCGCCATCGGCGCGCGGCCGTACGTGAATCGCTGAGTCTGTCCACTCCCCGCCCGAAGCGGCGGCGGCCCTCCCCAGGGGGCCGCCGCCGCTTCGCTTTGTGCGCCGAGTCGGGGCGGGTTCGGGCCGGCGGTCCTGGCCCCTATCGCTGCGGGCGGGGCGGGACTCGGGTCGGCGGCCGGCGCGGGAGCCGGGAAACCGGGGGCCACTCGCACCCCGGCGGGAAGACAGCGACCCGGTGGGAACGAAGACAGCGACCCGGTGGGAACACGGTGGGAACGGCAACGCAAAAAGGAGCGCGGCCCCGGGATCGGGTCCGCGCTCCTAGCGACGGCGGGCGCTACAGCAGGTTGAGTTCACGAGCGCGCTCGATCACCTCCCGCCGGCGGCCGACGCCGAGCTTGCGGTAGATGTTCTTCATGTGCGTCTTCACCGTGTTGACGGAGACGTACAGCATCGAGGCGATCTCCCCCGCCGACAGCGTGCCCTGCAGGTACCGCAGCACCGCCAGCTCCCGCTCGGTCAGCGGCTCGGCCAGCTCCCCCGCCGCGGCCGGGGCGCGCCCGAACCCGGTGAGCTCCTGCGCGATCTCCTCGGCCAGCCCGCGGTAGCCGCTGCCGGCCGGCAGGTACGTCACCAGCAGCTCCCGCACCGGCTGCCCACCGGCCACGAAGGGCCAGCGGATCGCCTCGTCGTCGGCGTGGCGCAGGGCCTGTTCGAGCGCCCGGCCGGCCTTGGAGCGGTCGCCGAGCGCGCGCAGGGCGCGGGCGCTGGTGAGGTTCGCGTCGACCGTCCACACCAGCGAACCCGTCGTGGGCTCGAGGTAGGGCTGCACCGCCCCGAGCGCCGCGGCCGGCCGGCGCTCGGCCAGGTGGGCCTTCGCGCGCACCACGCCGAGCCAGGGCGCCAGCATCTCGACCGGCTCCAGGGTCAGCAGCCGCTTGGCCGCCTCGGTGTCGCCCGCCGCGAGCCGCAGCTCGGCCTCGGCCAGCGTGACGCAGTGCTGCATCCTCGGCGTGTACCGCCAGTCGGCCAGCTGCCGCCGGATCGCGGCCAGCTCCGTGCACGCCGCCCGCGCATCCCCCGTCGCGGCGCGGATGTGGGCACGGGTCATGGTCGCGACCGCCACGAGCGCCGGATCGGCGAGACCGCCGTCCAGCGCCCGGTCGAGGTAGTGCCCGGCCGCCTGGACACGGGCCTGCAGGTAGCAGACCTCGGCCACGGTGAGCTGGGCCCACACCACGTCGCTGCCCTGGGTGCGCCCCTCGCGGTCGGCCAGCGCCAGCGTCTCCTTGCCGTAGCGCAGGGCCGCGGTGAGCCGGCCCCGGGCCGCGTTGAGCTGCGCGAGCTGGCGCAGCGCGGCCAGCTGGGACTGGACGCTCCCGCACCGGCGGGCCAGGTGCAGCGACTCCTGCAGCGCGTGCTCGGCGGCGCCGAGGTCGCCCTGGATGAGCCGGGCCCCGCCGACCGCGACGAGGGCTAGCGCCCGCATGCGGGCCTTGTCCTGGTCGTCGAGGCCGGTGTCGTCGCGCAGCAGCAGCGGCGCTGTCGCCAGTACCAGATCAGGCTTCTGGCTCTGATGGGCCTCGGCCATGCGAAAGCTGTCGACAATCGGGCGCAGTTCGGCGCGCGCGGAGTCGACCAGCGCGTGCTGCGAGCGTTCGACCAGGTGCAGGAACGTCTCCGTGCCCTGCGGGTCGCTCGCGTCGAGCCGCTCGGCCGCGAAGGCCAGGGCCAGCTTCGGATCGTTGCGCACCTCCTGCGGAGGCGGCGGCACCAGCTCCTTGATGGTGCGCAGCCGGGCGCCCGGCACCAGCTCCTGCCAGCTCGCGGCGAGCAGGTCCGAGGCCTGGCTCCAGTTGCGCGCGGCCAGGGCGTGACGCAGGGCGTCCGCGGGCTGGTCGTGCGCGGCGAACCAGTCGGCCGCGCGCCGGTGCAGCTGGCGCACCTGCTCGGGCCGGCGGTGGCGCAGCTCGTCGTAGAGCATCAGGCCGAAGAGCGGGTGACATCGGTACATCCCGGTGTTCCCGCTGCCCTGCACCACGAAGAGGTTCGAGTGCTCAAGCTGGGCCAGGATGCGGGCGCCGTCCACCCGGCCGGTGAGCGCCTCCACGAGCTCGGCGCTGACCTGGTCGAGCACCGAGGTGCAGAGCACGACTTCGCGGACGTCCTCCGGCAGCGTGTCGAAGACCTCGCCGACCAGGTACTCCCCCAGCGCCCGATCCTGCAGGGCGAACCGCGGCATCAGGCTGTCCGGCTCGGGGTGACCCTGCACCGCGAGCGCGGCGAGGCGCAGGCCGGCTGCCCACCCTCGCATCACCGCGTGCAGCTCCACGAGCGCCGACTCGGCCAGCCTCACCCCGTGCGCGTGCAGCATCTGCGCGGTCTCGTCCAGGGTGAAGCCGAGCGGACCCGTGCGCAGCTCGCTCAGGGCGCCGCGGATCCGGAAGCGGTACAGCGTGAGCGCCGGATCGGTCCGGCAGGCGATCACGAGACGCAGGCGGTCACCCGCCTGGGAAAGCAGCGTCTCGAGCTCACCCCACACGCGGGGCACCGACAGCTCCTGCAGGTCGTCGAGGACCAGCACCACCGGCGGCCCGGCCCGGCGCAGCAGGGTGACGAGCGACTCCAGTGCCTCACCCGGGCCGTCGGCCGCGGTTGCCTCGCCCGGCTCCTCGCCGGTCGCCTGGGTGACGGCGCCGAGCACGTGCTCCCAAAAGCGTGGGCCGTGGTGCGCCTCCACCGTCAACCACGCCAGCGGCCAGGGTGCTCGCCCGGCCGCCACCCACTCGGCCAGCAGGGTGGTCTTGCCCCACCCCGCCGGAGCGGAAATCAATGTCAAAGGCCCCGCCACAGCGCGATCCAGAGCGTCGAGCAGACGCGGTCGCGGCACGTGATAGCGGGGCGGCTCGGGCACTGCGAAGTGCAGTGCGGGACGGGTGATGGTGTCTACGAGCGTTTTCTGCCCCAACGTATTTCGCCCCCTCCCACCCACCGCAGCACGGCGGATGACCACGGGATTGTGAGGCGACAAAAGGTGATGTCGCCTCACCCGCAGGGGGTGAACAAATACGGTGCGTGATCAACTGGGGCGTGAGGGCCGCCTGGTCACGTGCCGCCGGGGGCCTGTCGCCGAACGCATCGGAAGCCGACATGGCAGCTACCGTTGTCGATGGGTTCGGGCTGGCGGGCGGCGGGCCGGAAGCGGTGGTCGTACCCCGTCGAGCAGAGGTAGGAGCCACCCTTCACCACCCGGCTGCTGAACACGGTAGCCCCCGGTGGAACGTCCACGCGCGGGTTCTGCGGCATCTCACCCTCGGCCTCGCCGAAGCGCGCGTTGCCCGAGCGGTAGTAGTCCGAGGTCCACTCCCACACGTTGCCGACCACGTCGAAGAGGCCGTACGCGTTGGCCGCGAACGCCCCGACCGGGCTCGTGCCGTGGCCGTCGTCGCTGCGGTCCAGCCAGGGGAAGATGCCCTGCCAGATGTTGGCGCGGCCCGGCTCCGGGTCGTCGCCCCACGGGTAGGGCGCGCCTTCGAGCCCGCCCCGGGCCGCGAACTCCCACTCGGCCTCGGTGGGCAGCTCCTTGCCGGCCCAGCGCGCGTATTCGGCGGCGTCCTCGTAGGCGACGTGAACCACGGGGTGAGCCGAGCGCTTGCGGATGTCCGTGCCCGGGCCGAAGGGGTGCCGCCAGGACGCGCCCGGCCGCAGCTCCCACCAGACACGCCAGTCGCGCAGCGGCACGGGGCCGGGCGGCTGGACGAACACCATCGAGCCCGGCGGCCCCTGATCGGCATCGCGCTCGGCGAGCGTCTCGTAGCCGGTCTCCTGCACGAACAGGGCGTACTCGGCGTTCGTCACCGGATGCGAGTCGATCCAGAAACTGTCGACGGCGACCTTGCGAACGGGCGCCTCTTCCGGATAGAAGCCCTCGGCACCCATGGCGAAGGTGCCACCGGGGATCCAGGCCATCTCCACGAGCGCATTGTGCGAACGACCGGGGGTGACTGGTCCTCACCCACCCGGGGTGAGGACCGGCACCGGAGACCTTCATGCCCGCGGGGTGATGCCCGCTCATCCGGGCAAGCCGAACGATCTCTTGCAAAAGCACCGTTGATCGAGGGAGGTCGCCACACGAGATTCGCCGGATTCGGCCGCGGCGCCTCCTCTCTTGTCCGCCGCGGCCCATCCCGGAAGGAGAACGACATGGCTGATACCGGTACCTCGCGCGGTACTGCGCGGAGTTCCGCCTGGTTCGGCTGGATCATGTTCGCCGGCGTCCTGCTCGCCGTGATCGGGGTGCTGAACATCCTTGAGGGGCTCGTCGCGCTGCTGCGGCGGCAGGTCACCTTCATCGACGGCGACAGCCTGGTGGTGGTGAACCTGACCGGCCTGGGCATCGTGATGATCGTCTTCGGCGCGCTGCTGCTGGTGTGCGGCGCCGGGTTGCTGATGCGCAACAACGTGGCACGGGTGACGGCGATCGTCATCGTCGCGCTGCACGCGCTGTCGCAGATCGGCTGGCTCGGGGCGTACCCGGTCTGGTCGCTGCTCATGATCACGCTGGACGTGATCGTGCTGTACGCGCTGACCGTGCACTGGGTGCCGAGCGAGGTCATGGCCCCGGCTGCGGCCGGCGGCGTGCACCGGGCCGATCACCAGCCGCGGGACACCGAGTTCCCGATCAACCAGCCCCGCCCCACCGCCCACACCCACGAGGCCGACTCGCCCGCGTCGTCCGGCCGCACGGCCGCGACCCACCGCGCCGAGGACGCCGCCGAGGCTCCCACCTCGGGCCCGGGCACACCGCTCTGAGCAGCACCCGCGGCAAGTACGAGAAGCCCGGCGACTCGCGTCGCCGGGCTTCTTCGTGTCAGTGCCGGTGCTGGTGTCTTGCCGGGGGATGGCGGTGGTGCTCCAGGGGGTCGTGGGCGTGGGCCGACTCGGGGTCCGGGTGCACCGTCGCCGCCGCCAGCCGGGGCACCGCGTGCAGCAGGCGATGCTCGGCGTCCACCGCGATCTCGTGCGCCCGCGCCAGGGTCAGGTCCGGGGCCAGCACCAGGTCGGTCTCGGCGTGCAGGCGGTGGCCGATCCAGCGCATCCGCAGGGCCGAGACCCGCAGCACGCCCGGGGTCGCGGCCAGGACCGCCTCCGCGGCGGCGATGAGCGCGGGGTCGACCGCGTCCATCAGGCGGCGGTACACCTCGCGCGCCGCGTCCTTGCCCACGACCACGATCGCCAGGGTGATGAGCAGCCCGACCAGCGGGTCGGCCCAGGGCCAGCCCAGGGCGACGCCGGCGGCGCCGAGCACGACGGCCAGGGACGTGAAGCCGTCGGTGCGCGCGTGCAGGCCGTCCGCGACGAGCGCGGCCGAGCCGATCCTCCGGCCGGTGCGGATGCGGTAGCGCGCGACGAGCTCGTTGCCCGCGAAGCCGGCCAGGCCCGCGGCCGCGACGAAGGGCAGCCCGGTCACGGTCCGGGGGTGGGCGAGCCGGTCGGCCGCGGCCCAGGCGGCCAGCGCGGCGGACGCGGCGATGGTGAGCACGATGACGATCCCGGCCAGGTCCTCGGCGCGGCCGTAGCCGTAGGTGTACCGCCGGTTCGCGGGGCGGCGGCCGAGCAGGAAGGCGATGCCCAGCGGCACGGCCGTCAGCGCGTCGGCCGCGTTGTGCAGGGTGTCACCGAGCAGGGCCACCGAGCCGGACCAGGCCGCGACGAGCGCCTGGAGCACCGCGGTGAGCCCGAGCCCGGCGAAGGAGATCCACAGCGCCCGGACGCCCTCGCGGGAGCCCTCCATCGCCGGGTCGACCTTGTCCGCAGCGTCGTGCGAGTGCGGGGTGAGCACGTGCCGCAGCCGGTGCAGCAGCGAGGACGCCGTGCCCCTCACGACGGCCCCTCACGACGACAGAAAGAAAAGACAGAAAGGAAAAAGGACGGCGCGGGCCTGGGAGCGCGCCGTCCTCGTTCATGTGGTGACTTGCGATGGGTGGGCGGCCTCCTCCGGATCAGCCGCCCACCCATCGGCTCCCGCCGCCCTCGCTGAAGGCCGGCCGGTGCTCAGGACGCGGGCCGTGTTCACCGCTGACTCCTGGGCCGTCGAGTACCCCCTGCTCGACGGTGTTCACCGAACGACCCAGCTGGGTCCGTCGCGCCGGGGACCACCGACGGCGCGACGCCCGCGGCTGGCGGGACCGGACGGAGCACAGTGGACGATGCAGCAGTCACCGGCCCTGTTCCGTCCGTCGTTTGCCTTGTCACAAAAGCAATCCTGGCCTCTGCCGGAGTGAAGCGTCCTCACCCACGGTGGGTGAAGCACCTGCCGGATCGCCATCACGCCGACGAGAGGTCGGCCATCCCCTTCTCGGCCGTCTCCACCTCGGCGAGCAGCTTGGTGTGCTCGGCGATGAGCGTGTCGAGCAGCCGCCGGGCCACCTGCACGGTGTCGGTGCCGACCGAGCGCGTGGTGGCCAGGAGGTTCTCGGCCGCCTCGCGCTGACGCTGCCGGCGGGCGTCCCACTGGGCCCGCCGGTTCGCCTCGACGCGGGCCTCCTCGGCCCGGCGCTGGGCCAGGGCGCTCTGGAAGTCGCGCATGGCGTCCTCGGCGTGCGCGCGGGCGTCGGCGAGCATCGCCTCGGCGGCCGCGCGGGCGTTGTCGAGGTCCTGCTCGGCCTGGGCCCGCAGGGCGCCGGCCTCCTCCTCGGCAAGCTCGATGATCCGCTGGATGCGCCCGCCGACGACCTTGGCGGACTCGTCCGCGCAGGTGCACTGGGCACGCTCGGCGCCCAGGCGCTCCACCCGGCCGGTCAGCTGCTGCTCGCGGTAGCGGGCCGCGGCGAGCTCCGTCTCCGCTGTGGTGAGGCGCATCTGCAGGGTGGCGATGTACCGATCGACCTGCGCGCGGTGGTAGCCCCGCAGGCTCAGTTCGAATCCGTTTGCGGGGCTCAGCTCGATCTCGCCCACAACCGCGCTCATGCTCGCTGGTCCTCCTCCCCGACGCCCGCGTCTCGATTGCGCGGGCGGCAGCGCTCAACGCTGCCGAGCATCGTGGTGAGCACGCGTCATCCTTTTCGGGTGAGGCTCCGGCAGGCGGCGCGGCGTTGCAATGGTGTCAATGGAACCGTTGGCACACAAGGGAAATCGCCGGACCAGGAGCGGGTGGACCACCCGGGCCGGGTGAGGCGGCGCAGCGTGCGCCGATGCTTTGCTCAACTCGTTCAGCCCGGATGAAAGACGAGTGGAAAAGCGCGGCCGGGAAAGCGATTTCGGGGGGCACGGGTGTCACAAGCGTTGGTACAGCAGGATCGCCGAAGTTACACGGCGCCACCATCGGTGGCGGTGCCGGACCTGCCGCCTGGCTACGTGCTGCGGGAGCGGGTCGTCGCCCAGCTGGACGCCGCGGTGCGTGCGCCGCTGACGCTGGTGACCGCGCCCGCCGGATGGGGCAAGACCGCGGCATTGGTCGCCTGGGCGCGCACGGTGCGCCTCGGCGACGGCGGGGAGCCGCCGGTCGTGCGCTGGGTGACCTCGCACGCCGAGCGGGGCGCGGACGTGCCCGGGCAGCTGCTCGGCGCGCTGTCGGAGGCCGAGCGGCCCGGCAAGCGCGACGGCGACGACCTGCTGCGGGTCGTCGACGAGCTGCAGCGGCCCCACGTCGTGGTCGTCGACGACGTGCGTGAGATCAGCGACCCGGGCGCGCTGGCCGATCTCGAGGCGCTGGTCCGCCACGGGATGGGCCGGCTGCGACTGGTGCTGTCGTGCCGCCGCGACCCCTCCCTGCCCCTGTACCGCTGGCGCGTCGACGGCTCCCTGACCGAGATGCGCACGAACGACCTCTCGCTCACCATCGCCGAGACGGCCGAGCTGCTCGCGGCGCACGACGTGGTGCTGCCCAGCGCGACGCTGTACTCGCTGCACTCCATCACCGAGGGCTGGCCGGCCGGGGTGCGCCTCGCCGCGATGGCGATGCGCGGGCACCCGGAGCCGGAGCGGGTGCTCGACGACGGCGGCCCGTTCAGCACCGCGGTCGGCGACTTCCTCACCGGCGAGGTGATCGACCCGCTGCCGGCCGAGACGCGGCGGCTGCTGCTGGAGACGGCGATCGCCCCCCGGCTCAACGCCGGCCTGGTCGAGGCGATCACCGGCCGCGACGACGGCGCCCGCGTGCTGGCCGAGCTCAAGGGCTCCAACACGTTCCTGACCCGCAACGCCGGCCCGGGCGGCTGGTACCGCTTCCACCCCCTCTTCGCCCGCACCCTGCACGCCGAGCTGCTGCGCCGCAGCCCCGAGCGGGTCGCCGAGCTGCACCGGCGGGCGGCCGCGTGGCACGGCGCCTACGGTCTGCCCGCCGAGGCGCTGCGCCACGCGCTGCTGGCCGAGGACTGGTCCGGCGCCGTCGAGACGCTCGAGCGCGGGTGGCCGGACATCCTGGCCGGGGTGCGCTACGACCGCCCGCACGAGTCGGCCCCGCACGCCCCCGCCGCCGAGGAGTCGACGGACTCCCGGCTCCCGCTGGCCTTCGCGGCCGAGCGGCTGCGGGTGGGCGACCTCGAGGGGACCCGCGACTTCCTGCGCCGCGCCGGTGGCATCCGCAACTTCGACGAGCACACCACGCCGATGTTCCGCGCGTTCGCGGTGGCCGAGGCGTGGCTCGGCGGCGACCCGCGCCGGATGCTCGCCGAGTTGTCCGAAATATCGGCAAATAACGATGAAACCAGGGCCCTGGCCCTGCTCGACGAGGGCGAGGCCCGCCTGCGCCTGGGCGAGCTCGGCGCGGCCGGGGCACCGCTGCACGGCGCGCTGGTCCTGGCCCAGCGGGCGGGACTGGCCCAGGCCCAGGTGTGCGCGGCCAGCCGGCTCGCGGTGCTGGAGTCGCTGCGGGGGCGGCTGCGTGCGAGCGCCCGGCTCGGCCGCCAGGCGCTGGTGACCGCGGACCGCTTCGGCATCACCGACGCCGTCGACCTGGGCTGGGTGCGGATGGCGCTCGCCGGCGTCTACGGCGAGTGGGACCGCATCGCCGAGGCCGACCGGCTGCTCGACGAGGCGCTGGACCTCGCGGCCGGGGACGCCGACCTGCTCGTGTCGATCGCGACCGTCCGCGCGAAGCTCCGCCACGGCTCCGGGCGGCTCGCCGCGGCGCTGGAGGTGCTGCACACCGCCCGCCGCGACCTGGGCGGGGCCGCGCTGGCCCCGGCGGTCGAGCGCGCGCTCGCGCTGACCGAGGCGGAGCTGCGCATCGGCGGCGGCGACCTGGGCGCGGCCCGGCGGCTCGTGGCCACCGGCGGCGACCCGGACGTGTTCCCCGGCTGGGCCGCGTGCGTCGACGCCTCGGCCGCGCTCATCGAGGGCAAGGCGGCGGCCGCGGCGACGACCGCGGCGCAGTTCGCCACCCCGTCCGTCGACACCGCGCTGACCTGGACCGTGCAGGCGGCCATCCTCACCAGCCTCGCCGGGCGCACGCTGGGCGACCGCAACCGGGTGCTGCGGGGCCTCGAGGTGGCGCTGGACATCGCCGAGGAGGAGAGCTTCCGCCGTCCGTTCCTCGTCGGCGGGCACCCGGTGCGCGACCTGCTGGCCAACTTCGCGCCGCTGCTGCCCGTCTACCACCCGCTCGCGGCCGAACTCGCGGCCGGCTCGTCGCCGCTGGCCGGCGGCACGCGGGGCGGGGACACCAACCTCGTCGAGCCGCTGACCGAGCGGGAGCTCACGGTGCTGCGCTACCTGCAGGGCACCATGTCGAACCTGGAGATCGCCTCCACGCTGTACGTCTCGGTCAACACCGTGAAGACGCACGTCAAGAACATCTACCGCAAGCTGCACGCCGGGCGCCGGCGCGAGGCCGTCGAACGCGCGCGCGAGCTGCGGCTGTTGTGAAAGGCAGTGCGGTCCGGGTCGTGGAGCCGATGCCGGAGCCGGTGCTGCTGCTTCGCTCCGGCTCCCGTCCGGCCCGCGTCGCCGGGACCGCGACCGCCGCCACCCACCGATGCCTGTGGGGCGCGCTGGCGGCCGCGGTCGCCTGGCCGGTCCTGTCCGCGTGCGGAGTGGCCCATCCGCAGGCCGCGGCGGTCGCGGTCGGCCTGCTGACCGTCCTGCCGTGGCTCGGGCCGGCGCTCGGGGTGCTGCTGACGGCCGTGCTGGCCGCCCTGGTGCCGCAGCCGTACGCCCCGCTGCTGGGCCTGGCCGCCGCCGCGCTCGTCACGCTCGCCGCCGCGCCCGCGCAGCACCTGCCGGGGCGGCTCGGCCCGCTGTCCATCCCGGCCGCGTCGGCCGCGGCGGTGCTCGGCGGGGTCGCCTGGGGCGTGCTCGGGGCCCTGATCGCGCTCGTGGTCGCGAGCCTGGCCGCCCGGACCCGGCGGACCCGGCGGACGCGGAGCGCGCGGTGATCGACTACCTGCGCGGCTTCCGTGTCGGCGTGCTGCGGCGGGGCGGGAACGCGGTGGAGCGCAGCCTCGCCGCGATCAGCGACGAGACCGGGCCCCGATCGGGTCCGGCCCAGGTCGACGCCGGACCGTTCTGGCCGGTCGACCGGTGGGTCCACGCGCTCTACGCGCTGGGGCTCACGGCGGCGGCGGCCGTGGCGCTCGCCATCCACTGGATCGACCCGCCCGCGGCCGTGCGCGGGGTGCTCGCGCTCGTCGCGTCGACCGTGTTCATGCTGGCCGGCTACACCCTCGTGCGCACGCCGACGCGGCGGGGGCGGGCGCTGCGGCGGTACCTGACCGACCCGCGCGACCGCACCGAGTTCGAGGCGGCCGCGGCCAACGCCGACCGCATCCGGCTCACCTGGCCGGCGCTGGAGCGGCTGGGCGACCCGGCCGACCCGACGCCGACGCTGGAGCGGGCGCTGTGGGATCTGGCTCAGGCCCTCGCCGAGCGCGGCGAGCTGCGCACGGCCGACCGGGACCTGCGCGCCTCCGTCGGCGACCCGATCGGGGCCGGCAGCCTGTTCAGCACCGTCACCGACCGGCAGGCCGAGATCGTCCAGCGGCTCACCGACGTCGATGCCGAGGTGCGCCGGCGGGCCGGGCAGCTGCGCCGGCTGGCGGGGCTGTGCCAGGACTTTCTCGACCAGCGGGCCGCGCAGACCCGGGCCCGGCTGCGGGTGACGGCGGCCGAGGCGCTGCTCGGGTCGCTGCGCTCGCGGCCGGAGCCCGACCTGGTCTCGCGTACGGAAGTGGTGCTGGCCGCCTACCGGGAGCTGGCCGACGAATACGGGTGATCCGGGTAGATCCGGTACCCTGCCCGGGTGCGTCAGAGGGTGATGATCGGGGCCGGGTCCGTTGTCGTGGCCGTCGGGCTGTTCCTGGCGTACCTGCGGACGGCCCGCGCGTTCCCGATCAACGGCGACGGGGCGAGCAACGCGCTGCAGGCCTGGGACATGTTCCACGGCAACCCGCTGCTGAAGGGCTGGGCACTCTCCGACGTGTCCTTCTACCCGACGGAGCTGGTGCAGTACGGCATCGTGCAGTGGTTCACCGGCGTCACGGCCGACCAGGTGCACGTGACCGCCGCCATCACCTACACGATGATCGTCTTCGTCGCGGCGGCGCTGGCCAAGGGCCGGGCCGAGGGCCGGGAGGCCTGGCTGCGGGTGGCGGTCGCGGTCGCGATCCTCCTGCTGCCCGTCCCCGGCACCGGATACCAGACGCTGCTGTCCTCCCCCAACCACACGGGCTCGGCGGTGCCGCTGGTCCTGGCCTGGCTCGTGCTCGACCGGCTCCGGCACCGCGTGTGGACCCCGGTGCTGGTCGCGCTGCTGCTCGGCTGGGGCGCGATGGGCGACCCGCTCATCACGTTCGTGGGAGCCGTACCGCTGGCCGTGGTCTGCGCCTATCGGGCCATCCGCCGCGGCGAGCGCCTCTACGAGCTGTCGCTGGTCGCCGCGGCCGTGGTCTCGGTGGTCGTCTCGCGCGGCTTCCGCCACCTGCTCGACGCGCTCGGCGCGTTCCAGTCGCCGCACCCGCCGATCGAGCTGGCGCCGCTGTCGGACTGGCCGCACCGGGCCTGGATGACCGCCCGGATGGTCGGGGTCATCTTCGGCACCCACCGCCCCGGCTGGCACCTGGCCGGGTTCGAGATCCTGCTCTCGCTGCTGCACCTGATCGGGTTCGCGGTGGCCCTCGTCGCCTTCGTCGTGACGCTGGTACGCGCGGTGCGCGGCACGGCCGACCGGGTGGACTCGGTGATGATCGCGGCGATCACCTGCAACCTCGGCGCCGAGATCGTCTCCACCATCTCCGTCGACCTGATGGCGGCCCGGGAGATCGCGCCGGTCCTGCCGATGGCCGCCGCCCTGGCCGCCCGCTACGCCGGTCCCTGGCTGGCCTCCGGCGCCTCCGGGCGGACGGTGCGGATCGGGCGGGGCGCGCTCGCGGCCGTGCTCGCGGTCTTCGCGCTCACCGTGGTGATCTACTCGCCGCCCCGGGCCGAGCCGTCCGAGGCCCAGGAGGCCGCGGACTACCTGGGCGAGCGGGGCCTGTCCTACGGCCTCGGCGCGTACTGGGCCTCGAACAACATCACCGTGACCACCGAGCACAAGGTCGTGGTCGCGCCCGTGGTCGGCGGCGGGGACCGGCTGGTGCCGTTCTGCTGGCAGTCGAAGGACTCGATGTACGACGCCGGCGCGCACGACGCCCGGTTCGTCGTGTTCGAGAAGGACCGCCCGTTCTACGGCACCCCCGAGCAGGCCGAGCACATGTGGGGCGCCCCGGTGGAGCGCCACGACGTCGGGAAGTACGCGATCCTGCTGTACAACGTCAATCTTCTGGTCGGTTTGCCGCCCCATTGCGGGTAGCACTTCGTCGCTACGATCGGCGCCGTGCGCAAGTTCGTCGTCTGGGGAGACAACGCGCTCGCCCGCCGGCTGGTCGGCGAGCTGATCAACACGTATTCGGCCCAGGTGACGGTCATCGTCCCCGACCTCACCGCCGGGCAGGCACCTGAGATCGCCGAGATCCGCGCCGACGACGACCCGCTGAGCCGCCCGGTGCTCATCGAGGCCCGCCGGCCGTCCCGCGCCGTGTTCGAGACCGCCGACCTGACCGACGCCGACGCGATCGCGTTCCTCGACACCGACGACGTGGCCAACGTCGACGCCGCCCTCATCGCCCGCGAGGTCGACCCGTCGGTCCGGGTCGTGCTGCGGATGTTCAACACCCGCCTCGGCGCCGGGATCGTCGAGCGGCTCTCCAACTGCTCGGTGCTCTCGGCCTCGGAGATCGCCGCGCCCGCCTTCGTCGCCGCCGCGCTGGGCGACAGCAACCCGACCACCATCCGCCTCTCCGACGGCCAGCAGCTCATGGCCCTCGACCGCGCCGCGGCCAACCCGGGCAACGTGCGCTGCGGCCTGGCGATCACGGCCGAGAACGAGACCCTGCCGGCCGACGAGGAGCGCGCCGATCTCGTGCTCACGAGCGTGTACGGCAACCGCGACGCCGAGCCGCCGCGCCCCCGCCACCGCCACCCGATGCGCCTGTCGCGGCTGCTCATCGGCGGCGGCCTGCGCCGAATCCTGGCGAGCATCGCGGGCGTGCTGGCGCTGGGCACCATCGCGGTGGCCGCCGTGCGCCACGTCGGGGCCTGGAAGGCGCTGTACCTCGCCGTGCTCACCGCGCTCGGCGGCGCCAACCCGCAGGAGGACGCCCCGGTCCTGTCCCAGGCGGTCGACGTGGTGCTGGTCGTCGTCGGCGTGGCCGTCATTCCCGCCATCACCGCCGCCGTCGTCGGCATCGTGGTGAAGGCCCGCCTGGCGATCGCGGCCGGCGGCCTGACCGAGCCCCTCTCCGGCCACGTGGTCGTGGTCGGCCTCGGCAACGTCGGCACCCGGGTGCTGCGGGAGCTCAACGACCTCGGCATCGACGTGGTGGCCGTGGACCGCGACGAACGCGCCCGCGGCGTCCAGGTCGCCCGCGACCTCGGCCTGCCGGTCATCATCGGCGACGTCACCAACCCGGACACGCTCACCGCCGCGTCCGTGGCCACGGCCCGCTGCCTGGTCGTGGTGACGACCGCGGACGTGACGAACCTCGAGGCCGCCCTGATCGGCCGCAACCTCCACACCAGCCTGCGGGTCGTGCTGCGCCTGTTCGAGGAGGAGTTCGCCCAGCGCATCAAGACCGCGTTCGACATCAACCTCTCGCGCAGCGTGTCGTACCTGGCCGCGCCGGCCTTCGCCGCGTCCATGGTCGGCAGCGAGGTCATCGACACCATCCCGGTCGGCCGCCGGGTCCTGCTCGTCGCCGAGGTGCCCGTCGGGGCCGGCTCCCAGCTCGAAGGGCAGTACTTCCGCGCGGTCAGCGAGCCGGGACTGGTGCGCCTGGTCGCCGTCCAGACCGGCCGCGCGGGCCTGGGCGTGGGCGTGCAGACCTTCTGGGCCCCGGAGCAGAACCGCTGGCGCACGCTGGACCGCACCCACACGATGGTCGTGGTCGCGACGCGAGCCGGCCTGGTGGCGCTGCTGGAGCGCGCCGCGGGCATCGAGAACCCGCCCCCGTTCCAGCCGCCGTCCGCACCCCCGCTGCTGACCCCCCAGCCCCGCCGCTGACGTGCCGTCGTGGTGGCACGTTTCCGGGATTCGTCGGTCTCGGCGCGCCCCTAACGTATTGCTCAACAACGACTTCTCAGGGGGACACGATGAGCGACTACGACATGGGCGACACGGGTCACGGCGACGTCGACTACGGCCACTACGAGGCCGGTCAGGAGCACGGCCAGATGGACCAGCTG
>NZ_JBEPEH010000072.1:0-21130 GCF_040300725.1 Dactylosporangium sp. NPDC000244
ATCGCCGCCGCGGTGTCCTACGCGCTCACCGCCCCCTATCTCACCGGGACCGAACTCGTCCTCGACGGCGGCGCGAGCGCGGCCCAGACCGCCGCACTGCTGCGCCCCGGCCCACGAGCGAAACTCGGCCTGCCCCCACTCCAGGAAGGACCGTCATGACGTTCGACGAGCTGCTGCACGGACGGCCGCTGGTCGCCATCCTCCGCGGCGTGCCGGTGGCGCGGGCCCTGGAGCTCGCGCGGGCGGTGTGGGACAGCGGCCTCGGCGTGGTCGAGGTGCCGATCCAGAACGCGGAGGCCCTCGACTGCCTGCGGGCGCTCGCGGACGCCGCGCCGGCCGGGGCGCTCGTCGGGGCCGGCACGGTGCGCAGCGCCGAGCACGTCGCCCAGGCGGCCGGGGCCGGCGCCCGGTTCACCGTCGCGCCCGGGCTCGACCTCGACGTCGTGCGGGCCAGCCACGACGCCGGGCTGCCGCACCTGCCCGGGGTCGCCACCGCCTCCGAGGTGCACCACGCGCTCAACGCCGGCTGCGGCTGGCTCAAGGCGTTCCCGGCCGGCTCGCTCGGCCCGGGCTGGCTGCGCGAGATGCGCGGCCCGTTCCCCGAGGCCCGGTTCGTCGCGACCGGCGGGGTCGGCGCCCACAACGCCCGCGAATACCTCGCCGCGGGCGCGGGGGCCCTCGGCGTCGGCGGCGCGGTCACCCGCGAGGGCGGCCTCGCCCCACTCCTGGAGGTCCTCAGCACACCCTGACAAAAAGAAGAGGGGTCCTCACACCCTGACCCAGGAAGGTCCATGCGAAGAGAGGTGCTCACCACACGTCCCATGCGAAGCACACCCTGACCAAGGAAGGTCCCATGCGAAGAGCCGCCACTCTGTTCGCCGTCACCGCCCTGGCCGCCACCACCCTCGTCGCCACGCCGGCGAGCGCCGCCCCGGCCACGATCACGCAGGTGCCGTACCCGATCGACAGCTCGAACCAGGCCGCCTGGTGGTCCCCGCTGGACACCTACAACGCCTACGCCTACCTGGCCTTCAACGAACCCGGATCGCAGGCCGGCACCCACAAGGTCGCGATCGCGCGCCGCGACGGTGCCGGAACGTGGACGAAACTGCCCGTCATGAACGGCAACGCGCAGGCCGAGTACACCGACGACGACGGGCACAACCAGCCGTCCGTCGCGCGCGACGGCAGCGGCCGGTTCCACGTGTTCGCCAGCATGCACAACAACGCGTGGCGGTACTTCCGCTCCGACACCGTCGGCGGCAACCCCACGCTGCACAGCGCCGACCTGCCGGACCAGGGGATCGGCGTCACCTACCCGGTGCTCACCACCGCCCCGAACGGCGACCTGTACCTCATCGCGCGCCTCGACGGCGTCCAGTCCGCGGGCCGCTCCGGGCGGCTGTACCGGTGGAACAACGCCGCCTCGGCCTGGACCCGGGTCGCGGTCTTCGCCGAGAGCGCCAACCGGGCCGTGTACCCCGACGACCTCCAGTTCGACACGGCCGGCAACCTGCACATCCTGTGGGAGTGGGGGCTCTGGCCCGCGACCGCGTTCCGCCACCAGCTCAGCTACCTCGTGTACCACCCGGCGACCGGCGCCTTCACCGACCACAGTGGAGCGTCCGTCACCGTGCCGGTGAGCACCAGCACCGCGGACGTCATCCAGCCCATCGAGGCGGGCGAGGTCTACCAGGGCAACGACGGCACCGGCCCGGCCGTGCAGAGCGCCAAGCTGACGCTGGACGGCACGTCGCCGAAGGTCGCGTACCGCTACCGCAAGAACGACATCTTCATGGTGCGCTATGCGTACACCAACGGAGCCTGGCAGCGCGAAACCGTGTACGAACAAGCACAGACGAGCGCCGCCGTCGACATCACCTGGGCCGGCGACGGCAAGCGGGTCTACTACAGCACCACGACCGGCAGCATGTACGTCGCCACGAAGCCCGGCACCGCCTGGACCGCCGCCGCCGTGGCCCCCGGCCTGCCCATCACCCGCTTCGCGGTCGAACGATCCGCCACCCAGGGGGACGTGCTCTACCTCGTCGACCTGACCAACCTCCGGCTCTACTACGGGAGGAACTGATGCGCCGCCTCACCACCGTCACCGTCACCGCCGCGCTGCTGCTGGCCCCGGCCGCCGTCGCGCACGCCGATCCCGCGGGCACCGGCTGGACCCTCGTCTTCTCCGACGACTTCAACGCGTCCACCGTGGACACCGCGAAGTGGAACTACCGCACCGACAGCAAGGCCTACAGCACCCAGCGGCCGGAGAACGTCTCCGAGAGCGGCGGATCCCTGAACATCGCCCTGCGGAAGGAGACCTTCGGCGGCAAGGACTACACCGGCGGCGGGGTCGTCTCCAAGCAGGCGCTGCGGTACGGCTACTACGAGACCCGCGCGAAGCTCAACGACGGCGCGGGCTGGCACAGCAGCTTCTGGATCATGTCGGGCGACGGCTCGACCACGTTCCCGGCCTCGCAGCGCACCGAGATCGACGCGTTCGAGATCGACTCGATCACGCCGAACCGCATCCACCACGGCGTGCTGACGTGGAAGGGCAGCGGCGTCTCGGCCGGCAAGTCGTACGGCACCACCTACAACAGCTCCACGGTGGACACCCGCGACTGGCACACGTACGGCCTGGACTGGTCGGAGACGAGCGCGAAGTTCTATGTGGACGGTGTGCTCGCCTACACCGCGCCCTACCTGCCGAGCGACTGGACCCACGACTACACGAACATCTGGCTCACGAGCATCGCCTACGGCTCCGTCCCCGACGCGGCGAAGCTCCCGGCGACCGTCCAGTTCGACTACGTCAAGTACTGGCAGAAGGACTACTACGTCGACAACGACGGCCCCGCGGCCTACGGCTACTCGGAGACCGGCACCTGGTCGGCGTCGACCCTGACCGGCTTCACGGTCGCCTCGCCGACCCGCTACTCGGCGTGCGGCAGTGCGGGAAACACCGCAACGTGGCGTCCGAATCTGCGCGCCTCAGGCGACTATCAGGTGTACTACTACAAGCTCGCCGCCACCAACAGCGACCCGGCCACCCGCCTGGACGTGACCCACGGCGGCACCGTGTCGACCACGACGGTGAACGGCACCACGGGCTCGTCGGGCTGGGTCAGCCTCGGCACCTACGCGTTCGCCGCCGGCACCGCGGGCTCGGTGCAGCTGACCAGCTCGGGCACCGGCTGCGCCCGGGCCGACGCGGTGAAGTTCGTCCGCGTCTGACGGCGGCGCTCCGCCCGGGCCGCGTGACCCGGGCGGAGCGGGACGGTCAGCCGAAGTGGACGGGGGCCGCCTCGGTGGTCTCCGTCGTACGGTCCGGGGCCGGGTTGCGCACCATGGCGATCACCACCACCGTCGCCACGGCGAGCAGGACCGCGCTGGCCGTGAAGGCGACGTTGTACCCGTGGATCGCCGCATGGGCCTGCAAGAGCTGAGCGCCGCCGCCCGATGCCGCCGAGGCCGCGTGGCCGGTCACGTAGCCGGTCACCGCCGTGGTGAAGATGGTGTTCAGCAGCGCGGTGCCGAGGGAGCCGCCGACCTGCTGCGTCGTGTTCACCATCGCGCTCGCCACGCCCGCGTCGTGGTTGGCCACGCCGGACAGCGCGAGGCTCGAGAGCGGGACGAAGACCAGGCCCATGCCCAGGCTCATGGCGATGAACGACGGCAGGATGTGCACCGCGTAGCTCGAGTCGAGGTCGAGCCGCGTCAGCCAGACCATCGACGCGGTGGCGAGCGCGCCGCCGACCGCCATCAGGACCTTCGGGCCGGTGCGGGGCAGCAGGCGGGACGCGATGATGGCGGCCGCGATGATGCCGCCCGAGAACGGCATGTACGCCACGCCGCTCTTCAGCGCCGACCAGCCCATGGTCTGCTGCAGGTAGAACGTCATGAACAGGAACATGCCCAGCATGCCGGCGCCGAGCAGGATCGACACCAGGTAGGAGGCGCCCCGGTTGCGGTCGAACAGCACGCGCAGTGGCAGCAGCGGGTGGGCGGTGCGCGCCTCCCAGAACAGGAACGCGCCGAGCAGCACCACCGCGGCGGCGAGCCAGCCGACGGTCACCCCCGAGCTCCAGCCGTCGGTCGCGGCCTTGGTGAAGCCGTAGACGAGGGCGACCTGGCCCGCGGTGGCCAGCACGGCACCGGGGATGTCGTAGCGGGTGTCGCCCGACGCCTTGCTCTCCCGGACCAGCGGGACGGCCGCGGCGAAGGCGAGCACCGCGATCGGGATGTTCACCAGCAGGCACCAGCGCCAGTCCGCGTACTCGGTCAGCACGCCGCCCGCGAGCAGGCCGATCGCGGCGCCGCCGCCGGAGATGCCGCCGAAGACGCCGAAGGCCTTCGCGCGCTCCTTGGCCTCGGTGAACGTGACCGTGATGAGCGACAGCGCGGCCGGGGCGAGCAGGGCGCCGAAGAGGCCCTGCAGGCCGCGGGCGGCGAACAGGGTGCCCGCGTTCACCGCGGCGCCGCCCAGGGCCGAGGCGCCCGCGAAGCCGAGCAGGCCGATGAGGAACGTCCGCTTGCGGCCGAAGAAGTCCGCGATCCGGCCGCCGAGCAGGAGCAGGCCGCCGAAGGTGAGCGTGTACGCCGTGACGATCCACTGCCGGTCGGCGGTCGAGATGTGCAGCGCCTCCTGGGCCGACGGCAGCGCGATGTTCACGATCGTCGCGTCGAGCACCACCATGAGCTGAGCGACCGCGATGACCGTGAGCGCGAGCCAGCGCCGCGGATCAGGAGGCACCAAAGAAGATGATTTAACGGATATGTCCGGTGAAAGGGCAGCATCGTTCGCCATGAGAGCCAGCCTCCAGGGCAAAAAAAGGGGAAGAGTCAGGACCGCGTGAGCATGGGAATCAGGACGCCGTCGATGAGCCGCTCCACGAAGGCCCGGTCCAGGGGCCCGTTCTGCCACATGCGCCGGCTCGTGACCATGGCGTGCAGCACCTCGTGCAGCAGTTCGGCGGTGGTGCCGGGGGCGACCTCGCCCCGCAGTTCCGCGCGCCGGAGCATCGCCTCGTACATCGAGTGCTTGGTGGAGTACGCACACCGGAACAGGCACTCGGCCAGCTCCGCGTTGTGCGTCGCCGCCGTGAGCAGCCCCGTGAACACCGCGCCGTCCGCCCCCTCGGCCGCCGCGCACACGGCCCCGAGCTGGGCGAGCAGGTCGCCGCGCAGCGAGCCGGTGTCGGGGGGCTCCATCGACCCGCCGAACCGGTGCTCGATCGCCTCCATGACCAGCTCCGGCTTGCTGGGCCAGCCGCGGTAGATGGTCGCCTTGCTCGCGCGGGCCCGCGCCGCCACGGCGTCCATCGTCATCCGGTCGTAGCCGACCTCGCCGAGCAGCTCGAAGACGGCCTCGCAGATGGCTGCGCGCCGGTCGGCCCTCGTCGCGGTGGTCACGTGCTCGAACCTACCGCGTCCCGCAAGCGAAACGAAACCGTTTCGTACACCACTTGTGTGAACGGCGCCACACCGAAAGTTTCACGCGGTGAGCGGGGCCTCACGCAGGTGGAACGCCGTCGTGCCAAACAGTTGTTGACGCCCGGGAGCGCTCCCGCGCAGGTTGATCGCGCCAGAACACCAGCCCACCTCCCGTCGAGTAGGAGCACCAGGATGAGGCGAAAACTCGCCATCGTCTCGATCGCCGCTGTCGCGGCAACCGGCGGCGCGATCGCCGTCATGCAACCGGCGCTCGCCGCGGCCGGCTGCAGCGTGCAGTACACCGTGACCAACCAGTGGCCGGGTGGCTTCGGCGCCTCCGTCGAGCTCACCAACACCGGTGACGCGCTCACCAGCTGGAACCTCGGCTGGGACTTCGTCGCCGGCCAGGGCATCCAGCAGATGTGGCAGGCCGTCCCGACCGTCTCCGGCACCCACGTCACCGCCAAGAACGAGAGCTACAACGGGGCCGTCCCCAGCGGGGGCAAGGTCGCGTTCGGCTTCAACGGCTCCTGGACCACCGCCAACCCGGTCCCGAGCGCGTTCACCCTCAACGGCGTCGCCTGCAACGGCGGCACCACCACCAACCAGGCGCCGACCGTGAGCATCACGAGCCCGGCCGCCGGAGCCTCCTTCGCCGCCCCGGCGACGGTCGCCATCGCCGCCAGCGCAGCCGACGCCGACGGCACGGTCGCCAAGGTCGAGTTCTACAACGGCTCGACGCTGCTGGGCACCGACACCTCGGCGCCGTACAGCTTCTCCTGGTCGGGCGTCGCGGCCGGCTCGTACTCGCTGACCGCCAAGGCGTACGACAACGCGGGCCTGTCCACCGCCAGCACCGCGGTGCCGATCACGGTCACCAGCGGCGGCGGCACCGGCGCCCCGAGCGTCGCGCTGACCAGCCCCACCGCCGGCTCGTCGTTCACCGCCCCGGCCACCATCGCGCTCGCCGCCACCGCCTCCGACAGCGACGGCACCGTCGCGAAGGTCGAGTTCTACAACGGCACCACGCTGCTCGGCTCGGACACCACCGCGCCGTACACCTACTCGTGGACGAACGTCGCCGCCGGCAGCTACACCGTCTCGGCCAAGGCGACCGACAACGCCGGCAACACCACGAGCACGAGCGGCACCGCGATCACCGTGACCTCCGGCACCGGCACGGGCGACGCCCACGTCGACAACCCGTACGTCGGCGCCAAGGGCTACGTCAACGCCGACTGGTCGACCAAGGCCGCCGCCGAGCCGGGCGGCAGCAAGATCGCGAACACCTCGACCGCCATCTGGATCGACCGCATCGCCGCGATCGCGGGCTCCAGCAGCGCCAAGGGCGTGCGCGCGCACCTCGACGCCGCGTTGCAGCAGGCCGCCGGCGGCACCCCGGTCGTCATCGAGTTCGTCGTCTACGACCTGCCCAACCGCGACTGCGCGGCGCTGGCCTCCAACGGCGAGCTGAAGATCTCGGAGAACGGCCTGAGCCGGTACAAGACCGAGTTCATCGACCCGATCGCCGCGATCATGACCGACCCGAAGTACAACTCGCTGCGGATCGTCAACGTGGTCGAGGACGACTCGCTGCCGAACCTCGTCACCAACCTCAACATCGCCAACTGCGCCGAGGCCAACACCAGCGGCGCCTACGTGCAGGGCATCCAGTACGCGCTGAACAAGCTGCACAAGGGCAACATCTACAACTACCTCGACATCGGCCACCATGCGTGGCTCGGCTGGGACTCCAACTTCGGCCCCGCCGTCACCCTGCTCGCCAACACCGTGAAGGGCACCACCGCCGGCTTCACCAGCGTCGACGGCTTCATCTCCAACACGGCCAACTACTCGTCGCTGACCGAGCCGTACTTCACCGTCAACACCCAGGTCGGCGGCAACACGATCCGCCAGTCCAAGTGGGTCGACTGGAACATGTACGTCGACGAGCTCAGCTTCACCCAGGCGTTCCGCAACGCCCTGGTGACCGCGGGCTTCCCGTCGACGCTGGGCATGCTCATCGACACCTCGCGCAACGGCTGGGGCGGCTCCGCCCGGCCCGCCGGCCCGAGCACCTCGACCGACGTGAACACCTTCGTCAACAACAGCCGCATCGACCGGCGCATCCACGCCGGTAACTGGTGCAACCAGAGCGGCGCGGGCATGGGCGAGCGGCCGCGGGCGACCCCCGCCACCGGCATCGACGCCTACGTCTGGATCAAGCCCCCGGGCGAGTCCGACGGCTCCAGCTCCGCGATCGCCAACAACGAGGGCAAGGGCTTCGACCGGATGTGCGACCCGACGTACACCGGCAACGGCCTCAACGGCAACAACCTGACCGGCGCGCTGCCCGGCTCGCCGATCTCCGGCGCGTGGTTCTCCGCGCAGTTCCAGCAGCTGATGGCCAACGCGTACCCGGCGCTCAGCTGATCCTCTGACGCATAACCCTGTGACAAAGTGGCGGGTCCCGGCGGTACTGCCGGGGCCCGCCTCCGCATATCGTCAGGTTCATGACGACAGAGCTGTCGACCGAGCGCCGCCTCTGGGCGCTCTACGAGCCCCTGCACGCGGTCACCTACTTCGCCCCGGCGGGCCGGGCCGCGTTCGAGGAGGCCGGCCTGCGCGGGTTCTGGCGGGGGTACTTCGCCGGCCGCGGCGCCCCGCTGGGGCCCATCGGGCCCGCGCCGGTCGTCGCCGCCTTCTACGGCTTCGCCCCGTCGATGGTCGAGCGGGCCCTGCCCGAGCTCTGGACGCGCATCACGCCCGAGGCCGCCCTGGCCGCCCGGCTCGACGGCGCCCGCCGCGCGCTCGCCCCGGCGGTCGCGGGCCTCGACGGCATCGAGGAGGCCGCCGGGCTGCTGCGGGAGGCCGCGACCGGGGCCGAGACCCACGGCCGGGTGCTCGCCGCCGCCAACGCGGCCCTGCCCTGGCCCGGGGACGCCCTCGGCACCGTCTGGCAGGCCGCCACGATCCTGCGCGAGCACCGCGGCGACGGCCACCTCGCCGCGCTGCTGGTCGAGGGCCTCGACGGCGCCGAGGCGATGGTCTGGCGGGTCGCGCTCAACGACGGCCGGGGGCGCACGGCGGCCCAGCCCGCCCGCGGCTGGAGCGACGAGGAGTGGGACGCCGCCCGGACCCGGCTGCACCAGCGGGGCTACCTCGACGGCGAGGGCGTGGCGACGCAGAAGGCGCACTCGGCGTACCAAACCCTGGAGGAGACCACCGACCAGCTGGCCGCGCGGCCGTGGCAGGCGCTCGGCCCCGAGCGGACCGAGCGCCTGGCGACGCTGCTCACCCCGGTCGCCGACCGGATCAACGCCGAGCTCGCGCCGTTCTACCCGAACTGGATCAGGCTCCCTGCGCCAGCTCGGGGTGCTTCTTGAGGTAGGCCGCGATGAACGGGCACTGCGCGACGATCGTCAGTCCCCGGTCCTTGGCCAGGGTCAGGGCGCCGTTGGCGAGCTTGCTCCCGACGCCCTGACCCTCGAACGACGACTCCACCTCGGTGTGCGTGAAGACGATCGAGTCCCCGTCGAGGCGGTAGAACGCCATCCCGGCGCGCTCACCGCCGACCCGGATCTCGAACCGGTGCTGCTCGGCGTTGTCGCTGACTGCGAAGTCCACCTCAGGACGCCTCTCCCCGAACGTCCGCGTGCGCCGCGGGGATGCTGCCGAGCCGGCCGGCCTGGTAGTCCTCGAACGCCTGCATGACCTCGGCCTTGGTGTTCATGACGAACGGACCATACGCCACGACGGGCTCGCGGATCGGCTGACCGCCGAGGAACAGCACGTCCATCGTGGGCTGCTTCGGGTCGGCCGTCACCGTGATGGTGTCGCCCGCGCCGAACACGGCGAGCTGGCCGAGCTCCACCGGCCGCCCCTTCGCGCCGACGGTGCCCTTGCCGGCCATGACGTACGCGAGGGCGTTGAAGTCCTTGCGCCACGGCAGCGTGAGCGAGGCGCCGCCCGTGAGCGTCGCGTGCACGAGGGTGATCGGCGTGTAGGTGACGCCAGGGCCTGCATGCCCGTCGAGCTCGCCGGCGATGACCCGCAGCAGGGCGCCGCCGTCGGGCGAGGTCAGCAGCGACACCTGGCGGCCGCGGATGTCCTGGTAGCGCGGGGCGACGAGCTTGTTCGCCTTCGGCAGGTTCACCCACAGCTGGAACCCGTGGAAGAGCCCGCCGCTGACGACGAGGTGCTCCGGCGGGGTCTCGATGTGCAGGATCCCGTTGCCGGCGGTCATCCATTGGGTGTCGCCGTTGGTGATGGTGCCGCCACCGCCGTTGGAGTCCTGGTGCACGAACTCCCCGTCGATGATGTAGGTGACCGTCTCGAAGCCGCGGTGCGGGTGCCACGGGGTGCCCTTCGGCTCGCCCGGCGCGTAGTCGACCTCACCCATCTGGTCCATGTGGATGAACGGGTCGAGGGCGCGCAGGTCGACGCCGGCGAACGCGCGGCGCACGGGGAATCCCTCGCCCTCGTAGCCCTTGGGTGCGGTCGTGACGGAGACGACCGGCCGCGGCTGCGCCGAGATCGGGTCCGGCGTGGCGACGCGGGGAAGTGCGAGGACGTTGTCAACGGTGATCGCGGGCATGTGACGCCTCCAAAGGTCCAGCTCTGTCGCCTGCCACAACAGTACTTGCCAAGCGAGTATTCCGCAAATCAACTAAATCTGTCGGCCGTCCCCGAAGCATCGGTGGGGAAGATGGACGCATGAGCACCGACGCCGCTGATCTCGCCTCCCTGGCCACGCTGCTCGCGGACGAGACCCGCGCCGCGATGTGCCTGGCGCTGCTCGACGGGCGGGCCTGGACCGCCGGGGAGCTCGCGGCGCACGCCGGGGTCGCGCGGTCCACCGCCACCGAGCACCTCGACCGGCTGGTCGGTGGCGGGCTGCTCGCCGAGGAGCGGCAGGGGCGGCATCGGTACCTCCGGCTGGCCGACGCCTCCGTCGCGCACCTCATCGAGGATCTCAGCGCCCGCCTCGAACCGGCGCGCACGCCCGTCCGGGGACTGCGCCAGGCGACCGTGTCGGCCGCCATGAAACGGGCCCGCACCTGCTACGACCACCTGGCCGGGGAGCTCGGCGTGGCGGTGGCCGACGCGCTGACCGCGCGCGGGCTGCTCGACCAGCGGGGCGGGTTCGCGCTCACGGGCGCGGGCGTGGACTGGCTCACGGCCGAGGCCGGGATCGACCCCGCGGCGCTGCGCCAGCAGCGGCGGCCGCTCGCCCGCGGGTGCCTGGACTGGACCGAGCGGCGGCCGCACCTGGCGGGCGTGGCGGGGGCGCGGCTCTGCGAGCGGTTCCTCGAGCAGCGCTGGGTGGTGCGCATCGGCTCCTCGCGCGCGGTGAAGGTGACCCCGGCGGGGCGGGCCGGGCTCCGCGAGCTGCTGGGCATCGATTAGCGAACGGCGCCGATGGGTAGACAGCGCTCAACACCGATCTGGATACCCCCGGAGGCCATCGTGTTCGCTGTGATCGCCGCGATCCTGTTCGCGGTCGCCCTGCTGGTCGACCTGCTCGGCGCCGACACCGGTCCGATCTTCGACGCCGCAACGCTGAGCCTGGCCGGCTTCCTGTGCATCGCGCTGCACCTGGCGGGCGCGGGCGCGTGGACGTCGAGCCGCTGGGGCAGCCGCCGCCGCCGGTCCGCGCGCCGGTAGAGGCCGGAGGCACGTACGCTCTGGAGCCATGGACGGCGTCCTCGGGCTCCTGCTCGTCGGAAGTGTCTTCACCGCGGTGCTCGCCGGGCTGGTGCTGCTGGCCCGGCGCATCCGGCGGCGCAACCTGCACGGCGGCCTGCTCAGCGTCGCCGAGGAGATCTACCTGCCCTCCGCCCCGCGGCTGCGCGGCGAGACCCAGCAGGTGCGCCTCGCCGAGCGCAAGTCCGGCGAGAAGCCTTAGGCGGTCCAGGCCGACAGGTCGGGGGCCGAGCGGCACGATGCCGGACGGGTTCAGGTTCGCGTGGGTGCCGTAGTAGTGGCGCTTGATCTGGTCGAAGTCGACGGTGTCGCCGAAGCCGGGCGTGTTGTAGAGCTCCCGCGCGTACCGCCACAGGTTCGGCATCTCGCTGAGCTTGTTCCGGTTGCACTTGAAGTGGTTGTGGTAGACGGCGTCGAAGCGCACGAGCGTGGTGAACAGCCGCACGTCGGCCTCGGTGATCCGCTCGCCGAAGAGGAAACGGCGGCCCGCCAGTCGCTCCTCCAGCGCGTCGAGGCGGGCGAACAGCCGCTCGTAGGCGGCGTCGTAGGCCTCCTGGGTGGTGGCGAAGCCGCAGCGGTACACCCCGTTGTTGACGTCCTCGAAGACGTCCCGCATCAGCCGGTCCATCTCGGGGCGCACGTCGCCGGGGAGCAGGTCCGGGCGGCGGGTGGCCAGCGGCGCCCAGTCGGTGGAGAGGTCCAGGGTGATCTGCGGGTAGTCGTTGGTGACCACGCGGCCGGTGACGGTGTCGACGATCGCGGGCACGGTGACGCGGCCCTCGTAGGACGGGTCGGTGCCGGCGTAGGCCTCGGCCAGCAGCTCGACGCCGAGCACCGGGTCGCGGCCGCCCGGGTCGAGGGTGAAGCGCCAGCCGCGCTCGTCGCGGATCGGGTCGACGGTGCCGAGGGAGAGCACGTCCTGCAGGCCGAGCAGGCCGCGCACGATGACCGCCCGGTGCGCCCAGGGGCAGGCGCGGGACCAGATCAGGCGGTAGCGGCCGGGCTCGAGCGGCCAGCGGCCCTGGTCGTCGGGGCCCTCGCCGGGCCCGGAGGCGGACTCGGCGGTGATGCGCCCGGTGAACCGGTTCGGCTGTCGGACGAACTCGCCGCGGGATGATGTCTCCCGCTGGAACTGCGCGGTAGCCATGTCCACGACACTAACCCCATGAGCGTGAGAGTCGAGCGCCGCGACCGCGTGTGCACCGTGATCCTGGACCGGCCGCAGGCCCGCAACGCCGTGGACCGGGCGACCGCCGAGGCCCTCGCGGCGGCCTTCCGCGACTTCGACGCCGACCCGGGCGCGGACGTGGCGGTGCTGTGGGGCGCCGGTGGCACCTTCTGCTCCGGCGCCGACCTCAAGGCGGTCGCGGCGGGGGAGGGCAACCGGGTCGAGCCGGACGGCGACGGGCCGCTGGGGCCGACCCGGATGCGGCTGTCCAAGCCGGTGATCGCGGCGGTGTCCGGGCACGCGGTCGCCGGCGGCCTGGAGCTGGCCGTCTGGTGCGACCTGCGGGTCGTGGAGGAGGACGCGATCTTCGGGGTGTACTGCCGCCGCTTCGGCGTCCCGCTGATCGACGGCGGCACCGTGCGGCTGCCGCGGCTCATCGGCACCGGGCGGGCGCTCGACCTGATCCTGACCGGGCGGCCCGTCGACGCCGCGGAGGCGCTGCGCATCGGCCTGGCCGATCGCGTGGTGCCGCCCGGGACCGCGCGCGAGGCCGCGGAGACGCTCGCCGCCGGGCTCGCCGCGCTGCCGCAGGAGTGCCTGCGCAATGACCGGCGCTCGCTGTACGACTCCATCGGCCGCAGCGTCGAGGACGGTCTGGCCATCGAGCACCGGCTCGGCGTCGCCTCCCTGGGCAGTGGCGCATTGCACGGTGCGGCCCGCTTCGTCGCGGGTGAAGGGCGCGGTGGCACGGGGCTAGGGTGATCAGCGTGGTGAACAGGGATGACGTCGAGGCGGCGGCGCGGCGGATCGGCTCCTACGTCCGGCACACGCCGTCGTACGAGGTGCGCCCCGGCCTGTGGTTCAAGCTCGAGCTGCTGCAACACAGCGGGTCGTTCAAGGCGCGCGGCGCGTTCAACCGCATCCTGGCCGCCCGCGAGGAGGGCGCGCTGCCCGGGTCCGGGGTGGTCGTCGCGTCCGGCGGCAACGCGGGGCTCGGGGTGGCCTTCGCCGCGGCGGCGCTCGGCGTGCCCGCGGAGGTGTTCGTCCCGGTGACCGCGCCCGCGCCGAAGGTGGCGCGGCTGCGCGAGCTCGGGGCGCGGGTGCGCGAGCACGGGCGCGAGTACGCGGAGGCGTACGCGGCGTCGGAGGTCCGGGCCGCCGAGACCGGGGCGCTGTTCGTGCACGCCTACGACCAGCCCGAGGTCGTCGCCGGGCAGGGCACCGTGGGCCTGGAGCTGCCGCCGGCCGACACGGTGCTCGTGGCGGTGGGCGGGGGCGGGCTCGTCGCCGGGATCGCGGCCGCGGTCGGCGACCGGGCGCGGGTCGTGGCCGTGGAGCCGCAGGGGGCGCCGACCCTGCACGCGGCGCTGGCGGCGGGGGCGCCGGTGGACGTCGCCGTGGCCAGCGTGGCGGGCGACTCCCTCGGGGCCCGCCGGGCGGGCACGATCGCGTTCGATCTGGCCCTTCGTCACGACGTCGGCAGCATCCTGGTCTCCGACGAGGCGATCGTCGAGGCCCGCCGGCGGCTGTGGCACGAGCACCGCCTCGCGGTCGAGCACGGGGCCGCCACCGCGCTCGCCGGCCTGGACCTCCTGGACGGCGCCGGCACCGTCGTGGTGGTGCTGTGCGGGGCGAACACCGACCCGGCGACCCTGTACGCCGAGCCGGCCCATGCCGCCGGATGAGGTCTTCGACGCGGCGCTGAAGCGGTTCCTCGCCCAGCAGCGCGTCGACATGCGCCAGCTCGCCGCGCAGCTCGGCATCGGCCGGGCCACGCTGTACCGGCGCGCGGGCGGGCGCGACCAGGTGCTCGGGCACGTGCTGTGGTACCTCACGGACCGCAATCTCGACCGGGCGGTGCGGGCGGCGCGGGGGCTGCGCGGCCCCGAGCGGGTCGTCGGGGTGATCGGCCACTTCCTGCACTCGGTGCAGGACCAGCCGAGCCTGCGCCACTTCCTGGCCACCGAGCCGGAGGCGGCGCTGCGCATCCTGACCTCGAAGCGCGGGATCGTGCAGGGCCGCGTGGTCGACCACCTCGAGCACCTCATGCACGAGGAGATCGCGGCCGGGGCGTTCGCGCCGCGCCTGGACGCCCGCACGCTCGCGTTTGTGATCGTGCGGATCGGGGAGTCGTTCCTCTACGCGGACGCCATCGCGGATGGCGAGCCGGACGTCGAACAGGCACTGGAGATCATCGGGCGGTTGCTGGAGGGATCCTGATGCGGCTCAAGGCGGACGTGTGCGTGGTCGGCGGCGGGCCCGCCGGGCTGATGCTGGCGCTGCTGCTCGGCCGGCAGGGCATCGACACCGTCGTGCTGGAGAAGCACGCGACGTTCCTGCGCGACTTCCGCGGCGACACCGTGCACCCCTCGACGCTCGGGCTGATGGACGAGCTCGGCCTCGGCGAGGAGCTCGCGCGGCTGCCGCACCGGATCGTGCGCCGGCTGCGGATCACCTACGACGAGGGCACGTTCCACCCGGTCGACTTCGAGCGGCTGCGGGTCGCGCACCCGTACGTGATGATGCTGCCGCAGTGGGACCTGCTCGAGCTGCTCGCGGCGCACGGCGACTTCGCGCTGCACCGCCGCTGCGAGGTGCTCGACGTGACCCGGCGGGAGCGCCGGGTGGTCGGCGTGACGGCGCGCTCGCCGCAGGGCCCCGTCGAGGTCTCGGCGCCGCTGACGGTCGCCTGCGACGGGCGCCATTCGACGGTACGGCGAGCGCTCGCCCTGCGCTCGAAGGACTTCGGCGCCCCGATCGACGTGCTGTGGTTCCGCCTCCCGCGCGAGCCCGGCGACCCCGAAGGCCTGGCCGGGCGGGCCGGCGACGGGCGGTTCTTCATCGGCATCGACCGCGGCGACTCCTGGCAGCTCGGCTGGGTGGTGCCCAAGGGCGGCGACGCCCGCATCCGTGCCGCCGGGCTGGACGCGTTCCGGGCCGGGATCGCCGCGTCGGTGCCGTACCTGGCCGGGCGGGTCGGGCAGCTGCGCGGCTGGGACCAGGTGAGCACCCTGACCGTGCGCGTCGACCGGCTGCACCGCTGGCACGTCCCCGGCGCCCTGCTCATCGGCGACGCCGCGCACGCGATGTCCCCGGTCGGCGGGGTCGGCATCAACCTCGCGATCCAGGACGCGGTCGCCGCGGCCCGGGTCATTGCCGCCGCGTTCGCCCAGGGCCGCCCGCCCACGGAGCGGGAGCTGGCCGCGGTGCAGCGCCGCCGCGCCCTGCCGGTGGCGGGGACGCAGCTCGTGCAGCGGGTGCTGCAGCGGGGTGTGCTGTCGCCCGCGGTGACCGGCCGCCCGATCCGGCCACCGCTGGCCGTCCGCCTGCTGGACCGCTACCCGCGCCTGCGCACCGTCCCGGCCCGCGTGATCGGCGTCGGCCTGCGCCCCGAGCACATCGGCGGTGCGGCCGTCGGGAAGGTGCCGGACGATTGACAGCTCGGAAAGGGTGACCAGCCGCGGACCTGGCAGCGACGGCGCGCCAGCGCCGAGCGGTGTCTGGCGGGAGCGACGGTCCGCACCCCCGCGGACCCGAGTCATGTCCTGGCGCTCCTCACCGCGTCGCCGGACGGCAAAAATTAGTACATGTCGGATTCGTCCATCGACCGCCCGGGCCGCCACTGGACACAGGCAGTACCGTCTTCGCATGGCCACGGTGCTGCTGGTTGAGGACGACCATGTCGTGCGGGGTGCCCTGCTGCGCTCCCTGACCGACCGGGGCCACACGGTGCACGCGGTCGGCACCGCGCTGGAGGCGCTGCGCCGCTTCGCCGCCGAGACCCCCGACCTGGTCGTGCTCGACCTCGGCCTGCCCGACCTGGACGGCGCGGACGCGCTGCGCATGCTGCGCGGCATCGCCGACACGCCCATCATCATCGCCACCGCCCGCGACGACGAGGCGGAGATCGTCCGGCTGCTCAAGGCGGGCGCCGACGACTACATGATCAAGCCGTTCACCTCGGCCCACCTCGACGCCCGGATGACCTCCGTGCTGCGCCGCACGGGACGGGCGAGTCGCGAGGAGCCCACCGCCATCGAGGTGGGAGGCTTGCGGGTGGACATCGGCCAGCGTCAGGCCTACCTGCACGGCGAGCCGCTGACATTGACCCGCAAGGAGTTCGACCTGCTGGCGTACCTCGCCGCCCGGCCCGGCCGGGTGGTCTCACGCCGTGAGCTGTTGGAGGAGGTATGGCGGCAACCCTCAGTGGGCGAGGACCAGACGATCGACGTGCATCTGTACTGGCTACGCCGGAAACTTGGCGAGAGCGCGTCAGCGCCCAGATACCTGCACACCGTGCGGGGCGTGGGCTTCAGGTTCAGCGCCCCGGACTGAGGCGGACCCTCGCCTACGTCTCCGCGGCGGTCACCACGATGGTGGCCCTCGCGTTCCTGATCCCGCTGGGTCTCGTCGTCCAGCAGCTCGCCCGCGAGCGGGCGCTCGCCGACGCCGAACGCCAGACCGCCGTGGTCGTGGCGGTCCTCACCGTGACCACGGACCCGCTGAGCATCGAGCGGGCCATCGCCAGCACCGGCGGGCCGGCGGTCACGCGCGTCTCCGTGCACAACCTCGGCGAGGCCGGCGCGGAGATCGGCACGGGGCACGCCGCGGGCGGCGACCTGAGCCGCGCCGCCGACGCCGCCGCGCCGGTGGTCGCCGATGTGCCGGGCGGGCTGTCGTACCTCGAGCCGGTCGACCTCGGCGCCAGCCGCACGACGGTGGTCGAGGTCTTCATCCCCGAGTCCGAGCTGTCCAACGGCGTCGCCGGGGCCTGGTGGGCGCTCGGCGCCGTCGCGCTGGGCCTGATCGTCGCCTCGGTCTGGGTCGCCGACCGCCTCGCCTCGAAGATCATCGCCTCGGCGCGGCAGCTGGCCGGGGCGGCCGGGGCGCTCAGCGAGGGCTACCTCGACGTGCGCATCGACCCGCAGGGCCCCCGCGAGCTGGCCGACGCCAGCTTCGCGCTCAACGTGATGGCCGACCGGATCATGGCGCTGCTGTCCAACGAGCGCGAGCTCGTCGCCGACCTCTCGCACCGCCTGCGCACCCCGCTGACCGCGCTGCGCCTCGACGCCGAGACCCTCGACGACTCCCAGGACGCCGACCGCATCCGCGACGCCATCGCCGCCCTCGAGGTCGAGGTCGACAAGCTCATCCGGGCCATGCGCGAGCCCATCGACGCGCACTCGCCCACCCCCGACCGCGGCGAGCGGGCCGACGGCGCCGCGGCCTCGACCGGCGAGGAGGGCTGCGACGTCGCCGAGATCGTGCGGGACCGGATGAAGTTCTGGTCCGCGGTCGCCGGCGACCAGGAGCGCGAGTGCAAGGCGATCGGCACCGACGCGCCCGCCCCCGTGACCGTGCCCAAGAGCGAGCTGGCCGCGGCGCTGGACGCGCTCATCGGCAACGTGATCCGCTACACCCCGCAGGGCGTGCCGTTCGAGGTGGCGGTGACCCGGCGGGAGGACGGCTACGTCGTGCTGCGGGTCGAGGACGGCGGGCCCGGCATCCCGGACCCGGAGCTGGCGATGCAGCGCGGCGAGAGCCAGCAGGGCTCGACCGGCCTCGGGCTGGACATCGTGCGGCGGGTCGCCGTGGCCGGCAACGGCACCGTGAACATCGGCACCAGCAGCACCCTCGGCGGGGCCAGCGTGGTGATCGTCATGACCGACGCGGATCCGGCCCCGAAGGAGGCCCCGCCACCGTCGCGCTGGCTGGTCGGACGCTCGTCCAAGGAGCCCAACGAGCGGCTGTTCCGTCGCCGTCAGTCATAGGAAAAGTGGCGTACATATCGCCGGGACAAGTCTGACTTAGAACTGTCTTAACTGTGGCGTTCCAAGTGGAATGCGCGCGTGCCACCTGGCTAATGTCAGCGCGTTCCCACGCGGACGCCCGGCTCTCACCCGCCTTGCCACCCTCGAAGGCCGGCGTCCCTCGCGCGGCGGGGATCGGTACCTCTGCCCTGTGCCGATCCTTGCCGCGCGCCTCTTTCCCCTCCCGTTTCCCCTCCCGGAGGAACCGAGCGTGCAAGCGCGACCCGAGAAGTCCCGCCGCAACCTGCGCAGGGTGCTGACGACCGCCGCGGTCGTGGTGCTCGGTGCCGGCGCGGCCATCGCCGGACCCGGCGCCTTCCAGTCCCTGTTCCACGAGAAGGGACGCGGCGACAACCCGACGGCGATCTCCCAGGTTCCCGCCGACAACCCGGAGCAGGGCCTGATCTACCAGGGCCTGACGCCCGCCAAGAAGGGCGAGCCCTGCGTCGGCGGCTACGCCCTCACCGAGCGCGACCAGTGCAGCCACGGCCCCGACGTCCCGCCGACCGGCCTCAGCGTGCACACCCAGGTCAAGACGGTCGCGGCCGTGACGCAGGAGGACGTCCCGGCATCCGACACCGTCGCCGCGCCCCAGGAGCAGACGGTGCTCGCCGACGAGAACGTCGCCGAGGGCTCCGACGGCGGCTTCGCGGTCGTCCCGGACGCGGTGGCCGCCGACGGCACCGCCGCGGTGACCGTCGGCTCGAGCGGCGTGGTCTGCGACGGCGACGGCGTGACCGGCAAGCGCATCCAGGTGCTCTACGTGCGCGACGCGAGCACCAAGAGCCGCTTCGCCGAGTATCTCGAGTCCTTCCGCACCTGGTCGGCCGGCATCGAGACGATCTACAACGCCAGCGCCCAGGAGACCGGCGGCGAGCGCCACGTGCGCTTCGTGACCACGGCCGACTGCAAGGTCGACGTGCGCGAGGTCGAGCTGGCCAACGGCGGCATGGCGACCTTCGACGCCACGATCAACGGGCTGAAGGCGCTGGGCTACAACCGCACCGACCGCAAGTACGTGATCTTCGGTGACGCGAACGTCTACTGCGGCATCGGCACCTTCGCCGGCGACACGCAGCCGGGCGCGAACAACCGCAGCAACGGCGGCCCGGGGTACGGCCGCAGCGACAACGGCTGCTGGGCCGCCAGCGTCGCCGCGCACGAGCTGGGCCACAACCTCGGAGCCGTGAACAACAACGCGCCGAACTCCAGCAAGGCCGGTCACTGCCTCGATGAGTACGACATCATGTGCTACAACGACTCGGGCGGCCTCAAGACGAGCGTCAAGTGCGCCGACAAGAAGCACGACGACCGGCTCGACTGCAACCACGACGACTACTACAACACCAACCCGAGCCCGGGCAGCTACCTGGCGAACAACTGGAACGTGGCCAACAACCAGTTCCTGATCGCCGGCAACGGCGGCGGCACCGACCCGACGCCGACCCCGACGCCGACCAAGACGTCCGCCTCACCCTCGCCTTCGAAGACGACGTCCTCGCCGACGCCCACGCCGTCGAAGACCACCGCGTCGCCGGCGCCCACGCCGACGAAGACCGCCAGCCCGACGCCCACGCCCACCAAGACGTCGACCGGCGGCCTGAAGGAGCTGCGGACCAGTGCGCTCGACACGACCTCTGTCCGGCTGTCCTTCGACCCGGCCGGCAGCGGCGCCCGGTACGCCGTCCTGGTCAACAACCGGGTCATCGGCCGCACCACCGCGACGAACGTCCGGATCGTCGGCATGCGCGCCGACACCGACTACCAGATCGGGATCTCGCTCGCGCAGGGCAACTCCCTGACCCCGTACACGAAGACCGTGACGGTGCACACCGCCGCGGCCGCCTCGCCGACTGCGGGGGCGTGGATGGTGTTCGGCAACAGCCTGACCGGCGGGGTCGTCGACCTCTTCGGCGCCCGGCGCGCCGCGGGAACGCCCGTCATCCTGTACCGCCAGCACGGCGGCGCGAACCAGCAGTGGAAGCTCGAGGCGGCCGGCGACAAGTTCATCGTCCGCTCGAAGGCGACCAACGAGTGCCTGAGCACCGCGGGCGACAAGGACGCGGCGGGCGCCACGATCGTGCAGACCGACTGCGCGAACGCGCTCAAGTGGACGGTCACCAAGACCGACTTCGGCGTCGCCCTCACCTCGCCGAGCGGGCTCGTCGTGGGCGTGAGCGGCAACCAGTTCTTCGGCAGCCGCCTGCTGGTGCTGCAGAAGGCCTCCGGCGCGAAGTACCAGAGCTGGGTGCCGCAGCAGGCATGACGCACCCGACGTTCGACCGTCCCGGCCCGGCGCCCGTGTGGCGCCGGGCCGCGGCGTGTCTCGTGGCGACCGTGATCGCGGTCGCCGTCGCCGTCTTCGGGTTCGCCGAGGACGCCGACGCGCACGCCGGAGTCGTGCTCACCCTGCACGGCGACGGCCGCGGCTCGGTCTGGGTCACGTCCGTCTGGCAGGACGGCCACCCGGTCACGGAGCCGATCGGCATGACGATGCTGGCGACGTCCAGCACGGGCGAGCGGGTCGGGCCGGTGCCGCTCAAGCGGAACGGGGACGCGGTGACGTACAGCGGCACCCTGGCCCCCGGCGCGTGGACGATCGTGGCGGACATGGGGACGCCGGCGATCGGGCGGTGCGAGGGCGTGCTGCACGTGGCCGAGTCCGGCGCGACCCCGACGCCGGACGAGAAGACCTGCGAGCCGCCTCCGTCGTCGGCACCGCCGGCGCCGACGCCTGCTTCGACGTCGTTCACCTGGGTTTGGTACCTGCTGGGCGTGGTCGTCGTCGGCGGCACCCTGGCGTTCGTCTTCTTCCGCCCGTCGAAGGCGGCGCCTGCGAAGAAGCCCTCGAAGAAGCGCCCTCCGCGCCGCTGAGCTGCCCTCATTCTCTTCTTCCTCGCCTCCTTCCTCTTCCTCGCCTCCTTCCTCTTCCTCGCCTCCTTCCTCTTCCTCGCCTCCTTCCTCTTCCTCGCCTCCTTCCTCTTCCTCGCCTCCTTCCTCTTCC